>JASGEH010000124.1:0-33285 GCA_047606565.1 Comamonas sp.
AGGCTCGTGGCCAGGCGTGCTCCGCAATCTGGCGCGCCCAAGTCGCCTCGGTCTGCGCATGGGCCCGGGCTTTTTCCACCACCTGCGCCGCATCGCGCTGCGGCAGCACGATCACCCCGTCCGTATCAACCACCACCAAGTCGCCGGCGGCCGTCACCACCCCGCCCGCGGCCACCGGGTAGCCGATCTCTCCCGGGCCGGATTTGAACGGCCCGTTGGGCGTCACGCCGCGCGCCACCACCGGGATCGGCAAATCCGCCAATCCTGCGACATCGCGCACGGCGCCATCGATGACGATGCCGGCCACCCCGCGCGATACGGCATAGCGCCCCATCATTTCGCCCAGGATCGCGTTGTCCAGCGCGCCGGCGGCATCCACCACCAGCACATCGCCCGGCTGGGCAAGATCCAGCGCCTTGTGCAGGAACAGGTTGTCGCCCGGGCGCAGCTTGACCGTCAACGCTGGCCCAGCTACCGTCAACGCCACGCGCGAGTAATTCTGGAATCCCGCCGGGAAGCTGAAGAGGCGGTGCGACACATCCCCGATCACGGCCACGGCAATGGCGCCGGCGGACTGCACCAAGGCATCGGGGACACGCTCGAAATCGGTCCGGATGCGCCAGCCGGCATGCTGTTGGGTCATGGGAAATCCTCAAGTCAAGTCGTGAAAGCCTTGATTTTTATGTTTTTAAATTGTTTTTTGAAGCAATCATTGCTTATATGAATATGTGAGCCGAATCGTCGAATCACTCAACAGGATGGCACAATAAAAAGACAATTTTTCGCTCCATCCCTCTACCGACTTCGCCGTGACGCCTTTTCCACCGATCTCCTCGCGCCGCTTGCCTCCACGCACGCGAGGCCCGGCTTTCATCGGACCGTTCAACGCCGGTGGCGACGGGCGCAGCCTACCGGACTGCCTCGCCGAAAACGGAGGGCATTCATGAAGGCGCAGGCCCCGGGCCCGCACCGCGGCTCCAGCGACGAGGTCTATGCCCTGCTGCGCCGGCGCATCACCCTGGGGGAATACGGCCCGGGCGACCGGCTCAAGGAACTGGCATTGGCGCAGGAACTGGCCATCAGCCGCACGCCTATCCGGGCCGCATTCCAGCGGCTCGAAAAAGATGGCCTGGTCATCGCCGAGCCCAGGCGCGGCGTCGCGGTGGCGCCCTGGACCGACCGCGACAACGATGAAGTCTTCGATCTCCGCGCGCACCTCGAATCACACGCCGCAGCCCTGGCCGCGCAGCGCCGCAGCGAAAGCGACCTGGCCGAACTGGAGCGCCTGAATGCCCAGTTGGCGACGATCAACCGCTACCGCAGTGGCGATTTCCGCACCGAGTTCGAGGCGGTCAACCGGCAGTTCCATCAGTGCATCGTGCTCGCGGCGCGGGCCCCGCGCCTGGCTCAATTCGTGGCCAGCCTGATCGACGTACGCAGGGTGACCGGCGCGTTCTTTCACTACGACGATGCGCACTTCGAAAGCAGCATTCAAGACCACATCGCCATCACGCGCGCCATCTCACGTGGCAACGGAGAACTGGCTCGCAACCTGATGGACGACCACATCCGAAGCAGTTGGCAACGGCTGCGCCTGCAGCGTCGCAACCAGCCCTCGCCGGGCGCGGCATGAGTCCCACGCCGCGCACCTGAGCAGACCCTCCCCGACGGGCGAGGGCGAGGCTCACGCGCCGGCCGCGTCCTGCCGATTCGCCGGCAGCATGCTGCCGGTCTCCAGCCAGCGCTGGTGCCACGACAGCGCCTCGGGCAGCAGGTGCGGGGTGTGCTTGCCGTAGCTCTCGCGCAGGGCGCGCGCGAAGTAGTCGTCGAGCGCGTCGCGGTAGTCCGGGTGCGCGCAGCGGTCGATCAGCACGCGCGCGCGCTGCTTGGGCGAGAGGCCGCGCAGGTCGGCCAGGCCCTGCTCGGTGACGACGATGGAGACGTCGTGCTCGGTGTGGTCGACGTGGCTGACCATGGGCACGATGGCCGAGATACTGCCCTTCTTGGCCGTGCTGGGGCTCAGGAACACCGACAGGTAGCTGTTGCGCGTGAAGTCACCCGAGCCGCCGATGCCGTTCTGGATGCGCGAGCCCATGACGTGGGTGGAGTTGACGTTGCCGTAGAGGTCGACCTCGATCATGCCGTTGGTGCCGATGCAGCCCAGGCGGCGGATGAGTTCGGGGTGGTTGGAGATTTCCTGCGTGCGCATGACGATGCGCTCGCGGTAGAAGTCGATGTTGCGCTTGAACTCCTCGTTGGCCTGCGGGCTGAGGGCGAAGCCGGTGCAGGAGGCGATGTCGAGCACGCCGTCGCGCAGCAGGTCGAGCATGCCGTCCTGGATCACCTCGGTGAAGGCGGTCAGGCCCTTGAAACCGCTGGCGCCCAGGCCAAAGAGCACGGCGTTGGGGATGTTGCCCACGCCCGACTGCAGCGGCAGCAACTGGGCCGGCAGGCGCCCCCGGGCGACTTCGTGTTTGAGGAAATCCACCAGGTGGCCGGCGATCTGCTGGCTGGTGGCGTCGACCGGGCTGAAGGGGCTGTTGCGGTCGGGGCCATGGGTGCGGACCACGGCGACCACCTTGGCCGGATCGACGCGCAGGTAGCGGTCGCCGATGCGCTCGCCCGGGTGCGTGAGGGGAATCGGCTTGCGCTGGGGCGGCAGCGCGGTGCCGTAGTAGACGTCGTGCATGCCGTCGACGCCGGCCGGCTGCCATTCGTTGACCTCGATGATGACGCGGCGCGCCAGGTCCAGCCAGGTCTTGTTGTTGCCGACCGAGGTCGAGGGCACCAGCGTGCCGTCCTCGCGGATGGCCGAGACCTCGACCACGGCGGTGTCGATGTCACCGTAGAAGCCGAACCAGGTGTGCTGGGCGACGTGGCTGAGGTGCGCGTCGATGTATTCCATGCGACCGTCGTTGATACGCTGGCGGGCGTCCGGGTCGGCCTGGAAGGGCAGGCGCAGGCTCATGGCATCGACCTTGGCCAGCGCGCCGTCGAGTTCGGGCGCGGTGGAGGCGCCGGTGAGCACGCGGATCTTGAAGGCCTCGCCACGCGCATGCGCGGCCTCGATGTGCTTGGCCAGCGCCAGCGGCACCTCCTTGGGGTAGCCGGAGCCGGTGAAGCCGCTCATGGCGACAGTCTCGCCGGGGCGGATGAAGGCGGCGGCGTCGGCCGCGCTCATCACGCGCGCATGGAAGGGGGCGTAAAGAATGCGTTCAGGGGTCATGCTCTGTCTCTCTCGGTCAGCGTTCCGGTCGGTCGGTCTGCGCATGGTTCCCGGGGGGTCGCCGCCCTCGGAGCAGGATGGCGACGCCCCGGGTTTACCCGTACGTCGAGACGCATTCTCCGATCAAATCCCTCGGTCTCGCCGCAAAGGCATGCGCCGCGTAGGGCTCTAGCGCCGCCCAGGCACGCCGCGCTTCGCTACGATGATGGGCATGACCGACTCCCTGCCTTCCCGCGCCCGGGCTGCGCGCGCGCCTCGCAAGAAACTGGGGCCGCCCGGCAGGGCCACGCGCCAGCAGTCGATGCAGGACAAGCGCGCGGCCATCGTGCAGGCCGCGCTTGCCCTGTTTTCGCGCTACGGCCTGCACGGCACGGCCATCGACCAGATCGCCGGCGCGGCCGGCGTGTCCAAGAGCAACCTGCTCTACCACTTCGGCAGCAAGGAAGATCTGTACGTGAGCGTGCTGCGCGAGCTGCTGGCGCTGTGGCTGGAGCCGCTGCGCGGCTTCAGCGCCGAGCAGGACCCGGCCCAGGCGCTGGCCGGCTACATCCGCCGCAAGCTGGCGCTCTCGCGCGACCGGCCCGATGCCTCGCGCCTGTTCTGCCTGGAGATGATCCAGGGCGCCCCGCTGCTGCGCGACGAACTCGCCAGCGCGCTGCGCGAACTGGTCGAGCGCAAGTCGGAAGTGATCCACGCCTGGATCGCGGCGGGCCGGCTAGCCGACGTCGATCCGCACCACCTGCTGTTCCAGCTGTGGGCGACGACGCAGCACTATGCCGACTTCGCGGTGCAAGTCGAGGCCGTCACCGGCCAGTCGCTGCGCGACGCGGCGTTCTTCGAGTCGACCGTGGCGCAGGTCACGCGCACCGTGCTCCATGGCGTCCTGCCCAGTGCGCCGGGCACAGCGGCGGACGGCGCGGCGGCGCCCTGACCCCAGCGGCAAAAAAGACCCCTCGGCCAAGCGCTGCGCACTCGCCCGGTCCCCCGAGGGGACGGCTTTTTGCCTTGGGGCGGCCCGGCGGCAAAAAATCAGGCCAGCGCGGCCTGCGCGCGCAGGCCGTGGTAGCGCCGGCCAAAGTAGACCAGCCCGTCGCCCACGCCGGAGCGCGCGAGCGCGGCCACTTCGCAAAACAGCACGTCGTGCGTGCCGACGGCCACGCTGCGCACCACGCGGCAATCGAAGGCGGCCGCGGCGCCGGCCAGCACCGGCGCGCCGGTCGCCAGGGTGGCCCAATCGGCGGCGGCGAAGCGCTCGGCCATGGGCGTCTTGCCGCCGAACAGGTCGGACAGGGCTTCGTGCCCGGGCGCCAGGACGTTGACGCACAGCACGCCGTTGGCGCCGAAAGCCGCATGCACCGAGGCCGAGCGGTTGAGGCAGACCAGCAGCGTGGGCGGCTCGTCGGTGACGCTGCAGACCGCCGAGGCAGTGAAGCCCGCGCGGCCGCCCGGGCCGTCGCTGGTGATGATGTTGACGGCAGCGCCCAGGCAGGCCATGGCGTTGCGGTAGTCGGCCTTGGCCGGCGCGGCGGCGGTCGGTTCAGGGTGGGGTGCGCCCATGGCGGGTCTCCAGTAAGGCTCAGTCGCGCGGCAGGCCGGCGAGAAAGGCCAGTAAGCTGGCGTTGAAAGCCTGCGGGTCGGTGGCGCTGTGGGCGTGGCCGCCGTGCGGCACGGCCTCCAGCCGCGCGTGGGGCAGGCCCTCGGCCAGGCGCTGCGAGCAGGTCCACGGCACCAGCACGTCGTCCTGCGCGCAGGCGATCCAGGCCGGCTGGGCGATCTCACCCAGGCGCGCATCGACGTCGAAGGCGCGCAGCGCGCCGATGCGCGTGCGCATGATGTCGGCGCCCGGGAAGTGGGCCAGGGCATGCGCCACCTCGCCCGCCACCTGTTCGGCGTGCGCCGCCGCCCAGGCGGCCGGGTAGAGGAAGATGGGCTGGGCCTCGACGTAGGCGCGCGGCCCGCTCGTGGCCAGCAGTTCCAGCCGCGCATCGAAGCAGCGCGCCGAGTGCGGGTTGGGCCGCGACCAGGCGTTGACCAGCAGCAGGCTGGCCACGCGCTCAGGCGCGTCGAGGGCGAGTTGCAGGCCGACCAGGCCACCCAGCGCATGGCCCAGGAAGTGGCAGCGTTCGGTCGCGGTGGCGTCAAGGATCTCGACGACGTCGCGTGCCATGTGGGCGATGCCGTAGGGCCGCGGCAGCGCGCCGCCGGTGCGTCCGGTGCCGCGCTGGTCGTAGGCGATGACGCGGTAGCCGGCCTCGACCAGCGCCGGGACCTGGGGCGTCCAGAAGGCGGCCGCGCCGCCCAGGCCGGACGACAGCAGCACCGTCTCGCGCGCGTCGGCGGGGCCGTGGAGGTCGTAGGTCAGGGCCATGGCGCCTACTTCTTGCCGAGGTGGGCGACGGAGGCGATCTCCACCAGCGCGTCGGGCTTGACCAGGCCGCACTGGATGCAATAGCGCGCCGGCTTCACGCCCGGGAAGAACTCGGCGTAGACCGTGTTGATGGCGGCGTAGTCGGCCCAGTCCTTGAGGAAGATGTGGTTGAAGGTGACGTCGTCCAGGGTGCCGCCAGCCGCCTCGACCACGCGCTGGATGGTGGTGAGCACATGGCGCGTCTGCGCGGCGGCGTCGCCCACGTGGACGACGCTGTTGTCCGCGCCCAGCGGCAGGGTGCCGGAAACGTAGAGCACGCCGTCGGCGAGCGTGCCCGGCACGTAGGGGGCGAGCGGCGCGCCGGTGCCGGCGGGGATGATGGCTTCTTTGGGCATGTCTGGGCTCCGGTTGAAAAAGAAAGAGGGGGCGGCCTGGCCGGCCACCCGGTCAGGCGGTCTCGGCGGTGGCGTTCGCAGTGGCTGTGGCGGCAGCGAGCGCCGGCGTCGGCGCCAGCGCGCCGCAGAAGGACGCGACGTCGCCGACCCAGCCGAAGAAGGTCTCGACGTTGTAGACCGCCGCCGCCTGGATGGCCGCGCCGCCCAGCTCGTGGGTGGCGTCTTCGAGCAGCACGCCGAAGTATTCGAGGTGGAAGGCGTCGCGCAGCGTGGACTCCACGCAGACGTTGGTGGCGATGCCGGTGAAGACCAGGTTGCGGATGCCGCGCGCGCGCAGCGTCGAGTCCAGCGTGCTGTTGAAGAAGCCGCTGTAGCGCGTCTTGGGTACCACCAGGTCGCCGGGCCGGGGCTGCAGGGCCTCGACCAGTTCGTAGTCCCAACCGCCCTTGGCCAGGAAGCGGCCTTGCAGCTCGGGGCGCCGGCGCATGGCCTTGAGGGCGTTGGACTTGTGCCAGTTGGGCGAGCCGGGGCCGCCGGCCTCGGCGTACTGGGCGTCCCAGCCGTTCTGCAGGAACACCACCTGCACGCCGCCGGCGCGCGCGGCGTCGATGGCGCGCGCGATGTTGGCGATCACGCCCTGCGCGCCCGAGATGTCGAAGCCGGCCGAGTCGACGTAGCCGCCCGGCGAGGCGTAGGCGTTCTGCATGTCGACCACGATGAGCGCGGTCTGCGCCGGCAAGAAGGCCAGCGGCTCGGGCCGCGTGGGCAGCAGCCGCGCGGGCGCGGGCGCGCCCGGGGCCAGGCTGGCGAGCGCCTCGGGCAGGCCCACGGGCTCGCGCGAGGTGAGGGTCTGGTTGGTTTTCTGGGTCATGGCAATCGGCGATGAGCGATGGGCGGTTCAGGCGGCGCGCAGCCGGGGCGCGCCGACGCGCGAGGGGATGGGGCTATCAGCATCCACGCGCGAACGCATGAGCGGCTGGATGCGCTCGCCGAAGTTGTGCACGCCCTGCACGAAGTCGTCGAAGGTCAGCAGCACGCCCTCGGCACCGGGCACCTCGGCCATCTCGTCGAGCATGCGCGCGACGCTGGCGTAGGAGCCCACCAGCGTGCCCATGTTGATGTTGACGGCCGAGGTCGGGTCGACCATCTGGCGCACGTTGGTGTCGGCGCCCGAGGTCTTGTCGGCCGCGCCCTGCTCGCCCAGCCAGGCGATGGCCTCCTGGTCGGCGCCGGCCTTGTAGTGCTCCCACTTGGCGCGCGCGGCCTCGTCGGTCTCGTCGGCGATCACCATCATCAGCACGTAGGTGCCGACCTGGCGGCCGGTCTTGGCGGTGGCGGCAATCAGGCGCTCGGCCGCCGGCGCGAAGGCCTTGGGCGTGTTGATGCCCTTGCCGAAGCAGAAGTTGTAGTCGGCGTACTGGGCCGAGAAGGCCATGCCGGCGTCGCTGGCGCCCGCGCAGATCAGCTTCATGTCGGCCTGCGGGCGCGGGCTCAGGCGGCAGTCGTCCATCTGGAAGTGCTGGCCCTTGAAGTCGCTGCGCCCCTGCCCCCACAGTTCGCGCAGCACCTGCGCGTATTCGCCCAGGTACTGGTAGCGCGTGCCGAAGAAGGCGTCGCCCGGCCACATCCCCATCTGCGAATACTCGGGCCGCTGCCAGCCCGTCACCAGGTTGACGCCGAAGCGCCCGCCCGAGATCGAGTCGATGGTCGAGGCCATGCGCGCCACGATGGCCGGCGGCATCACCAGCGAGGCGGCGGTGGCGAACAGCTTGATCTTGCTGGTCACGGCGGCCAGCCCGGCCATGAGCGTGAAGGACTCGAGGTTGTGGTCCCAGAACTCGGTCTTGCCGCCGAAGCCGCGCAGCTTGATCATGGACAGCGCGAAGTCCAACCCGTAGTGCTCGGCCTCCAGCGTGATGCGCTTGTTGAGTTCGAAGGTGGGCTGGTACTGCGGGGCGTTCTCGGACAGCAGCCAGCCGTTGTTGCCGATGGGGATGAAGACGCCGACTTTCATGGTGCACGCTCCTTGGAAAGGACGATGACCGCGCGGGCGGCGCATCGGATGGACAGGATCAAAAACACGCTCTCCGTCTCAAAGCACGCACCATGCCAATAAAAAATTTCCTTTCAAATCAAATATTTACCATCAATCCATAAAAATTGACTGACCAAATGGTCCAAATTGACCCGAAATGGGGCGCGCCAGGGTGGCGCATGGTGCAGGTCTGCGCCAGCGGCGTGCGCGGGCATCGCGCCGAACCCGTCGCCACCGCCCACAGCGGCTACCGTCCGATCGTCATCCGGACCGTCACCCCCATGGAGGGTTCTGCACAGGCGCCATCATTCATCCACAGATGGCGACAGCGCCTTGATCGCGTCGAGCAAGGCCTGCGCCCCGGGCGTCAAACAGGCATCCTTGCGCACGGTCACCCCGATGGTGCGATGCAAGCCCTGGAGATCCACCGGGAGCACGCACACGGCGCCCGCGTCGATTTCGTGTTGCAACTGGTGCGTGGACAACACCGTCAGCATGCCAGCTTCGTACAGCAAGCCACGAACCAGTGCCAAGTCCCCTGTTTCCACCGAAGGGCGGGGCGGCGACTCCCCCCGTTGCGCAAAGAACTGCGCCAGCGAGGCACGCAAGGGCGTGTCGGGTCGCGACAGCACCCAGGCCTGGCCCCGCAGGTCGGACAATTCCAGGGTACGGCGGCCCGCCAGCGCATGACGAGCCGCCGCGATCACACCCAGGCGCTCGACAAACAGCGGCTCGCTGCTCAGATCAGCTTCGATCTGGGGTCGTAAAGCGCCCAGGATGAAGTCGATGTGGCCGCGCCGCAGCCGGGCGCACAAAGCCTCGTAAGGGTCCTCGTGTGCACGCACCTGCAAGCGAGGATGCGCGGCCAGCAGCCGGGCAATGGCCTGCGGCAGCACGCGCGTGCGCATCAGCGGCAGCGCACCAATCACGATCCGGCCCTCCAGGCTGCCCCGCAAGGCGGCCACATCGGCTTCCAGATCACGCAGTTCGGACAGCGCGAGATCAAAACGACGCAGCCAGCGCACGCCCGGTCCACTGGCCTGCAGTCCATGCCCGTGGCGGCGAAACAAGGGCTGCCCCAGCGCATGCTCCAACCCATGGATGGCGGCACTGACGGCGGGTTGGCGGATCTGCAGGCGCAGGCCCACGTCCGCCATGCGCTGCAAATCCGCAAGCAGCGAGGCAGCCATCAGCCGCCGCTCGTCGAACAGTTGCTCGACCACACCGGGTGGCGCTTCAGCACCTCGGATACCGGCTTCGCTCAAGACGACCGACAGATGCTGTTCGAGCCGCGCGTAGCGCGCCAGCGCCAGTTCGCCCGCGCGCGTCAGGATCATGCCGCGCGACTGGCGCTCGAACACCGGGCTGCCCAATTGCCGCTCCAGCAGATCGATCGAACGGCTCACGGCAGAAGGCGCGCGCATGAGGCTGTCCGCCGCACGGCGCACGCGCCCCAGGCGCGCCACGACGGCAAACACGCGCAGATGGTGCAAGGCGATCAAACCCATCCCTCCGCAGCACGGTGCCCCACACGGGACCGCCAGGGTTTTCCAGTAAACAACATCGACAAATTAGAACAGTGAGTCCGCCCTATTGGAACCCCCGTCCCCTTGGCCTCTGCCAAGCTCATCGGACCTTTCGAACAGACTCATTCCCCTCTCTTGGAGTGTGTTGACGTTCTCAACCCAACGCCCGCAAAACGATCGGGCCACGACTGGAGCTTTATGAAGCAGACTCATCGCATCGGCATCGTCGGCTACGGCGAGGTGGGCGGCATCTTCGCACGCGGCCTCGCGGACCAGCCGGGCGTGGCGTCGGTCCATGCCTGGGACATCCGCTTCATCGACACGCCGCGCACCGGCGATTCCGCCGCCGAGTCTCCGGTCCAACCCGCGCACGACCTGGCCGAACTGTGCGCAAACACCGACCTGATCTTTTCAGCCGTCACGGCATCGAACACGCTGGAAGTGGCCTGCGCCAGCGCTCGCCACCTCCGGCCCGGTACGTTTTTCGTCGACCTCAACTCGGCCTCGCCCGGCACCAAGCGCCAAGCGGCGCAGGCCATCGCCGGCGCCGGCGGCCACTATGTGGAAGCGGGCGTGATGACTTCGGTGCCGCCTTACGGCATCCGCGTGCCCATGCTGCTCGGCGGCCCGCATGCCCGCGAAATGGCGGACCTGCTACAGCGTTGGGGCATGGATGCCCAGGCCGTCTCGGCTGAACTGGGGGTGGCCTCGGCCATCAAGATGAGCCGCAGCGTCATGATCAAGGGGCTGGAAGCATTGGTCATCGAAAGCTACGCCACGGCCCGTTTCTACGGCGTCGAGGAGCATGTTCTGCCCACGCTGCAGGAAACCTTCCCGCACATCGACTGGGCCCGCCAGGGCGCCTACTTCTTCAGCCGCGTGGTGCAGCACGGCAAACGGCGCGCCGAGGAGATGCGCGAGGCCGCGCGCACCGTCAACGAAGCCGGGGTCGAGCCCGTCATGGCTGCGGCCATCGCCGCCAAGCAGGACTGGGTCGCCGATCTGGCGCGCGAGGGCTGCTTCAACGGCATTGCAGCGGATGCGCCCTGGCAGCACTATGCCGATCGCCTGCTGGCCGCTGCCGCCCCCCGCGCCTGAAGAACATCACACGTCCAACACCTGGAGACAAGACCATGACCGATTCGGCTTTTCCCCCGACGCGCGCCTCACGGCGCGACCTCAACCGCATGCTGCTGGGCCTGGCGGGCTGCGGCCTGCTCGGCCAGGGCGCGCGGGCCGCAGCCACGGCCAGTGGCGACGCAGACGCCGCCCGCTACCCCGAAAAGCCGATTCGCCTGATCGTGCCCTTCACGCCCGGCGGCTCGACCGACATCCTGGGCCGCACCATCGGCCAGCAGTTGACGCAAGCCTGGCAACAGCCCGTGATCATCGAGAATGTCCCGGGCGCGGGCGGCAGCATCGGCGCCGACCGCGTCGCCAAATCACGCGCCGACGGCTACACGCTGCTGATGGGCCACATCGGCACACTGGCCGTCACGCCGTCGCTCTATCGCCAACTGCCTTACGATCCCCTCAACGCCTTCGCGGCCGTGGCCTGGGTGGCACGGGTTCCAAATGTGCTGGTGGTCCATCCGTCGCTGCCCGTGCGCACGCTCCAGGAATTCGTGGCCTACGCCCAGGCCCATCCCCGCGAGATCAACTACGGCTCGGGCGGCAATGGCAGCGCGGCCCACATCACCACCGAATACCTCAAGCTCAAAAGCGGCATCTCGTTGACGCACGTGCCCTACAAAGGCACCGCGCCAGCCGTCACCGATCTGCTCGGTGGGCAAATCCAGCTCATGTTCACCGGTGTTCCCGCCGTGTGGGCACAGATCAAGGCCGGACAAATCCGTGCGCTCGCCGTTTCCTCGCCACAGCGTATCCCCTTGCTGTCCGACGTACCCACCGTCGCCGAATCCGGCTACCCCGGCTTCGATGCCGATCAGTGGTACGGCATCGTGGCACCGGCGGGCACGCCCGCGGCCATCATTGACAAACTCAACACGCAGATCAATCAAGACCTCGGTTCCACCGCCATACGCCAGCGGCTGGAAAGCGAGGGCGCCCAAGCCACGCCTCAACCCCCCCAGGTCTTCGCCAGCCTCATCACGCGCGAAATCCTGCGCTGGCGCACGGTGATCCAGGAAAGCGGCATGTCAACAGAATGAGCGAGCCCCCTGAACCATGAAGAACTTTCATCCATCAATGAGAAAAACCCGTTTGACGCGATGATGCGCATCTGCCGAGAATGGCTATGCTGGCTGCCCCTCGGCGACCTCAAGCGGTGCGAGTGGCTGCCTGTTGCGGGCCGGCCTACCGGCCGCCGTGACGACTTCATCCCTCCAGGACTATCCACATGACAACTCCCCTGAATCCCCCCTTCCGCGCCGAGCACGTCGGCAGTTTCCTGCGCCCGCAATTCCTGCTGGCGGCCCGCGAGCAGTTCGCCAAGGGTGAAATCGACGCGGGCCAGTTGCGTCGGATCGAGGACCGGGCGATCACCGAGATCGTCAAGTTCCAGGAAGACATCGGCCTGCAGAGCATCACCGACGGCGAATTCCGCCGCACCTATTTCCACGTCGATTTCCTGCGCCAGCTGGGCGGCGTCTTCAGCGGCGAGCCGGTCACCATCGAGCGCCCGGACGGCAAGCTCGAACTGGCCCCGCCGGTGATGCAGGTGGTCGACAAGGTGCGCCACATCAAGGACATCCAGCGCGCCGACTTCGAATACCTGCAAAGCCAGCTCGCGCCCGGCAGCGTAGCCAAGGTCGCCATCCCCTCGCCCACCATGCTGCACTTTCGCGGCGGGCGCGCCGGCATCAGCCGCGAGCACTACCCCGAGCTGGAGCCGGACTTCTACGACGACGTGGCACGCGCCTATGGCGACGAGCTGAAGTCGCTGGCGGCCGCCGGCTGCCGCTACGTGCAGATGGACGACACCAACCTGGCCTATCTGTGCGACGAGAAGATGCGCGAGGCGGCCCGCCAGCGCGGCGACGACCCGGACGAGCTGCCGCACCGCTACGCGCGCTTCATCAACAAGGTGGTCGCGCACAAACCCGAGGGCATGATTCTGGGCATTCACCTGTGTCGTGGCAACTTCAAGAGCACGCATGCGGCCAGCGGCAACTACGAGCCGGTGGCCGAGGCGCTGCTGTCGGAGATGAATCTCGACGCCTATTTCCTGGAGTACGACGACGACCGCAGCGGCGACTTCCGCCCGCTGCGCTTCCTGCCCAAGGGCAAGGTCGCCGTGCTGGGCCTAGTCTCCACCAAATTCGGCACGCTTGAATCCAAGGACACGCTCAAGCGCCGCATCGACGAGGCCGCGCGCCACGTGCCGCTCGAACAGCTGGCGCTGTCGCCGCAATGCGGCTTCGCCAGCACGGTGCATGGCAACGACATCGCCGTCGAGGCCCAGCGCGCCAAGCTGCGCCTGGTGGTGGAAACCGCCCAGGAAGTCTGGGGCCAGGCCTGAGCATCATGCCCGCCGACACCCAGCAGACCTTGCGCGGCGCGCCCATGCGCCCCTTTCAGATCGTGGCCATCGCCCTGTGCGTGTTCATCAGCATGATCGACGGCTTCGACGTGCTCACGGTGGCCTTCACCGGCCCGTCCATCGCGGCCGCCTGGTCGCTCTCGCCGGCCCAGCTCGGGCTGGTCTTCAGCGCCGGGCTGGCCGGCATGGTGCTGGGTTCGATCTTCATCGCGCCGCTGGCCGACAGCATGGGCCGCCGGCCCATCGTGCAGGGCTGCCTGCTGATCCTGACGGCCGGCATGGCCGCCACCGCCTTCGCGCGGAACCTGGAGCAGTTGCTGGCGCTGCGCGTCTTCACCGGCCTGGGCATGGGCGGCATCCTGGCCGGCATCAACACCGTGGTGGCCGAATACGCCAGCGACCGCCGGCGCGACCTGGCCATCAGCTTCATGGCCATCGGCTACCCCATCGGCGCCATGCTCGGTGGCCTGGCCTCGTCGTGGATCATCGCGCAGTTCGGCTGGCACGCGGTGTTCCTGTTCGGCGCCGCGGCCTCGGCCATCACCCTGCCGCTGGTGGCGCTGTTCATGCCCGAGTCGATCGATTTTCTGCTCACGCGCCGGCCGCGCACGGCGCTGGCGCAGCTCAACGCGCTGCGCCGCAAGCTCGGCCTGCCGGCCCTGGCCGCGCTGCCCGAGGCCGACCCGAACACCCGGCCGCCGCGCGCGAGCCTGGCGGCGGTGTTCCGGGGCGGCCTGGCACGGCCGACGGTGCTGATCTGCCTGAGCTATTTCCTGCTGATGGTGTCGTTCTACTTCCTGGCCAACTGGACGCCCAAGGTGCTGGTCAGCATGGGTCTGTCGGTGCAGCAGGGCATCTCGGGCGCGGTGCTGATGAACCTCGGCGGCATCGCCGGCGGCCTGTTCCTGGGTCTGCTGGCGCCGCGCGTGGGACTGACGCGGCTGACCACGGCGCTGCTGGCGCTGTGCTTCGTCACCGTGGTCGGGTTTGGCCTCAGCGCCGCGCCGCTGCAGGGCCTGCTGGTGCTGGCCGCGGCCATCGGCTTCTTCATGTTCGGCGGCATGATTGGCCTTTATGCGCTGGCCCCGGCGGTGTTCCCGCCCGCCGTGCGCGCCACCGGCACCGGCCTGGCGCTGGGCATCGGCCGCCTGGGCGCCACCGTGGGCCCCACCCTCGCAGGCCTGCTGATCGCCGCCGGATGGACGCGCGCCGAATACTTCACCGCGCTGGCCGTGCCGCTGCTGCTGGCGGCGGCCTGCGTCTGGCGCATCCGGGCCAGCGCCGGCTGATCTCCCTCACGCTGAGGCTCAATCGGACGCCAAAGCCCGTTCACTGCCGCGCAGCGCCACATCCAGCGGCCAGCGCGGCTTGACGTCGAAGGCATATTCGGTGGTCGGCTGCTGGATGCCGGCCTGCAGGCGCATCGCCCCGGCCAGCGCGATCATGGCGCCGTTGTCGGTGCACAAGGCCAGTTCCGGGTAGTGCACGCGCACGCCGGCGCGCTGGCAGGCCAGGTTGAGCTGCTCGCGCAGGTGCCGGTTGGCCCCCACGCCGCCGGCCACCACCAGGCGCTTGAGGCCGGTCTGCGCGAGCGCGGCCATGGACTTGCGCAGCAGCACGTCAACGATCGCCGCCTGGGTGGAGGCGGCCAGGTCGGCCTTGGCCGGCGAGGCCGGGTCGTGCAGCGCCTCGCCCAGCTTTTTGGCCTGCGTCAGCACGGCGGTCTTGAGACCGGCGAAGGAGAAATCCAGGTCGCCGCTGTGCAGCAGCGGGCGCGGCAGCCGGTAGGCGTCGCCCCGGCCCTGCTCGGCCAGCTTGGACAGCGCCGGGCCGCCCGGGTAGCCCAGGCCGAGCAGCTTGGCCGACTTATCGAAGGCTTCTCCGGCAGCGTCGTCGATGGTCTCGCCCAGCAGTTCGTAGCGGCCGACGCCGTCGACACGCATGAGCTGCGTGTGGCCGCCCGAGACCAGCAGCGCCACGAAGGGAAATTCGGGCGGATCGGCGCTCAGGAAGGGCGACAGCAGATGACCTTCGAGGTGATGGATGCCCAGCACCGGCTTGCCCAGCGCCGCGCCCAGGGCGCAGGCCACGCCCGCGCCCACCAGCAGCGCGCCGGCCAGCCCGGGGCCGCGCGTGTAGGCGATCACGTCGATGTCGGCCAGCGTCGCCGAGGCCTGCTCCAGCACGTGGCGCGTCAGCGGGATGACGCGGCGGATGTGGTCGCGGCTGGCCAGCTCGGGCACCACGCCGCCATAGGCCTGGTGCATGGCGATCTGGCTGTGCAGCGCCTGCCCCAAAAGCACAGGCACCGGCACCGCCAGGTCGGCCTGCGGCGCATGCGCCTGGACCAGCGCGACGCCGGTTTCGTCGCAGGAAGATTCGATGCCGAGAACTCGCATGAGGCAGCTTGATTGCAAAGCCCCGGATTATCCCCCGGCCCGCCCGCGCGGCACGCCAGTGGCCGACAATGGCGGCACCACGCGCCCTTGCCCAGATTTTCCAGACCTGGAACACGCCCCCCGATGAAGTCTGCCCTCAGTTTCCTGATTGCCGCGCGCCAATGCGAGATCGACGAACTCGAGCAACTGGCCCGCACCAGCGAACTCGCGCTGGTGCTCGGCCAGCTCTGCCACGAGTTGCAGCGCGAGCGCGGCGCCTCCAACCTGTTCGTCGCCTCCGCCGGCCAGCGCTTCGCCGTCCAGCGCCGTGCGCTGGCCGCCGCCAGCGACCAGGCGGTGGCGCAGGCCCGCGCCTGTTTCGACCAGCTCGAGACCCAGGCCGGCCACCCCGGCAGCCGCGCCCGCCTGTTCAGCCGCATCGCCTACGCGCTGCACGGGCTGGAAGCGCTGGGCGGCCTGCGCCAGCGCATCGAGGCCCTGAGCATCACGCCCGAGGAGACGGTGGCGGCCTACGTCCAGCTCGTCGCCAGCCTGATCGCGGTGGTGTTCGAGGCCGCTGACAGCGCCACCGACCCGCAGATTTCGCGCCTGCTGGTGGCCTACTTCAACTTCATGCAGGGCAAGGAGACGGCCGGCCAGGAGCGCGCGGCCGGCGCCGCCGTGTTCGCCGCTGGCCAGGCCTCGGCGCCCCAGCGACAGCAGTTGCTCAACCTGATCGACACCCAGGAGCGCTGCCTGCAGACCTTCACCAATTTCGCCGACGACGAGGCGCAGTCGCTGTGGCGCGGCGCGCAGGCCGGCCAGAATCTCGCCGAGCTCGAGCGGCTGCGCCGCATCGCCTGCACCGCGCCGACCGGCCAGCTCGATGCTGACCAGAGCCTGACCTGGTTCGAGTGCTGCACGCGCCGCATCGACGCCATGAAGCACGTCGAGGATTTCATGGCGCAGCAGTTGCGCCAGCTCTGCCGCGAGAAGATCAACCGCTCGCGCGACGACCTGCTCGCCCACGAACGCCTGCTGCAAGCCCTGGCACAGCAGGAAGACGTGCCGATGCCGCCCGCGTCGCTGCCCGCCGAGCCGCCGCCGGCCAGCCGCTTCTTCGACACCACGCCGGGCCGCGCCGCGCTGGCGCGGCAGCCGGCCCCGCAGGCGGGCTTCAGCCCCTATGGCCCGCAGGTCGAGCGCGCCATCCTGGAGATGCTCAACGAGCAGTCGCAGCGCCTGCAGTCCATGAGCGACGAACTCGCCACCGTGCGCGCCGCGCTGCACGAGCGCAAGGTGGTCGAACGCGCCAAGGGCCTGCTGATGGCGCACCGCCACCTGACCGAGGAAGCCGCCTACCGCATGCTGCGCCAGACGGCGATGGAGCAGAACCGGCGCCTCATCGAGGTCGCCGAGTCAGTGCTGGCGCTCGAAAACTACCTGGCCTCGGGGTCGGACTGAGCCACGGGCACCGCCAGCACCTCGGACGGCAGCGGCGACAGATTGACCGCCACCGACCAGCCGGCAGGCCCGACCCCGGCGCCCACGTCGTCGCCAACGTCCTGTCGGGTATCAAGATCCGCAGGCGCGCTGCGCCTCACCCCACGTATGCCGCCACATCCACCTCGTCGATCTGCTCCGGCGCCAGGAAGCGCTCCGCATAGCGCCGGTACACGCCCGAGGACAGGAACAGGTCGAACAGCACCGGGTCGATGTGGCCACGCTTCTTGAAGCCCGCCAGAATGTTTACCGCCTCGGACAGCGTCTTGGCCTTCTTGTAGGGGCGGTCCGAGGCCGTCAGCGCCTCGAACACGTCGGCGATGGCCATGATGCGCGCAGGCACCGAGAGTTGTTCGGCCGTCAGCCCGCGCGGGTAGCCAGAGCCGGTCAGCGTCTCGTGGTGGGTGCCTGCGTACTCAGGCACGCGGCGCAGATTCGCCGGCAGCGGAAGCTGTTCGAGCATGACGATGGTCTGCACGACGTGCTCGTTGATCTTGTAGCGTTCCTCGGGCGTGAGCGTGCCGCGGTCGATGCCCAGGTTGTACAGCTCGCCATGGTTATACAGGTGCTGGGGCACCGGCATGTTGAAGCCGAGCGATGCGGGGAGTTGGTCGCGCCCGGTGCGCGGCTGGATGTGCTCGGGCTTGTCGGCCAGCAAGGCCTCTGCCACGGGCAGCGGCTGCGCCGGGATGGCGGCAAGCCGCACCTCCTCGGCATGCGACAGGCCCAGGCGGTCGTCGAAATGCCGCGTCCAGGTCTGCGCGCCAATGGCCGCCAACCGCGCGTGGACCTCGGGCGCGGTGAACTCGGTCCCCACGTTGCTCCTCGCGACGAAGGCAAAGTCGTCCTGCAATTGCCGGCTGCGCGCATCGAAGGCCGCCTGGGCCGCCTGCGCGTCGGCGCCGCCGGCCAGGGCCTGCAGGCGCGCGATCTCGGCATCGCGCAGCAGCACCTCGAAGCGGGTGCGCACCTCGTGGATACGGTTGTAGAGGGTCTCCAGCTTGCTGCCCTTGTCGACCACGTACTCGGGCGTGGTGACCTTGCCGCAATCGTGCAGCCAAGCGCCGATGCGGAATTCACGCCACTCGTCATCCGTCTCGAAACGGAAGGCGGCGAGCGGACCGTCCCCGACGTCCGCCGCCGCCTCGGCCAGCATGACGGCCAGTTCGGGCACGCGCGCGCAATGCCCACCGGTGTAGGCGCTCTTCGCGTCGATGGCGCTGGCGATCAGTTGGACCAATGAGTCCATCAGCTCGCGCTTCGCGGCCAGCAGACCGATGTTCTCCAGCCCGATGCCGGCCTGGGCCGCGAGCGTGCGCGCATAGGGCACGACATCAGGCGCGAACTCCGGCAGCGCCGCGCCGCGCGCGGTCTGCGGATCGGCCAGCAACAACACGCCCAGCAGCCGTTCCCCGCGGGCCAGCACCGGCACGGCCAGCAAGGCACGTGGTGGCTGGCCGCTGGTGATGCCGGCGAGGTCCCAGCCGGCCATCTCGGCGGTGCCGATGCGCAGCGGCTCGCGCCGCCGCGCCACCTGCACGCAGGGATGATTCGTGCGGCCACCCACGACGGCCGCGTCGCCGAGCGCGCTGCCGTGGGCACAGGCCAGCCGCAGGTCCAGTCCGGGGCTGCCCGCCGCGTCACCGGCCAACCAAAACTGCGCACCCTGGGCGCCGGCCAGGCGCACGGCGCTTTCCAGCGCCTGGCGCAGCAGGCTCTCCTGGCTCTGGCCGGAGGCGAGCTGGATACCGCTGTGCACCAACCCTTCGAGCTGGGCGAGCGCGCCATCGAGCGCCTCGGTACGCTGGCGGATGGCCGATTTCATGGTCTGCAGCGCACGGCCGAGCAGCCCGATTTCGTAGAAGACGGACTGCACCGGCTCGCCGTCGCGGAAGTCCATGTTCTGGATGCGCTCGGACTCCCGCGTGAGCGCGCCCAGGGTGCCAGCGATGCGGCGCGATGCCCAGTAGGCCAGCGGCAGGAAGATGATGAGGGTGCCCCCCGCCAGCAGCAAAATCTCGTTGCGGGTACGCTGGATCGGGTCGGCATAGAGACTCATCGGCGCGAAGGCAGACACATGCAGCGTGCGGCCCGGCAGCAGGTCCACGTTGCGCGAGGCGTAGGCGATCGCCTCGCCATCCACCATGGCGATGCGGCTGCCCTCGGTCACGACACGGCCGGCCTCGGCGAAAAAGGCATTGCGGGCGGCTCGCAACGGCTCGCCCAGCGATACCGGCTGTTCACCGAACCGACCAGAGGCCTGCGCCACCAGGGCGTGGCCGTCGGCATCGGCCACGACGAAACCGCCACCGCCGCCGTCGATGGTGGCGGCGGCGAAAGCCTGCAACTCGGCGAAGGAGACATCGGCACCAAACACGCCGGCGCCGCTGCTCAGCGCCCGCGAGAATGTGAAGCCCATCGCGCCGAGCGACGCGAAGGTGTAGGGCTCCGTCACCTGCAACGAAGCGGAGGCCTGCGCCGCGATGAACCACGGCCGGACCGAGGGCGCATAGACCGCACGCCGCTCGGTCTGGCCGATCGGCACCTCGTCGACGTCGAGGTAGGTCCAGCGTTCGCGGCGCGAGCCATCGGCCTGGCGGATGATGGAACGCAGCGCGAAGATCGTGCCCTCGGGCGCGCCGATCTGGCGGGCGACCTGGGCGTTGCCGCGCACGCCGATGGCCTGGAAGTAATCGTCGTCGGCAAAGCCGATGTAGAAGCCATAGGCGTCGGGATACGCGCGCAGCAGCGTCACCAGCGTAGGCAGAACCGAGGCGCGGCCCTCACCCTCCCCCTCGTCCTCGAACAGGCGCGGCACCTGGCGCTGGCTCTGTTCGTCCACCGCCAGCACGATGCCCCGGATCGAGGCGCCGAGCCGGTCCACATTGCGCTGCACGATCTGTGAAAAGAGTTCGCGCGCACTGTCCTCGGCCATCTGCCGCGCCTTGGATACGGCGATGGTGGCCGACACCGACGTCAGGATGATCACGAAGGCACCAAACAGCAGCGTAGGCAGCAGTTGGAAGCGGATCTTCAGATTGCGGAGGTCAAACATGACGAAGGCACGACCGGCGCAGGTCGTGAGGAAGCATGGTGTTTACACATTCTGTTTCATCCCGAGAGAACCCGCACGGGGAAAAGCCGGAGACGGTACTTTTTCAGCATCTCGGCCCATCGTCCGCGCTCTTGGCACAACATCGAGCATGCCCGGTCATCGCCCTGCCACGCGTCACAGCCAGTGCGTCCTGGAGCGCGATGCACCGTTGACGGCAGCGACCGCAACGCAGACCCCCACTCGCACCAACGGCGGGCAGATTTCGTGCTGCCTGGCGGTGCACGGCCCGGCCCAGCCCCTTCTGCACGCCACAAATGCCAGACAAAAGGCCATCCAGCGTGGCACGACCTTTGCTCTAGCAAATTGTCACCTGGCCAACGGCGGCCAGGTTTCCTGAAGCCTGTCATGCCCATTCCAGCCCCCTCGCCGGGGTGGCGGTCGCGACCGGCTCCACGCTCGACCTTGGACAACGGCGTCCATTGACCGCGCGCCAGCGTCCCTGGCGTGCGTGCAATGGGCGCTTTTTCGTTTTCTGGACCCCAGGAGCCCTCATGCCCAATACCCACCGTCCCGTGCCCCACGCCTACGCCGGCCTGAAACGCCGCACGCTGATCCAGGGCGGCGCCGCGCTGTTCGCCAGCCTGGGCACCCTGCCCGTCTGGGCCGCCGGCTCCGACGCGCCCGAGAAGAAGGAAGTCAAGATCGGCTTCATCCCACTGACCGACTGCGCCAGCGTGGTGATGGCCTCGGTGCTGGGCATCGACCAGAAATACGGCGTCAAGATCACGCCCAGCAAGGAAGCCAACTGGGCCACCGTCCGCGACAAGCTGATCAACGGCGAAAACGACTTCAGCCACATCCTCTACGGCGAACTGCTGGGGCTGCAAGCCGGCATCGGCGGACCGCGCACCGACGTGGCCAGCCTGCTCACCATCAACCGCAACGGCCAGGGCATCACGCTGTCCAAGAAGCTCGCCGAGGCCGGCGCCACCGATCTGGCCTCGCTGGGCGCGCTGATGAAGAAGCAGCCGCGCGAATACACCTTTGCCCAGACCTTCCCGACCGGCACCCACGCGATGTGGCTCTACTACTGGCTGGCCGCCGGCGGCATCAACCCGATGCAGGACGCCAAGGTCATCACCGTGCCGCCACCGCAGATGGTGGCCAATATGCGCGTGGGCAACATGGACGGCTTCTGCGTGGGCGAGCCCTGGAACCACCGCGCCATCCTCGACGGCATCGGTTTTTCCGCCGCGACCTCGCAGGGCATCTGGAAGGACCACCCCGAGAAGGTGCTGGGCACCACCGCCGCCTTCGCCGACGCCAACCCCAACACCTGCCGGGCGGTCGCCGCCGCCGTGCTGGAGGCCGGCCGCTGGATCGACAGCTCGCTGTCGAACAAGCAGAAGATGGCCGAGACCATCGCCGCGCGCGCCTACGTCAACACCGACAAGTCGGCCATCATCGACCGCATCCTGGGCCGCTACCAGGACGGCCTGGGCAAGACCTGGGACGACCCGGACCACATGAAGTTCTCGGACAACGGCCAAGTCAACTACCCCTACCTGTCGGATGCCATGTGGTTCCTGACCCAGCACAAGCGCTGGGGCCTGCTCAAGGACCATCCGGACTATCTGGGCATCGCCCGCAAGGTCAACCGCATCGACCTCTACAAGCAGGCCGCCGCCGCCGCCAACATCCCGCTGCCGACGGGCGAGCTGCGCAGCAGCAAGCTGCTCGACGGCAAGGTCTGGGACGGCAAGGACCCCAAGGCCTACGCCGACTCGTTCGCCGTCAAAGCCTGACCCCCCACCCGCCCCCCTGCCCCACAAGGAAACCACCATGGTCAGCGCAGTTTTCCACGGCCCAGCCGATCCCCTCGCCGATCCACCCGCCCGACCGACCCCGGCGGCCCCGGCCACCGCCCATGCGGCACCCGCCACGACCGGCAGCGCCTCCGCGCCGCCGGCAGCCCCGCGATCCCCTGCAGAGCCGGCGCTGGCACGCTGGCTCCGCCGCCTTTTCGCGGCGCTGCTGCCGCCGGTTCTGGGGCTGGCCGTGCTGGTGGCCGTGTGGAGCGTGGTCGCGCACACCGGCGACGGCATCCCGACGCCGCTGGCGACCTGGGCGGCGGCCGTCGAACTGTTCGCCGACCCGTTCTACCGTGCCGGCCCCAACGACCAGGGCATCGGCTGGAACGTGCTGGCCTCGCTGCAGCGCGTGGGCCTGGGCTTCGGGCTGGCCGCGCTGGTCGGCATTCCGGCGGGCTTCGCCATCGGCCGCTTCACCTTCCTCTCGCGCATGTTCAACCCCATCATCAGCCTGCTGCGCCCGGTCTCGCCGCTGGCCTGGCTGCCGATCGGGCTGCTGGTCTTCAAGTCGGCCGACCCGGCCGCCATCTGGACCATCTTCATCTGCTCGATCTGGCCCATGGTCATCAACACCGCCGTCGGCGTGCAGCGCGTGCCGCAGGACTACATGAACGTGGCGCGCGTGCTCGACCTCTCCGAGTGGAAGATCGCCACCCGCATCCTGCTGCCCTCGGTGCTGCCCTACATGCTCACCGGCGTGCGGCTGGCCGTGGGCACGGCCTGGCTGGTGATCGTGGCCGCCGAGATGCTGACCGGCGGCGTCGGCATCGGCTTCTGGGTCTGGGACGAGTGGAACAACCTCAACGTCGCCCACATCATCATCGCCATCTTCGTGATCGGCATCGTCGGGCTGCTGCTGGAGTTCGCGCTGGTCAAGCTGGCCTCGGCGCTCACCTTCGAAGACAAATCCTGAGGAGCGCGCCATGAGCGACAGCAAATTCATCGAGATCCACCAGGTCGCCCAGGCCTTCAAGACGCCCAAGGGCGTGTTCCAGGCACTGCGCGACATCAATCTGAACGTCGCCAAGGGCGAGTTCGTGGCGCTGATCGGCCACTCGGGCTGCGGCAAGTCCACCCTGCTCAACCTGCTCGCCGGGCTGACGCTGCCCACCGAAGGCAGCCTGATCGCCGCCGGCCGCGAGATCGCCGGCCCCGGCCCGGACCGCGCCATGGTGTTCCAGAACCACTCGCTGCTGCCCTGGATGACCTGCGAGGGCAACATCCTGCTGGCCGTCGAGCGCGTCTTCGGCGCCACCGAGGGCAAGGCGCAGCTCAAGGCGCGCACCGCCGCCGCGCTGGAGCTGGTCGGCCTGTCGCACGCCGCGCACAAGCGGCCGGGCGAGATCTCCGGCGGCATGAAGCAGCGCGTGGGCATCGCCCGGGCGCTGTCGATGGAGCCCAAGGTGCTGCTGATGGACGAGCCCTTCGGCGCGCTCGACGCCCTCACCCGCGCCAAACTGCAGGACGAGCTGCTGACCATCGTCGCCAAGACCCGCAGCACGGTGGTCATGGTCACCCACGACGTGGATGAGGCGGTGCTGCTGTCCGACAAGATCGTGATGATGACCAACGGCCCGGCCGCCACCATCGGCGAGGTGCTGGCGGTGGACCTGCCGCGCCCGCGCGACCGCATCGCACTGGCCGACGACAGCCGCTACCAGCACTACCGCAAGGCCGTCATCGACTTCCTCTACACCCGCCAGGGGCACGTGGAAAAAGCCGCCTGAGCGGCACACCGCGGCCCACCGCTGGCACGCACGCCACGCTGCGCCTCATCACCGGCACCCCAAACGCGCACGGTTCTTGCTTGATGCTCTGCATGCACCACGCCGGCAACGCTGCCGGGCCGTGCTGCCGGACAAAGGCGTCCACGACCGCACCGCGCGCCATCGCGCGCGTGCCGGCCGTGGGCGCCTTTGTCGCTTTGTCGTTCACCACGATGCACCAACGGAGAACTCCATGGCGGGATTCCGCACCTTTCTGAACGCCGGCCACGCCCCAACCCTGGGCGCCGCCTTCTTCTACTTCACCTGTTCCTGCGGCATCTGGGTCATCAACGGCGCCATGGCGCCCTTCATCAGCGAGACCTTCGCGCTGACGCCCGCCGAAAAAGGCCTGATGCTGTCGATCCCGATCTTCGCCGGCGCCCTCATGCGCTTTCCGCTCGGCCTGCTGGCGCAGTACATCGGCCGCAAGAACGCCACGCTGGTCGAGATGGCCGGCATCGCCATCGCCATGCTCTACGGCTATCTGGCGGTCGATTCCTTCGGCGACCTGCTGGCCATGGGCGTGCTGCTGGGCATCGCCGGGGCCAGTTTCGGGGTCGCGCTGTCGCTGGGTTCGGGCTCGTTTCCGCCGCGCTACAAGGGACTGGCCATGGGCCTGGTGGGGGCCGGCAACATCGGCACCGCCGTGGCCGCGCTGCTGGCGCCCGCGCTGGCGCAGGCCTGGAGCTGGCAGACCGTCTACGGCTTCGCCGCGCTGGGCATCCTGGTGCCGATGGCGGTGATGATCGTGTTCGCGCGCGAGCCGGCCGACATCGACGCCCACGCCACGCTGCGCGACCACGTGGCCTGCCTGTTCGAGAAGGACGGCTGGGCCTTCAGCCTGATCTATGCCGTCACCTTCGGCGGCTTCATCGGGCTGGCGACCTTTCTGCCCAGCTATTTCTACGACCAGTTCGGCGTGAGCAAGGTCGAGGCCGGCCAGTTGACCATGCTGGCGGCCTTCATGGGCGCGGCCACGCGCATCTTCGGCGGCTGGCTGTCGGACCACTGGGGCGGCATCAACACCCTGACCGTGGTGCTGGTGGTGATTGCCGCGAGCCTGCTGCTGTGCGGCCTGAGCAGCCAGTCGCTGCCGCTGACGGTGCTGCTCTTCCTGCTGTGCTTTGCGGCGCTGGGCGCGGGCAACGGCGCGCTGTTCCAACTGGTGCCGCTGCGCTGGCCCACCACCACGGCGGTGGCCGGCTCGATGATCGGCGAACTGGGCGCGCTGGGCGGCGGGCTGATCCCGGCCACCATGGGGCTGTCCAAGCAGCACACCGACAGCTACCTCACCGGCTTCGCCCTGTTCGCCGCCTGCGCGCTGGCGATGCTGGTGATGCTGCGCCTCATGCAGATCCGCTGGACCCGCACCTGGGCCGAGAAGGGCGGCCGCGCGCGCCCGGCGGCGGCCTGACCTTGCCAGCCGGCATGACGTTCAGCGCGGCAGGAACAGCAGCCAGTACACCAGCAGCAAGTTGAGCAGCGCGCTGAAGGCCAGCGCCGCCTTCCAGCCGAAGGCCGGGTCGCGCGCGGCCAGCGGCGTGGCCCCGGGCAGCGGCAGCGGCCGCGCGGCACCGCGTTCGAGCGCCAGCAGCAGTTCCTCGGCGGTCTCGAAGCGCTCGGGCGCGCGCCGCGCCACCGCCTTGAGCACGATGGCGTCGAGCCAGATCGGCACCTGCGGGTTGTGGCGGCTGGGCGGCAGCGGGTCGCGCCAGTAGCGCCCGCGCTGGTAGGCGATCACCTCGCCATAGGGCAGCCGGCCGCCCGTCAGCAACTGGTAGAGCGTCACGCCCAGCGCGAACAGATCGCTGCCGGCGTCGGCCACGGCGGGCGGGTCGTCCCATTGCTCGGGGTTGACGTAGCTGGGGGTGCCGGCGTGCAGGGCGCGCACCGCCGCCGGCTCGCGCCCGGTCAGCGCCACGCCCAGGTCGAGCAGGCGCAGCACGCCGTCCGGGCCCAGGTGCAGGTTGGCCGGCTTGACGTCGCGGTGCACCACGCCCTGCCGGTGCAGCGCGCCCAGCACGCGCGCGGCCTGCTGCGCCAGACCCAGCACCTGCGGCACCGCCAGCACGCGGCGCTGGTCGAGGACTTGCTGCAGGGTTTCGCCCTCGATCCATTCGTAGAGCAGGTAGAAGGCCGAGGGCTGCGCCGCCGGCGCGCGCTGCAGCCGCACCAGGTGCTGCGCCGCCCAGCCGGTCTGCAGGTGCTGCGCCACCCAGGCCTCATGCGCCAGCGCGGCCCATTCCTCGCGGTCGTGCGCGCGCTGCGTGTGCAAGGTCTTGAGCGCGTACAGGCGGCCGCCGGCGGCCTCGCGCACCCGGTAGACGCGGTAGATGCCGCTGTCGGCCACCAGTTCTTCCACCACCAGCCCGTCGAGCGCCGCGCCGGGCTTGAGCAGCGGCAGCGGCGGCAGGGCCAGCGCGCGGCGGCTGACGTCGTCGAGCGTGGCCGCCTGCACCTGGCGCACCCGGATCACCAGCGCGCTCAGGTTGTCGTGGCTGCCCTCGCGGAAAGCGCGATCGGCCAGCGCGTCGGCCAGTTGCTGGGCGCTGGCGCCGGGGTCCTGCGCGATCGCCTGCTGCAATTGCCGCGCCGTCAGAACGCCATGCACGCCGTCGGACAGCACGATGAAGACGTCGCCCGGCCGCACCTCGCCCTGCCGGTAGTCCACCGCCAACCGGTCCTCCAGCCCGACCGCGCGCGCCAGGCGGTGCGAGAAGTCGCGCCCGCCCATGACGTGGTCGTCGGTGAGCTGTTCGAGCTGGCCGGCGCGCAGCAGGAAGGCGCGGGTGTCGCCGACGTGGGCCAGCGTGTAGCTCTGCCCGCGCAGCACCAGCGCGGTCAGCGTGGTCAGCCCGTAGTCCGGCTGACGGCGCCGGTTGATGCCGGCCAGCCAGGCGTTCTGCGCGGCCAGCACGCGGTCGAGCGCCACCGTCGGCTCCCAGGTGGCGGGGGTGCAGAAGTAGTCGCGCACCAGGCTGGTGGCGGTGGTCTGCGCGGCCTCGCGGCCCCAGCCGCCGGCGCTCACGCCATCGGCCACGGCGGCGGCCAAGCCATGGCCGTCGTCGCCCGCCGGAGGCAGTTGCAGCGCCACGCAGTCTTCGTTGCGGCGGGCGCGGCCGGCGCGGCAGGTCGATCCGATGTCGAGGTCGAAAGGCATGGCCGGGATTGTGGCGCGCCCACGGCCC
This sequence comes from Comamonas sp., assembly GCA_047606565.1. Taxonomy (GTDB): domain Bacteria; phylum Pseudomonadota; class Gammaproteobacteria; order Burkholderiales; family Burkholderiaceae_C; genus Comamonas_F. The sequence goes on from JASGEH010000124.1 coordinate 26,814, forward strand.
GCGCCGCGCACGCCGGCCCGATTTTTTCTACCCCGTTCGCGGCCCAAAGCACCAATTCAGGGCACGCATGCACCACATCGCGCCATCGCCGGGGCATGACTGCGGCCGGGCCACCCTCTCCCCCGGAGAACCGCTGGCATCGAAATTGCTTGAATCTGGTCGACTGTGTCGGGACAACGGCGTTGCGAACAGTCTCGGACAAAGGCGTCCCACACTCCCCTGCTGCACGGGCAGGGTCCGTGTGGGCGCCTTTTTTGCTTTTTGAACCCGGCGTACCGGGACGGCCCGCGCGGCCCGCCCGGCGCAACACCCACGAGGAAGTCGCATGTCAGACGCGACCCACAACACACAGCCCGGAACTCCCCGGCAACCCGGCGCGCCGCTGCGCCTGCTGGTCGTCGGCAACGGCATGGTCGGCCACCGCTACCTGGAGGAGTTGGTCGCCCGCCACCCCGACCTGCCGGCCGCCGGCCTCGAAGTGACGGTGCTGGGCGAGGAGCCGCGCGCCGCCTACGACCGGGTGCACCTCTCCGAATTCTTCAGCGGCCGCAGCGCCGAGGACCTGTCGCTGGTGCCCGAGGGCTTCTACGACCGCCCGGGCCTGACGCTGCGCCTGAACGCCCGCGTGCAGATGATCGAGCGGCGCGACAACACCGTGCAGCTGACCGACGGCGAAACCCTGGCCTACGACAAGCTGGTGCTGGCCACCGGCTCGGTGCCCTTCGTGCCGGGCGTGCCGGGGCGCGAGCGGCCGCACTGCTTCGTCTACCGCACCATCGAGGACCTGGAGGCCATGCAGGCCTCCGGCGCCAAGTCCAAGAGCGGCGTGGTGGTGGGCGGCGGCCTGCTGGGCCTGGAATGCGCCAAGGCGCTGCGCGACCTGGGCCTGCAGACGCACGTGGTCGAGTTCGCCCCGCGCCTGATGATGGTGCAGGTCGACGAAGGCGGCGGCCGCGTGCTGCGCAGCAAGATCGAGGCGCTGGGCGTGCAGGCGCACACCAGCCGCAACACGGTCGAGATCACCGACGGCGCCACCGCGCGCCACCGCATGGTGTTCGCCGACGGCACCTGGCTGGAGACCGACATGATCGTGTTCTCGGCCGGCATCCGCCCGCGCGACGAACTGGCGCGGCAGAGCCTGCTGGCGCTGGGCCCGCGCGGCGGCATCGCGGTGGACGACCACTGCCGCACCAGCGACCCCGACATCTACGCCATCGGCGAATGCGCGAGCTGGAAGGAGCAGGTCTTCGGCCTGGTCGCCCCCGGCTACGACATGGCCCGCGTGGCCGCGCAGCACCTGGCCGGCGACGCGCAAGCCGCCTTCACGGGCGCCGACCTCAGCACCAAGCTCAAGCTCATGGGCGTGGATGTGGCCAGCATCGGCGACGCCCACGGCAAGACGCCGGGCGCCCGCAGCTTCAGCTACACCGACGAGCTCAAGCAGATCTACAAGAAGCTGGTCGTGAGCGAGGACGGCAAGCGCCTGCTGGGCGCCGTGCTGGTGGGCGACGCCGCCGAGTACGGCACGCTGCTGCAGATGATGCTCAACGCCATGGCCCTGCCCGAGGCGCCCGAGCAGTTGATCCTGCCGGCCCTCGACGGTGCCGCCAAGCCCGGCCTGGGCGTGGACGCGCTGCCCGACGCCGCCGTGCTGTGCTCGTGCAACAACGTCAGCAAGGGCCAGCTGTGCGCGGCCATCGCCGAAGGCGCCCACACCATCGGTGAACTCAAGACCTGCACCAAGGCCGGCACCTCGTGCGGCGGCTGCGTGCCGCTGGTCACGCAGGTGCTCAAGGCCGAGCTCAAGCGCCAGGGCGTGGCCGTCAACAACCACCTGTGCGAGCACTTCCCGCACTCGCGCCAGGAGCTCTACCACCTGGTGCGCGTGGGCCAGATCCGCACCTTCGCCGAGCTGCTGCACAAGCACGGCCAGGGTCACGGCTGCGACATCTGCAAGCCGACCGCCGCCAGCATCCTGGCGAGCTGCTGGAATGACTTCGTGCTCGACCGCGCCAACGCGCCGCTGCAAGACAGCAACGACTATTTCCTGGGCAACATCCAGAAGGACGGCACCTACTCCATCGTGCCGCGCGTGGCCGCCGGCGAGATCACGCCCGACCAACTCATCACCATCGGCGCCGTCGCCAAGCGCTACAAGCTCTACACCAAGATCACCGGCGGCCAGCGCATCGACCTGTTCGGCGCGCAGGTGCACGAGCTGCCGCTGATCTGGCGCGAGCTGGTCGACGCCGGCTTCGAGTCCGGCCACGCCTATGGCAAGTCGCTGCGCACCGTCAAGAGCTGCGTCGGCTCGACCTGGTGCCGCTACGGCGTGGATGACAGCGTGGGCCTGGCCATCGAGCTGGAAAACCGCTACAAGGGCCTGCGTTCGCCGCACAAGATCAAGTTCGGCGTCTCCGGCTGCACCCGCGAATGCGCCGAGGCCCAGGGCAAGGACGTCGGCGTGATCGCCACCGAGAAGGGCTGGAACCTGTACGTCTGCGGCAACGGCGGCATGAAGCCGCGCCACGCGGAGCTGTTCGCCTCCGACCTCTCGCGCGAGCAGTTGATCCGCCTGATCGACCGCTTCCTGATGTTCTACATCCGCACCGCCGACCGGCTGCAGCGCACCAGCACCTGGCGCGACAACCTCGAAGGCGGGCTGGACTACCTCAAGGCCGTGGTCATCGACGACAGCCTGGGGCTGGCCGCCGAGCTGGAGGCCGAGATGGCGCACGTCGTCGGCACCTACGCCTGCGAATGGAAGAAGGCCGTTGACGACCCCGCCGTGGTGCGCCGCCTGCGCACCTTCGTCAACGCCGAGGGCGGCGACGACAACGTGGTCTTCGTCGAGGAACGCGGCCAGATCCGCCCGGCCACCGAGACAGAGAAGCGCTCGCGCTTCAAGGGCATCCCGGTGGTCGCCGAGGCCACCGCCTGATCCCCACCCGCAACGCCCGACCCGGAAAGCCCCCGCCATGAACACCACCCTGCTCGACGCCCCTCCCGTGTCACCCGCGCCAGCCGCTGCCACCACGGCCTCCACCGGCACCAGCTCCGGCACCTGGCAGCCGATCTGCCCGCTCGACGACATCTGGCCCGAAACCGGCGTCTGCGCGCTGGTCGGCCGCCGCCAGGTCGCCATCTTCCGGCTGGCCGACGACAGCCTCTACGCCATCGACAACCACGACCCCAACAGCGGCGCCAACGTGCTCTCGCGCGGCATCGTGGGCGACCTCGCGGGCGAGCCGGTGGTCGCCTCGCCCATCTACAAGCACCACTACCAGCTGCGCACCGGCGCCTGCGTCGAAAACCCGGACACGCCGCTGCGCACCTACGCCGTGCAAGTGCGCGACGGCACCGTCTGGCTGCAACCCTGATGGCCGGCGGCCCCGATCGAGCGCGCCATGGCTGAAGTCAAATCCGTCTGCCCCTACTGCGGTGTCGGTTGTGGCATGGCTTTACACGTCGACCAGGGCAAAGTCATCAAGGTGTCGGGCCTCAAGAACCACCCGACCAACTTCGGGCGGCTGTGCACCAAGGGCAGCACCAGCGCGCAGGCGCTGCGCGAGTCGGGCCGCATGGAGTCGGCCTTCATCCGCGCCGACCGCCAGCGCGACCCGGTGCAGGCGCCGATGGACGAGGCCATCGCGCAGACCGCGCGGCGCCTCAAGGCCCTGCTCGACGCACACGGCCCCGACGCCATCTCGTTTTACGTCTCCGGCCAGATGTCGCTGGAGGCGCAATACCTCGCCAACAAGCTGGCCAAGGGCTACGTCGGCACCAACCAGATCGAGTCCAACTCGCGCCTGTGCATGGCCAGCGCGGGCAGCGGCTACAAGCTCTCGCTGGGCGCCGACGGCCCGCCCGGCTCCTACCAGGACTTCGACCACGCCGACCTGTTCTTCGTGAGCGGCGCCAACATGGCCGACTGCCACCCGATCCTGTTCCTGCGCATGATGGACCGGGTCAAGGCCGGGGCGAAACTGATCGTGGTCGACCCGCGCCGCACCGCCACCGCCGACAAGGCCGACCTGTTCCTGCAGATCCGCCCCGGCACCGACCTGGCGCTGCTCAACGGCCTGCTGCACCTGCTGCATGTCAACGGCCACACGGACGGCGAGTTCATCGCGCAGTTCACCGAAGGCTGGGCAGCCATGCCGGAGTTCCTGGCCGATTACACACCCGAGAAGGTCAGCGCCATCACCGGCATCCCCGAGGCGGACATCCGCCAGGCCGCCGCCATGATCGGCGAGGCCCAGGCCTGGATGAGCTGCTGGACCATGGGCCTCAACCAGAGCACCCACGGCACCTGGCACACCAACGCCATCTGCAACCTGCACCTGGCCACCGGCGCGATCTGCAAGCCCGGCAGCGGCCCGTTCTCGCTGACCGGCCAGCCCAACGCCATGGGCGGGCGCGAGATGGGCTACATGGGCCCGGGCCTGCCCGGCCAGCGCAGCGTGCTCTCCGAGGCCGACCGCCACTTCGCCGAGGACACCTGGGGCGTGCCGCGCGGCACCCTGCACACTCGCCAGGCGGGCGGCACGGTGGCGCTGTTCGAGCGCATGGCCGCCGGCGACATCAAGGCCTGCTGGATCATCTGCACCAACCCGGTGGCCTCGGTCGCCAACCGCCACAACGTGATCGCCGGCCTGCGCCGCGCCGAGCTGGTCATCACCCAGGACGCCTTCCTCGACACCGAGACCAACCGCTACGCCGACATCCTGCTGCCCGGGGCGCTGTGGGCCGAGGCCGAGGGCGTGATGGTCAACTCCGAGCGCAACCTCACGCTCATGCAAAAGGCCGTCGATCCACCCGGCCAGGCGCTGCCGGACTGGCAGATCATCGCCCGCGTTGCCTGCGAGATGGGCTACGCCGAGGCCTTCAGCTACGCCAGCGCCGAGGAGGTATTCGAGGAAATCAAGCGCTTCTGGAACCCCCAGACCGGCTACGACATCCGCGGTGCCAGCTACGCCCGCCTGCGCGAAACGCCGCTGCAATGGCCCTGCCCGCCCGATGACGGCCAGGACCGCCACCCGATCCGCTACCTCAACGACGGCGTCAGCCAGGCCCTGCGCGCCGATGCCGGCGGCCACGCCCCACGCATCGCCTTCGCCACGCCCAGCGGCAAGGCAGCCTTCTTCGCGCGGCCGCACGGCGACCCGGCCGAACTGCCCGACGCCGACTTTCCCCTGGTGCTCAACACCGGCCGCCTGCAACACCAGTGGCACACCCTCACCAAGACCGGCAAGATCGCCGCGCTCACCAAGCTCAACCCCGGCCCCTTCGTCGAGATCCACCCCGAGGACGCCGCCGCCCTGGGCATCGGCGCGCGCGACCGCGTCGAGATCCGCTCGCGCCGCGGCCTGGCCGTACTGCCAGCCGTGGTCAGCGACCGTGTACGGCCCGGCAACTGCTTCGCGCCCTTCCACTGGAGTGACGTGTACGGCGAGAACCTGGCCATCAACGCCGTCACCAGCGACGCCATCGACCCGCTGTCGCAGCAGCCCGAATTCAAGTTCAGCGCCGTCGCGCTGCGCCGCCTCGCACCGGCGCCAGCGCCGCAGCAAGCACCAGCGGCCGTGCCAGCCTCGTCGGCAGCGTCGGCCGCCCCCACTGCATCCACCGCATCCGTCCCACCCGCCACGGCCATCGCGTCCGCCACCACGGCCACCACGCCGCCCCCGCCCGTCCCCGCCAGGGAGCACCCCATCATGCAAATCAACGCACTGGCCCGGCTGCTGGGCCTCGAAGCCACCCCCGCTCCCCCCCTGGAGGCGCACGAGCAGCTCTACCTCCAGGGCTTTCTGACCGGCCTGCACAGCGAGGAAGCCCGCCAGCTGGGCGGCATCCCCACCCTGCCGCCCACCGCGCCGCTGCCGGCGGCCAAGCGCGCACTGGTCGACGGCATCCTCGCCGGCCTGTTCTCGCGCACTTGGCTGCCGGCCGCCGATTTCGCCAGCACGGCCCCGGCCGCGCCGGCCGCCGACCGCCTGCCGGTCACCGTACTGTGGGCCTCCCAAACCGGCAACGCCGAGAACCAGGCCGCGCTGTGCGCCGAGCGCCTGCGGCAAGACGGCCACGCCGTCACCCTGGCCGCCATGGACACCTGCGCGCTCGCAGACATCGCCGTGCCCGGCCATTTGCTACTGGTCACCAGTACCTTTGGCGACGGCGAGCCACCCGACAACGGCGCCGCCTTCTGGCAGGCGCTGCAAGGCGAGGCCGCCGCGCGCCTCAAGGACGCCGGCTTCGCCGTGCTGGCCTTCGGTGACACCAGCTACGACCAGTTCTGCGGCTTCGGCCGTAAGCTCGACGCGCGGCTCGAAGCCCTGGGCGCACGCCGCCTGGCCGCGCGCGCCGACTGCGAACCCGACGACAGCCAGTCCCCGCAGACCTGGCTCGCCAGCGTCTGCCAGGCCCTGGCCTCCGCTGCCGCGCCCGATCCGAACGCCAGCCCGGACAGCGA
>JASGEH010000125.1:0-12941 GCA_047606565.1 Comamonas sp.
ATGCGCTGCACGTCGGCTTCGGCGGCGACACCGACGACAAGGCCCTGCGCCGCGTCTTCACGCTGCGCCAGTTCGACCCCGCCCGCGCCCGGCTGGCCTTCGACCTCGTGTTGCACGGCCAGGGTCTGGCCTGCCAGTGGGCCGAGCAGGCGCGGCCCGGCGACACCCTCGCCATGGCCGGACCGCGCTCCGGCTACGCCTGGCCGCCGGGCGCCGCCTGGCTGCTGGCCGTGGTCGACGAAAGCGCCCTGCCCGCGCTGGCCACGATCGTGGAGCACACACCCGCCACGCACCCCATCCATGCCGTGCTGGCGCTGCGGCAGGCCACTGAAATCGCCTACCTGGAGGCCCTGCAGCCCCGCCACCCGAACCTGCGCATCACGCCGTTGCCGCCCACGCCGGACTTGGCCCGCTGGCTGCCGTCCTGGCCCGACGGCCCGGGCGCGGCCTTCATCGCCGGCGAATCACAGTGGGTCGCCCGCGTGCGCGAACACCTGCAGGCCCTGCCCGGCGTGGCCTGGGCCCATATCCACGCCTCCGGCTACTGGAGCGAGGGCCAGCACGCCTACCTGCATGCGCCCGCCGCTGCGCCGGCCAGCCCTTGAAAAAAGGGCCCCCGCGTTCCCATGCACGGGCCCGGTCTCCCAAGACAAAAAGGCCTCCCGATCGCTCGGGAGGCCTTGCGCGGCCCGGCTGGGCCGCCGAATCAGCGGGCTTGGAATGTGTTGATCACTGCTTGACGAGGACCAGCCGACCCTGGCTGTCCAGCGGGATCGAGGTGCCCGGATCGTGGTCCATGCGCACCTGCCGGACCTGCCCGTCCTTCTCGTAGCTCACGTCGTAGCCGACCAGCTTCTGCGTCTTGTTCTGCACCGTGTCGCAGCGCGTCTCGGTGGTCGTGTAGGTGTTGCGCGCCTGCAGGTTCTCCTGGATCTTGTTGCCCGCATAGCCCCCGCCGACGGCACCCGCCACGGTGGCGATGGCGCGGCCACTGCCGCCACCGACCTGGTTGCCCAACAGGCCGCCGGCCACCGCGCCCAGCACCGATCCGGCGATCTGGTGCTGGTCCTGCACCGGCTTGCGGCGCGTGACCGCGACTTCGCGGCACGATTGCTGCGGCGTGGAAATGGCCTGGTGGACCGGTTGCGCCGACACCACCTGGACATGGTCCGGCTGCTTGCTGGCCATGACGCCGTAAGTCGCCAGCGCACCGCCAGCCGTGACGCCGATGGCGCCAATCACAGCGCCGATGATGAGCGATTTGTTCATGGATTGATGCTCCGAAAATCCCCATCGGGACGGCTCGGGCCAGACTCCAGCCCGACCCGTCCCCGCGGCCCCCGGCGCTTCGTCGATTCGAGGCACCGTCTCCTGCCGCACTGGGTGATGAGACATGGAATCGACGGCGGGTTCGCCGGTTCCCATGGCACGGTCCGGATGCGGCACCGTCCTACACCCCCCTTGAATCCGGGGTGGCCCCTGACTTCAGACGAAGGCTGGCAGCCGCCCCAGGCCCTTGCGCGCCAGAGGCCGGAAGGCGTCCGCCAGCGAACAGGGGTGCGGCGCCCAGGGCATCCGCGTCGCGGGCTGGTGCAGCAGGAAGCCCTGCCCACCGCCAACGCCCGCCGCGAGGGCGATCTGGCAATCGATCAGCGTTTCGACGCCTTCTGCAATGACGGTGCAATCCTGCAGGCTTCGAAAGGCCGCGACCATGTGCTTCAGATAATTGGCGTACGCCTCGTTGTCCCGTGCGGCAATCAGCAACGAGCGGTCGATCTTGATGATGCCCGGCTGGACCGCCATGACAAAGGCCATCGAGGTCTGGCCCGCGCCGAAGTCGTCGATGGCAATCGTGCAGCCTGCCTCACGCAGCCGCACCAGCAAACGACAAGCCGCTTCCTTGTCGGGAATGGCCGCGGTCTCGGTGATCTCGATCACCAGACGCGACGCCAGGTCGCCCTGCCGGTCCAGCTTGCGCAGGAACAACTCCCACCAGGCGCTGGGGGCAAGCGATGAAGCCGAGACATTGCAGCCCAGCCTCAGTGCCGGATGGGCCTCCAGCAAATCGCAGACGCTGCGCAGCACGCTGTAGTCCAGGCGAAATGCCAGCCCGACGCGCTCCACGGCGCAAATGGCCGCCAGCGGTGCCGATGGCGCCTCGGCATCACCTCCACCCGCCATCCGCAACAGCGCCTCGTGGTACATGGTCCGCCCGCTGCCCATGTCCACGATCTCCTGAAACGCGAAATGGGCACGCCCCTGACCAATGGCGTCGAGCAAGCCGGCTGCGGCCACGAGGTCTCGGGTCTGCGCCCCTCTGTCTTGCCAACCGGTCACCACGCGTGCCGCCAACCCGCCCCGATCAGGCGACCGGGTTCCGCCATTGACTCTGACGATGGGCGGAATGCCGACCCCATCGATGACCACCCGCGACGCCATCAACGACGCCTCCAGGATGGCCTGCACAAGCAAGGGCTCGACACCGTCGAACACGCTGCCCGACGACAAACGAACGAACCACAGGTTGTCGCAAATCGAGATGTCCTGAGGCTGGATACGCCACGCCTGCAACTCGGGCGCCATCAAGTCCTCGAAGGCACGCTTGGCCACCGTGCCATGAAGGTGAACCAGCTCATGCCAATTCACCAACTCGATGGTCACATCCCAGGAACCGCTGACAGACCGCTCTATCACCAACATCGGACCCCTCCGTGTCGGTCATCGCGTCGATGACCGTACGCGCCATGCCCACAGCCGATCGCGCCTGAACGTCTATAACGAAGACGCTTGGAATGCCATACGGCAGCAGGACGAACAGGCGCCGTTCTCCTACTGAGAAGTAGACCCGCTCATGTAGGATGTGGACGCTTTATATATCTCAACATATTTTGGTTGTTGATTGCCGTATTGTCAATTTTTTGGTGGACGAATGCCGTATTTTTCTGTGCGTCTAGCGAAAGAGCGCAAACGCTTCGGCATGAACCAGACGGAGTTCGGGATGCTGGGTGGGGTTACGAAAGACTCTCAGCTGAACTATGAAAAAGGAACGCGCAGGCCCGACTCCTCCTATTTGGAAGCCTTGGCGGCGCAAGGGGTAGATGTCACTTATCTGCTGACAGGGATGCGCACGCCCACGGGAACCCTGGAGGCGGCCACGCAGCCGGCGGTCAACGGCGTCCGCTCACCAGCCATGCGGTCGCTGACACCCGACCAGGTGTCGCTCCTGGAAAACTACGAGAACGCCAATGAAACCGGCAGAGCCGCGGCACGCACGGTGCTCGACGCGCTGGCCCAGCAGAACCAGAAGCTGAAAAGCCGGCAACTCCAGGAACCTTCGGCGCCTTGAACCCGATCGGCGGTCGCGGGTGCCTCCCGGGCTTTGCAACGGCCGCCCCACGGCACGAGCGCCAAGGCCGACCACACCTTTGCCCGGGGCACTGGCGCTTCCGCGCAGCGCGCGACGGGGACGCCTGTTCCCAAGCAAGGTAACGGGACAGGGGATCGGGAGAATTGGATGGGATTGGGAAAATCGTGCACCCAACGCTCCTGGCGGCCCCAGGAAGAGGCACCAGGAAGACGGAGAAGGCTCTTCCTCGAACAGGAAGAGCGGCAGTGGTGCCCGGGGCCGGAATCGAACCGGCACGCCTTGCGGCGGGGGATTTTGAGTCCCCTGCGTCTACCAATTTCACCACCCGGGCTCAGAAAACGCCGGTCTGCGCCGGCGTTCTGGTTCTTGGTCGACAGTATCGACATTAACTGGGTATTCTATCTGCTTTTGTGCAGGGCCTTCCTGGCAAGCGCACAATACACCGCATGAACCAAGCCGTGAACTACCCCACCATCGAACAAGCGGTCGGCAACACGCCGCTGGTCGCCCTGCAGCGCATCCAGGCCGAACACAACGGCCCGCGTAACAACGTGATCCTGGCCAAGCTCGAGGGCAACAACCCGGCGGGCTCGGTCAAGGACCGGCCGGCACTGTCCATGATCCAGCGCGCGCAGGAGCGCGGCGAAATCAAGCCAGGTGACACGCTGGTGGAGGCCACCTCGGGCAACACCGGCATCGCGCTGGCGATGGCGGCGGCCATCAAGGGCTACCGCATGGTGCTCATCATGCCGGAGGACCTGTCGATCGAGCGCGCGCAGACCATGAAGGCCTTTGGCGCCGAGCTGATCCTCACGCCCAAGAGCGGCGGCATGGAATATGCGCGCGATCTGGCCGAGAAGATGAAGGCCGACGGCAAGGGGCACATGCTCGACCAGTTCGGCAACCCCGACAACCCGCGCATCCACTACGAGACGACCGGGCCGGAGCTGTGGGAACAGACCGGCGGGCGCATCACGCACTTCGTGAGCGCCATGGGCACCACCGGCACCATCACCGGCGTGAGCCGCTTCCTCAAGGAAAAGAATCCGCAGATCCAGATCATCGGCGCGCAACCGGAAGATGGCTCGCGCATTCCGGGCATCCGCAAGTGGCCGCAGGAGTATCTGCCCAAGATCTACGAGCCGTCGCGGGTGGACCAGACCATTTCGGTGTCGCAGGCCGACGCCGAGAACACCTGCCGCCAGCTCGCGCGCGAGGAAGGTATCTTCGCCGGCATCTCGGCCGCCGGCGCGCTGTGGGTGGCGCAGCAAGTGGCGCTGGAGGTGCGCGACGCAACCATCGTCTTTGTCGTCTGCGACCGCGGCGACCGCTACCTGTCCACCGGCGTGTTCCCGGCCTGAGCGCGGTCACGGTCCATCATGAGTCTGACCACGCCTGCCGCAGACGACCTCGCCGTCGACCAGGAAGTCGATGCGCGCGGTCTCAACTGTCCGCTGCCCATCCTCAAGGCCAAGAAGGCGCTCAATGGCATGGCCTCGGGCCAGCTGCTGCGCGTGCTGGCCACCGACGTGCATTCCACGCCCGACTTCCAGGCCTTTGCCCGCCAGACCGGCCATGGCCTGGTCGCGCAGCGCACCGAGGGCCCGGTACACGTCCACATCCTGCGGCGGCGCTGAAACACGGGGCCACGCAGCCCGCGCCGGTCAGTCGACCCGCAGGTTCTTCAGGTACTCGCGGAAGTAGGGCCCCACCTGCGGGTGCTTGAGCGCCAGCTCCACGGTCGCCTCCAGAAAGCCTTCCTTGCTGCCGCAGTCGTAGCGCTTGCCCTGGTACTGGTAGGCGTAAACCGCTTCCTGCTTGATGAGCTCGGCGATCGCGTCGGTCAGCTGGATCTCGCCGCCCACGCCGCTGCCCTGCCGCTCGATGAGCGGGAAGATGGCCGGCGTCAGCACGTAGCGGCCGGCCACGCCGATGCGCGAGGGCGCCTGCTCGGGGCTGGGCTTCTCGACGATGTGGCTGACCTCGGTGAGCTGCTCGTCGCGGCGCGTGCCGGCCACGATGCCGTAGCGCTTGACCTGGTCGAGCGGCACTTCCTGCACCGCCAGGATGGAGGACTGCAGGGCCTCGAACTGCGCGGCCATCTGCGCCAGCACGGGCGGCTCGCCGATCATCAAGTCGTCGGCCAGCAGCACGGCGAAGGGGTCGTCGCCCACCAGGTGGCGCGCGCACAGCACGGCGTGGCCCAGGCCCAGCATGCGCGGCTGGCGCACGTAGGAACACACCATGCCTTCGGGCATCAGGCTGTGCACCAGCGCCAGCAACTCCTTCTTGCCAGCCTGTTCGAGCTCGCTTTCGAGTTCATAGGCGGTGTCGAAGTGATCCTCGATGGCGCGCTTGTTGCGGCCGTTGACGAAGATCATGTGGCGGATGCCGGCGGCATAGGCCTCCTCGACCGCGTACTGGATGAGCGGCTTGTCGACGACGGGCAGCATCTCCTTGGGCTGGGCCTTGGTGGCCGGCAGAAAGCGGGTACCGAGTCCGGCCACGGGGAAGACGGCCTTCTTCAATGTCGTTTTTGTCGTCATGACTGTGCAAGATGGATGGGAAAAATGGAAAAAGCCAGATGCCAGCTTCTCTGGCGACCCGGGCGGCAACCTTAGCGCGGCGGGCCAGCGGCTTGGCGTAGGACACGGCCTCACGCGCCCGTGCGGGATGGGCGCCGGTGCGTTCGATCAGAGGGCCTTCAGGAATAGCGCTTGTCGCGCAAGTTCTCGCGCATCTCCTCGAGCATGGGCCGCAGCGTCTGGCCGCCGATGCGCAGCGCCACGCAGGTGGCCAGCACGTCGACGATGGTCAGGTGCAGCAGGCGCGAGACCATGGGGCTGTAGCGGTCGTAGCCCTCGGGGTGGTCGGCCGCCAGGTGGATGTCGCCCAGCAGCGCCAGGGGCGAACCGCTGGCGGTGATGACGACGGCCACGGCACCGTGGCTGCGCGCGATCTCGACCGAGTCGAGCAGGTCGCGCGTGCGCCCGGAGTTGGAGATCACCACCACGCAGTCACCCGGGCGCAGCACCGAGGCACTCATGATCTGCATGTGACCGTCGCTGTAGGCCACGGTGTGCAGGCCCAGGCGGAAAAACTTGTGCTGGGCATCCTGCGCAACGATGCCGGAGTTGCCCACGCCGTAGAACTCGATGCGGTGCCCGCCCTCGTAGGCCCGCATCAGGGCATTGACGGCCTGCTCGATGGCGTGCCCGCTGGCGTCGTTGCGGTACTTGAGGAAGGCCGCCACGGTGTTGTCGAGCACCTTGACCAGCACGTCGCCGGTCTTGTCGTCGGTGTCGACGCTGCGGTGGATGAAGGGCACGCCCTCGCTGACGCTGCCAGCGAGCTTGAGCTTGAAGTCGCTCAGGCCGTCGTAGCCCATGCTGCGGCAAAAGCGCACCACGGTGGGCTTGCTGACGCTGGCCTTCTGGGCCAGCAGGCTGACGGGCTGGGTGGCGAAGGCACGCGGGTCGTCGAGCACCAACTGGCCCACACGCTGTTCGGCGGGCGCCAGGGACGGCAGGGAAGCCTTGATGCGGTCGAGCATGGAAATCACACGGAGGAAATGAGCAGGGCCGCTAGCATAACGGCAGCGCAGCCCCTCTGCTTTCGTCCGATTGCGTGGATACGGGCGCCAGGACCACGGCGGCCAGCCGCGGGATGGCGTTCGGCCGGATGTCGTCGCTCAGGACTCTTCGCTCCAGTGGTAGCCATCACGCGCGATCATGGCACTGGCGGCGCTCGGTCCCCAGCTGCCGGCCGGATAGGGGCGCGGGCCGCTGCTGTCTTGCTGCCAGTAGTCGATCAGGGGGCCGACCCAACGCCAGGCTTCTTCCTGCTCGTCGGCACGCACGAACAGGTTCAGGCGCCCGTCGATCACGTCGAGCAGCAGGCGTTCGTAGGCACCCACGCGCTGGCTGCCGAAGCGCTTGTCGAAGTCCAGGTCCAGTTGCACCGGCGACAGCGCGTTCATGCTGCGCCGGTTGTTGGCGCCCTGGGCGAGCAGGTGCAATTCCAGTCCGTCGCGCGGCTGCAGGTTGATGACCAGCTTGTTGCCGTCGCCGCCGGGCAGTTTGAAGATGCTGTGCGGCACGTCGCGGAAGTTGACGACGATGCGCCCGTCGCGCCCGGCCAGACGCTTGCCGGTGCGGATGTAGAAGGGCACGCCGGCCCAGCGCCAGTTGGCGATCTCGGTACGCAGAGCGACGAAGGTCTCGGTGTGGCTGTCGGGCGCCACACCGGGCTCCTCGCGGTAGCCGGGCACATGCTCGCCGTTGATCTTGCCGGCCTGGTACTGGCCGCGCACGGCGTGCTGCGTCAGGGTTTCCGGGGTCCACGGCCGCAGCGCGCGCAGCACCTTGAGCTTCTCGTCGCGGATGGCGTCGGCGTGGTCGCTGATGGGCGGCTCCATGCCGATGGTGCACAGCAGCTGCAGGGCATGGTTTTGCACCATGTCGCGCAAGGCGCCGGCGTTGTCGTAGAAGGGACCGCGCTTTTCGACGCCGAGTTCTTCGGCGATGGTGATTTCGATGCTCGCCACGTTCTCGCGCCGCAGCAGCGGCTCGAAGATGGCATTACCGAAGCGCAGCGCCAGCAGGTTCTGCACCGAGGGCTTGCCCAGGTAGTGGTCGATGCGGAAGATCTGGTTTTCCTCGAACGCCTGGCCCACCTTGCGGTTGATCTCGCGGTTGGAGGCCAGGTCGTAGCCCAGCGGCTTTTCCAGCACGATGCGGGTGCGCGGGGTGTTGAGGCCGGCGGCGGCCAGTTGCTCGACCACCTGGGTGAACAGGTCGGGGGCGGTGGCCACGTACATCACCACGGTGTCGGCCTGGCGTCCTTCGAGTGTGGCCTTGAGACCCTGGAAATCCTCGGGCTGCGAGACGTCCACGCGCTGGTAGAACAACTGGGCGGCAAAGCGCTCGAATTCGTCCGGGGTCGGCCGCTTGTCGGCGTCGACCTGGGCCAGCCGCTCGCCCATCTGCCGGCGGTACTCCTCGTCAGAGACCGGATGGCGGCCGATGCCGATGATGCGGCCGTCCTTGGGCAGGGTGCCATGCCGGAAGGCCTGGAACAGGGCGGGCATCAGCTTGCGCCACGCCAGGTCGCCGGTTCCGCCGAATAAGACCAGATCAAAACTCATGGTGGAAAAGGAGGCTGCTGAGACAGACCGACAATGTAACGGAGTTTCCGACATTCCCGCACACCCGCCAGGGCCTCCCCACCGGCAGGCCGATCACCCGTCTCCCTGCACTCACACCGCCGTGCGGATGACGCGGCGCACTGGAAAGCCCAGCGCCCCCGCGTACTCCAGCAAGGCCTTCACCCGGGCCGCCTCCAGGCGCGGGCGGCGCGAGAGCACCCACAGGAAACGGCGATCGGGCGTACCGACCAGCGCGTACTGGTAGTGCTCGTCGAGCTGGATGATCCAGTACTCGCTCCACACCGGCGGCAGCCAGCCCAGCCAGGCGGCGGCGAAACGCACCGCCAGCCGGCCCGGCCGCACCACGCCGGCCACGGGCACCGGCTTGGCCACGCCCTGCACTTCCTCGATGTGGCCGTCCTGGCCGACGCAGCGGTTGAGCACATCGATGCCGCCGTCCTGGCGCAAGTGGTAATGGGCACTGACCTGGCCGGCATGGCGCTGGAAGCGGTTGGGCAGGCGCGCCTGCTCGTACCAGGTACCGCAGTAGCGGCGCAGATTGACCTCGGCCACCACCGGCAGCGTCTGCCCCTCGTGCCCGGCGCGCCAGTGGCGCACCGCGAGGTAGGCGGCCAGACCGGCGACCCCGGCAATGCCGACCACGACCGCGCCCCTGCCCCGCAGCGACCGCGCGGGCGTTTCGCGCACAGCGCGACGGCTCTGCTGGCCCGCGCCCGCCGCCGCAGCGGCGGCAGCCTGGCGTGCCGCGCGTGGCCCTCGCCCCGTGCGGATAGCGGCGGGTGTTTTGGACTGTGTGCCGGCGGCGGTGTTCTCGGGTTTTCTTTTCATCCAGTTCATGGCAAACATGATGGGGGCTGGCGCGATGCCCCCGGATCGGACAAGCCCCGCTTCATCCTGTCGGTCTTTACTGACATGATGGGGGTATTTTCCGCTTGTAATAATGTGACCATGAACCAACTCGACGCTCTCAAGACTTACACCACGGTTGTCGCCGACACGGGCGACTTCAAGCAGCTCGGCGCCTACCAGCCGCAGGACGCGACGACCAACCCGTCGCTGATCCTCAAGGCGGTGCAAAAGGCCGACTACGCCGCGCTGCTCAAGGAAACCGTGGCCGCGCACCGGGGCCAGCCGGTCGACCAGATCGTCGACCACCTGCTGGTGCGCTTCGGCAAGGAAATCCTGAACCTGATCCCCGGACGGGTCTCCACCGAGGTCGATGCCCGCCTGTCCTTCGACACCCAGGCCACCTACGAGCGCGCCCACCGCCTGATTGACCTCTACAAGGCCGAAGGCATCGACACGCGCCGCGTGCTGATCAAGATCGCCTCCACCTGGGAAGGCATCAAGGCCGCCGAGAAGCTCGAACAGGAAGGCATCCGCTGCAACCTGACGCTGCTGTTCTCCTTCGCCCAGGCCGTGGCCTGCGGCGACGCCAAGGTGCAACTGATCTCGCCTTTCGTCGGCCGCATCTACGACTGGTACAAGAAGAGCGCCGGCGAGCGCTGGGACGAAGCCGCCAACGCCGGCGCCAACGACCCGGGCGTCCAGTCGGTCGCCGCCATCTTCAACTACTACAAGCACTTCGGCATCGCCACCGAGGTGATGGGCGCGAGCTTCCGCAACGTCGGCCAGATCACCGCGCTGGCCGGCAGCGACCTGCTGACCATCAGCCCCGACCTGCTGGCCAAGCTGGCCGAAAGCGACGCGCCGCTGGCGCGCGCGCTCGACGCCGACAAGGCCCGCTCGCTCTCGCTCGAACGCGTGCACTACGACGAAGCCGGCTTCCGCTACGCGCTCAACCAGGACGCCATGGCGACCGAAAAGCTGGCCGAAGGCATCCGTGGCTTCGCGGCCGATGCCGACAAGCTCGACCTGCTGATCGCCGAAGCCTGATCTTCCAACATCCCCCGGGGCCTGTTTCGACAGGCCTTTTTTCACTTTCACGACGTCCGCCATGACCGCCACCCCTTCCCTGCCCGCCCTGCCCTCGGTCAGCCGCTGCGACCAGACCCCGGCCTGGACCGCCCTGCACGCCCACTTCGAGCGCCACGGGCGCACGTTCGACGCCCGGCAGGCCCTGGCCGAAGACGCCGGCCGGGTGGCGGCGTTCAGCCTGTCCGCCCCGCACGTGGCGGCCGATCTCTCCAAGAACCTGATCGACGCCGAGACCGAGCGGCTGCTGCTCGACCTGGCCCGCCAGAGCGGCCTGGAGACCTGGCGCGACGCACTGTTGGGCGGGCAGCCCATCAACAACACCGAGCAGCGCCAGGTGCTGCACGTCGCGCTGCGCGGCCAGGGGCCGGACGCCGCGCAGCCCTGGGGCGCGGCGATCGACACCGAGGCGGTGCGCCAGACCCGCGCGGCCATGCTGGCCTATGCCGAACGCATCCGCGCCGACGACACCCTGACCGACATCGTCAACATCGGCATCGGCGGCTCCGACCTGGGGCCGCAGATGGCCGTGCTCGCCTTGGACGAGTTCCGCCACCCGGGCAAGCGCCTGCACTTCGTCTCCAACGTCGACGGCCACGAACTCGCCGCCGTGCTGGCGCAGGTACGCCCGCACAACACGCTGTTCCTGATCGCCTCCAAGACCTTCACGACCATCGAGACGATGACCAACGCGCGCTCGGCCAAAGCCTGGTTCGAGGCACAGGGCGGCACCGACATCGGCCGCCATTTCGCGGCGCTGACCACCAACGTCGAAGCCGCCGCGGCCTTCGGCATCGACACCACCTTCGGCTTCTGGGACTGGGTCGGCGGCCGCTACTCGCTGTGGTCGGCGATCGGCCTGCCGATCGCCATCGCCATCGGCGCGCAGCGCTTCGACGAATTCCTGGCCGGCGCCGCCGCCATGGACGAGCACTTCCGCACCGCCCCGCTGGCGCAGAACCTGCCGGTGCGGCTGGGCCTGCTCGACGTCTGGTACCGCAACTTCCACGGTTTCTCCAGCCGCTGCGTGGCGCCCTACCACCACGGCCTGCGGCGCTTCCCGGCCTACCTGCAGCAACTGGAGATGGAGAGCAACGGCAAGCGCGTCGACCGGCACGGCCAGCCCGTGGCCTACGGCACCTCGCCCGTGGTCTGGGGCGAGCCGGGCACCAACGGCCAGCACGCCTTTTTCCAGATGCTGCACCAGGGCACCGACGTGGTGCCGGTGGAGTTCATCGTCGCGCGCCAGGCCGCGCACGACCTGCCCGGCCACCACGCCAAGCTGCTGGCCAACGCCGTGGCGCAAGCCCAGGCCTTCCTGCAAGGCCAGCCCGGCGCCGACGGCGCGCGCGACTTCCCGGGCAACCGCCCCAGCACCTTCTTCATCCTGGAGCGCCTGGACCCGGCCGCGCTGGGCGCGCTGATCGCGCTGTACGAGCACCGCGTCTTCACCAGCGGCGCGATCTGGGGCATCAACAGCTTCGACCAGTTCGGCGTCGAACTGGGCAAGGTCCTGGCCAAGGACATCGAGCCGCGCCTGGCCTCGGGCGACATCGCCGGGCTCGACGCCTCGACGGCCGCGCTGGTAAAACAGCTACGCGACTGAGCGGGAGGGAACCTCACTGCGGCCTTCGGGAGCTGCCCCTGACGGCCAGGGCCGGGCGGGATACCTGCCGAAGCGAAGTTAAGGGGGAATGCGCTGGCCGCCAGGCCAGCGCAGGAGGACATGAGCGCAGGCAGGTGTCCCGTCCGGCCCTGGCCGTCATGCGTCGACCCGCGACCTGAAAAAACGCCCTGGTGTCTCAGTCAATACCGTGAAACACCGCGTCGTCCGGCCCGACCATGCTCGGCCGGCGCCAGGTGGCGTCGCGCATCGAGCGCTGGACCTGGCCGTCCACGCCCAGCAGCACCGCGAAGATCGCCATGCGCACCGGGATGCCGTTGTCGGTCTGGCGGAAGATCGCCAGCCGGCTGTCGTGGTTGAGGTCGGTGCTCAGGTCGTTGGCGTCGGGCCGGCCGTCGCGCGGCAGCGGGTGCATGATCATCGAATCCGGGCCGCAGGTCGCGTCGATCATCGCCTTGTTGATCTGGAACTCGGGCGTGTAGCCCTCGATGGTCTCGTTCTGGAAGCGCTCCTTCTGGATGCGCGTCGCGTACACCACGTCGGCGCCCTTGAGGCCGCCAGGCAAATCGTAGGTCTGCTCCACCACGTTGTCGTTCTTGGCGATGCGGTCGAGTACATAAGACGGCATCTCCAGCCCTTTGGGCGAGACCAGCGTGATCTTCAGGCCCCGGTAGAGCGACAGCAGCTTGGCCAGCGAGTGCACCGTGCGGCCGTACTTCAAGTCGCCCACCATGGCGATGTGCGCGCCATCGACCAGCTTGCCCAGGCGCGAAAACTCGCGCTGGATGGTGTAGAGGTCGAGCAGCGCCTGGCTCGGGTGCTCGCCCGGGCCGTCGCCGGCGTTGATG
>JASGEH010000126.1:0-10232 GCA_047606565.1 Comamonas sp.
ACCTTGTTGTCGGCGTCGAGCACCAGGTTGGCGCGTTGTGCGTTGTATTCCTGGGTCACGGCCTGGCCGGGCTGCAGCACGCGCACGCCGCGGGCGCCGGTGCGTTCGCGTACCTGGTTGATGAGCGCCGGGCTGTAGGGTTGGCCCACTGCCGATTGGGCTGGCTCGGCGTTGCAGGCGAATTCGGGCGTGGGTTGTGGCAGCGGCTGGCCGGGCAGGCCTTGCTGGGCCTGCGGGTCGGTGGGTGTGGGCAGGGGCTCGGCCGGGGCGGGCGGAGGCGGTAGGCCGGGTTGCGGAATCGGCTCGGTGACGACGCCAGGCGCGGGTTCGACGGGGGCGGGAGGCGGTGGCAGCGTGCGGGTGGGCGCCGGGGCCACGGGGGCGGCGGGCGCGTCGGGGGTGTAGGGGGTGTAGGGGGTGTAGGGCGGCAGCGGTGCCGCGCAGGCTGCCAGCAGCAAGACGCCTGCGACGGCGGGCAGGGTCCAGGCGCGTCCACGGGCCGGGGCGGGGTGGGTGGACTGTGGGGAGTGCGTGGGCTGGGGCAGGGCGTTCATGGCGGCATGATTCCGAAAGGATTTGGCGTATTTTGCGTCGCCTTCAGGCCAGGGGGGTGTAGGCGGTGAGCCAGAAAAATTAGAACGTGCTTGAGCCGTTTCAATGGCTGCCGGGCAGCAGGATGCCGGCATCGACGTCGTCGATGCGGGTGCG
This sequence comes from Comamonas sp., assembly GCA_047606565.1. Classification (GTDB taxonomy): domain Bacteria; phylum Pseudomonadota; class Gammaproteobacteria; order Burkholderiales; family Burkholderiaceae_C; genus Comamonas_F. The sequence goes on from JASGEH010000126.1 coordinate 709, forward strand.
GCCGCAGAAGGCCATGCTGATGTCGAGTTCCCTCTGGATGATCTGCAGCGCGCGGGTGACGCCGGCTTCGCCCGCCGCGCCCAGGCCGTAGAGGAAGGCGCGGCCGATGAGGGTGCCGCGCGCGCCCAGGGCGCGGGCCTTGAGGACGTCTTGCCCGCTGCGGATGCCGCCGTCCATCCAGACTTCGATGTCGCGGCCGACGGCCTCGGCGATGGCGGGCAGGGCGCTGATGGACGAAGGGGCGCCGTCGAGCTGGCGGCCGCCGTGGTTGCTGACGATCAGCGCGTCGGCGCCGCTGTTGGCCGCCAGCCGGGCGTCCTCGGCGTCCATGATGCCCTTGAGGATGAGCTTGCCGCCCCAGCGCTTCTTGATCCACTCGACGTCGGCCCAACTGAGCGTGGGGTCGAATTGCTCGGCGGTCCACGACGCCAGCGAGGACAGGTCGCCCACGCCCTTGGCATGGCCGACGATGTTGCCGAAGCTGCGCCGCCGGGTGCCCAGCATGCCCAGGCACCAGTGCGGTTTGGTGGCGAGGTTCAGCAGGTTGCGCAGGGTGGGGCGGGGCGGCGCGCTCAGGCCGTTCTTGATGTCCTTGTGGCGCTGGCCGAGGATCTGCAGGTCGAGCGTGAGCTGCAGCGCATTGACGCCCGAGGCTTTGGCGCGGTCGATCAGGCGCTCGATGAAGTCGCGGTCGCGCATCACGTAGAGCTGGAACCAGAAGGGCTGGCGGCCGGTGTGCTGGGCCACGTCTTCGAGCGAGCAGATGCTCATGGTCGAGAGCGTGAACGGAACGCCGAAGCGCAGCGCCGCGCGCGCGGCCAGGATCTCGCCGTCGGCGTGCTGCATGCCGGTGAGGCCGGTGGGGGCGATCGCCACCGGCATGGCCACGTCCTGGCCGATCATCGTGGTGCGGGTGCTGCGGCCGGCCAGGTTGACGGCGACGCGCTGGCGCAACTGAATTTTCTGGAAGTCGGCCGCGTTGGCGCGGTAGGTGGACTCGGTGTAGGAGCCGGAGTCGGCGTAGTCGTAGAACATGCGCGGCACGCGGCGCTGGGCGCGCAGGCGCAGGTCTTCGATGCAGGTGATTTTGGCGAGGTCGGTCATGATGGCGATGCGGGGGCGAGCTGGTTGGCCAGGGCGCGCAGCGGCTCGATCTGGCGGGCGATCAGCGCGAGCTGGCTTTGCACCAGGCGCTGGTCGTCGGCCATGTCGTCGGGCTGCTGGTCGAGCGCCTCGGCCACCGCCGTGCCCGGCCGCGCGGGTGCGGCGGTGGGCAGCGGCACCTTGAGGTGCTGGGCGATGTCGTCAAGCAGCCCGGCGATGTCGCGCGTGGCCGCGGGCACTTTGTCGGGCTCGGGCTGGGCGCCCGCGGGCGTGGCCGGCAGGCTGTGGCGGTGCGCGCCCAGGCCGGAGAGGTAGTTGAGCAGCGTGTGCAGTTGCACCTGCAGGCGGATGGCGGTCTCGCACTCCTCGCGCGAGCGGCCCGGCTCCTGCAGCAGCGCGGCCACGGCGTTGGACAGGGCGGCGTCGGCGTTGTGGGCCTCGCGCCGGGCCACGCGGTAGCCCAGGGTGTCTTGCTTGCCGCTCTGGTCGCTCTGGTACTGCTGCATGATCTCGCGCAGGTAGCGGCCGCAGGCGGCCACCGCGGCGGCGGCGACCTGGTTGATGCGGCGGGTCTGCCAGTCCGGCAGCACCAGGTAGACCGCCAGCACCGCGATGAAGGCGCCCAGCAGCGTGTCGACCACGCGCGGCAGGATCAGCGCGTAGCCGTTGCCGATCTGGTTGAAGCACAGCAGCACCATCAGTGTGATGGCGCCGGTCGACAGGGCGTAGCGCGAGGTGCGTGTGGCAAAGAAGGTCACCCCCGCCGCCACCGCGAAGAAGGCCTGCACCAGCGGGTTGGGGAACATGCGAAACAGCGCCCAGCCCACCAGCAGGCCGGCGATGGTGCCGACGATGCGCTCGGCCACGCGCGAGCGGGTGGCGCCATAGCCCTGGCGGCAGACGAACACCGTGGTCAGCAGGATCCAGAAGCCCTGGTTGGCGTGGATGAGGTGCATCACGCCGTAGCCGGCGGCCAGCGCCAGGCTCAACCGCACCGCATGGCGGAACAGCGCCGACGACGGCGTGAACTGCAGGCGCACGCGGTCGAAGGCGTCGCGCAGGCTCTGGGGCGAACGGTCGTGGATGCGCTGGTCGGCCGGCAGATGGGCGGCCGCGCCGGCCTGGGTCGCCGCGTTGGGCGTGCCCGAGGCCGAGTTGCCCAGCGGCGCAGTGTTGGGTGTGCTGGCGTGGGCGAGCTGCTCCTCCAGCGTCGAGAGGTTGCGCGCCAGCGCCACCAGCGAGCGCAGCAGCAGGCGCCACAGCGGCTGCGTGGCGGTGCCCGGCATACCGCGCAGCGCCGACAGCGCAGCCTGCAGGTCGCCCAGCGCCAGCGCGCTGGCCTCGCTCTTCACGTAGGGCTGGCGCACCCGGATCGCCTGCGCCAGGGCGTGGCAGGCGTGGCCCTGCAGGTTGAGCACGCGCTGGCAGCGGAACATCACGTCGCTGTGGAAAAAGGTGTCGGTGAGCTGCTCGTAGGAATAGTGCGAGGAACTGGCGCGCTCGTGGATGTCCTGGGCGATGAAGTACAGCGTCAGGTAGCGGTTGATGCGCCGCGCCGGCCGCACGCCGCGCGTCATGCGGTTGAACAGGCTGTCCTTGGCGGTGTTGAGCGCGGCCACCACGCGGCTGTTGGCCTTGGCCAGCACCAGGCGCCGGCCCTCCATGTCGATGCCGCGCACCGGCTCGAACATCTGCGACTTCAGCCGCAGGTAGCGGCCCAGCTCGTCGTACAGCGTGGCCAGGAACTGCTGCACCGGCTGGTTGGGAAACAGCACGCACCAGACCACCGACAGCAGCCCATACCAGGCCGCGCCGGCCAGCAGCAGCGCCGGGTGCAGCCAGAAGGGCACGGCCGAGCCCAGTGCCTCCTGATCGACCGAGATGCTGGTGTAAATGCACACGATCAGTGTGCCGTAGGCAATCGCCTGGTAGCGCGAGCCAATGGCGCCCAGCATGGTCAGGCCGAAGGCCGCGCCCGCCAGCGTCGCCAGATAGAGCCAGGGATGGTGGAACACCGCCTCGATGGCGAAAGCCGCCACAGCGAAGGCCAGCAGCGTCGCCAGCAGCGCGCGCAGCCGTCCGCGCCAGTGGTCGTCGCTCTCGGCCAGCGCGCAGGCGATGCAGCCCAGGAACAGCGGCATGATCAGCGCCAGCGCGCCGCGCAGCCAGCACGCGCCCATGATGCTCGCCAGCGCAATGAAGACCCGCAGGCTGTAGGCAAAGCTGCTCAGCGCCCACAGGCGGCGCCAGGTCGACACAACGGTGGAGGAAGAGGCGGTGGAAGCCATGCGGGAAGGTGCAAGTGAATGCGGCATGAAGCAAGCCAGCAGGCGGGCCGGTGTTCAGGCCGGTTGCTCTGGCGCGACTATGACAGGTTCTTGCGCACCACCGCGCGAAAAGACGTGGCTGGGTCTGGGGGGCGGCGCTACGCCGCTCGCGCATGGGCCGTTCGGGGCGTATCAGTGCAGTGGCGAGCCGAGCCGTTTGCTCGCCCAGGAGATCGCGTAGTTGACGAGGCAGTAGAGCGCGGCCACGACGAGGTAGACCGGCACCAGCGCCTGGTAATTAGCGATCAGCACCTTGGCGTTCTGCATGAGTTCGCCGTAGGTGACGACGTAGCCGAAGGTGGTGTCCTTGACCACGATGACCAGTTGTGCGACCAGCGCCGGAATGATGTAGCGCAGGGCCTGGGGAAAGACGACGAGGCGGAACACCTGGGCCTCGGTCATGCCCAGACTGCGCGCGGCACCGGCCTGGCCGCGGGGCACGGCGAGCACGCCCGCGCGGTAGACCTCGGCCACCACGGCGGCGGTGGACAGGCCGACCGGCAAGGTCAGCATCCAGTAGGTGCTCAGTTTGACCCCGGCCTGCGGCAGCACCAGGAAGCACACATAGATGAGCAGCAGCGTCGGCGTACCGCGCAAAAACTCGATGAGCGCGATGCTCGGCCAGCGCAGCAGCCGTGGCCGCGCCAGGCGCCCCACCAGCAGAACCAGCCCCAGGGTCAGAGCGATGGCGGCAGCCATCGCCGCCGAGGCCAGCGTGCCGAGCAGGCCCTGGGCCAGGAAGGCCCAGGTCGATGGTTGGGCGAAGAAGGCCCAGAGGGCGCCGTCGAGCTGCCCGGCGGCCTGGAAGCGCAGCACGATGGCCGTCGCCAGCAGGAGCAGCACGGCCGCCGCGATTGCGCTGCTCACGCGCAGGGTGGTGCGTGTCCGGGGGTTGGGGGCCCCAAAAAGAAGGTTTTCCAGAGGCTGGTTCATCGCAGGATCCGCACCTTCTTTTCCAGGGTGGCGCCGGCCCAGGCGATCAGCAGCCCGGTCGCCACGTACAGCGCGGCGGCAACCAGGAAAGCGGTGATGCCGGCGGCGGCGTCGTTGGCGATCTTGGACACCAGTCCGGTGAGTTCCCGGCCCGGGAAGGGCACTTGCGAGGCCAGCGAGGTCGACAGCATCAGCGCGATGAGTAGCGAGGTCAGGGGCTGCACCACCGCGCGCAGCGCCTGCGGCAGCACCACCGTGGAGATGACTTGCAGCGGCCGCATGCCCAGGCTGAGCGCGGCCTGGATCTGGCCGCCGGTGACGGTGTTGATCCCCGTGCGCAGGTAGTCCGCCGTGAAGGCCGAGCAGACCAGCGTCAAGGCCAGGATCACGCTGAATTCATAGTCGATCAGCACGTCGAGGTCGGGCAGCGCGAACACGATGAAGATCAGCAGCGCGACGCTGGGAATGTTGCGGAAGATCTCGACGTAGCCGGCCAGGACAAAGCGCAGCGGCGGCAACGGCAGCAGCCGGAGCACCGCCACGCCCGTGCCCAGCACAAAGCCGGGAACGAAGGACAGGAGCGTGAGCTTCCAGGTCAGAAAAAGGGCCTGCCAGAAGGCCGGTCCGTACTCGGCCAGGAGCCTGGAGACGTCGCTCATGGTTCAACGCTTGGACGAAGGAGACACAGGCGATCAGGGAATGGCCGGCGGTGTCGGCACGGCCGTGCTGCCGGTGCGCTGTCCGATGGCGATGGTCCAGAGTTTGGCCCAGGTACCGTCGGCCTCCAGCTTCCTCAGGAAGGCATTGACGAAGGCCGCGCCGTCCGAGTCCTTGGGCAGTCCGATGCCGTAGGGGTCCGGCGTGCCAAAGGGCGCACCCGCCAGCCGGGCGTCGCCGGCGCCCAGGCTCAGGGCGTTGAGCAGCAGGGTCTGGTCGGTCACGTAGGCGTCCACGCGCCCCTGGCGCAGCGCGGTGAGCGCCTCCTGGTGCGTCTGGAATTCCTGCACCACAGCCTTGGGTGCGTACTGTGCCAGGATCACCGGCCCGGTCGAGCCGGCCTGCGTGGCGACTTTCTTGCCGGCCAGGTCGTTGTACGACTGGATGGCCGTGTTGCTGGTCTTGACCAGAACCCCGGCCTGCGAGGTGTAGTAAGGGCCGGCGAAGGCGATTTTTTCGGCGCGCGCGGGGGTGATGGAGTAGGTGGCGAAGACCACGTCCGCCTGGTCGTTGATGAGCACCTGTTCGCGTGTGGACGAAGTCACCTGCGTGAACTGGTACTTGGACTCATCGCCCAGGATGTAGCGGGTCAGGAGCAGGGCCAGGCCGGCGTCGAAGCCGCGCAGTTTGCCGTCCTTCTCGTCGCGCAGCGAGAAAAGATTGGAGGTTTGCGTGCTGCCCAGGCGCAGCGCGCCAGCCTGCTTGATCTTGCTGGCCCAGGTGCTCGACGCGAGGGTCGCGGCGTCGGCGACCGGGCCCTGGGCGACCAGCGCGTCGAATGCAGCGGCATTGATGGGCGCGCCCTGCGCGAACAGCGAACCGCCCGTGACGAGCGCCAGGGTCGCCACGGTGGACTTCAGAAAGGACTGGATGGACATAGGCTCCTCTTGTGTTGGTAGTTTTGATCAATATATAGCAGTTGTCCGAGCCGTTGCCCGTGTACGTTATGAACTTTTCCCATATGCTCATGTGCTCGGAAATAGGCCATCGCCCGGCGATGGTTCGATCGCTGCACATCGGGCGTCCCGCGTCCTGTGTCTCTGCCGTCTGGGCGTGGCGGCGCGGCTTGTGTGGCCGTGGCCGGGATGACTTGCGCGGGCCGTGCATTTACAATGCCTGCCCTGTTTGAGCGGGCGGGCAGGCGCTGGGGCCGCGGACTGGCGCGCCTGGAAGGAGCCGGGTCGCACGGCGGGATTTCTGCATCCGCCCCGATCTCCCCGGATTCCCCGATCCCCCCGAGACCCCGAACGCCAGCGGCGCCGCGACCGCCCCCACGATACCCCACCGAATTGAGCCCCATGACTGAAGCTGTGATCGACAAACAAGCGCGCGCGCCGCGCATCGGAATGGTCAGCCTCGGCTGCCCCAAGGCGCTGACCGACTCCGAGCTGATCCTCACCCAGCTCAGCGCCGAGGGCTACCAGACCTCCAAGACCTTCGAGGGCGCGGACCTGGTCATCGTCAACACCTGCGGCTTCATCGACGACGCGGTCAAGGAAAGCCTGGACACCATCGGCGAGGCGTTGGCCGCCAACGGCAAGGTGATCGTCACCGGCTGCCTGGGCGCCAAGACCGAGCCCGCCGCCGACGAGTCAGCCCCCGGATCGAACTTCGTGCGGCAGATCCACCCCAGCGTGCTGGCCGTCACCGGCCCGCACGCCACGCAGGAGGTGATGGATGCCGTGCACACCCACCTGCCCAAGCCGCACGACCCTTTCATCGATCTGGTGCCGGGCGCCTTCGGCGAGGCCGGCGTCAAGCTCACGCCGCGCCACTACGCCTACCTGAAGATCAGCGAGGGCTGCAACCACCGCTGCACCTTCTGCATCATCCCCAGCATGCGTGGCGACCTGGTCAGCCGGCCCGTGGGCGACGTGCTGAAAGAGGCGCGCGCGCTGTTCGAGGGCGGCGTCAAGGAGCTGCTGGTGATCAGCCAGGACACCTCGGCCTACGGCGTCGACGTGAAGTACCGCACCGGCTTCTGGGACGGCCGCCCGGTGCGCACCCGCATGCTGGACCTGGTGCAGGCGCTGGGTGCCATCGCCGAGCCCTACGGCGCCTGGGTGCGGCTGCACTACGTCTATCCCTATCCGAGCGTGGACGAAGTGATCCCGCTGATGGCGCAGGGCCTGGTGCTGCCCTACCTGGACGTGCCGCTGCAGCACAGCCACCCCGACGTGCTGCGCCGCATGAAGCGCCCGGCCAGCGGCGAGCGCAACCTCGAACGCATCGCCCGCTGGCGCGAAATCTGCCCCGAGCTGGTGATTCGCTCGACCTTCATCGCGGGCTTTCCCGGCGAGACCGAGGACGAGTTCCAGCACCTGCTCGACTTCGTGCGCGAGGCGCAGATCGACCGTGCCGGCTGCTTCGCCTATTCGCCCGTGCAGGGCGCCACCGCCAACGAACTGCCGGGTGCCTTGCCCGACGCGGTGCGCGAGGAGCGCCGCTCGCGCTTCATGGCGGTCGCCGAGGCGGTGTCGATGCAGCGCCTGCAGCGCCGCGTGGGCGCCAACATCCAGGTGCTGGTCGATTCCGCCCCGGGCCTGGGCCGCCGGGGCGGCGTCGGCCGCAGCTATGCCGATGCACCCGAGATCGACGGCGTGGTGCGCCTGCTGCCGCCCGAGAAGATCAGCAAGACCCTGAAGGTGGGCGAGTTCACCCGTGCCCGCGTGGTGGCGGTCGACGGGCATGACCTGGTGGCCGTGCCGGTCTGAGCCGGATGCGATCCGGGCCGGGCTGATGCCGGCTTGACGGGGTTGACGGCCCCGTCATGGCCGTAATGGCCTTGTCATTCTGGGCAGGCATGGTGGGCGGCTTTCATGCCGACCTTGCCTTTTCTCATGACAACCTGCCTGCTCCGTTTTCCCTTGGCCCTGGCGGCCTTGTCGATGGCCGCTGCCGCTGCCGTCGCCCAGACACCGGCTCCTGTTTATCCCGCCACGCTGGCCGGTCACGCGGTGTTGCCCGCGCGCAGTGTGATGAGCGCACCGGCGGACGCGCCGGCCGACCTGCAAGTCAGCGGCAAGTTCACCACCGGCCAGCGCGTCGAGGCCGTCGGAACCGTCGAAGGGGATTCGGCGGGCCGCAAGACCGGGGTGTCGCTGCCCTTCAAGGGGCAGCCGCTGCAAGGCCATTCCGGCATCAAGCGGATGGCCGATGGCACGTTCTGGATCCTGACCGACAACGGCGCCGGCACCAAGGCCAACTCGCCCGACTTCATGCTCTACCTCAACCACTACAAGGTGGATTTCAAGAGCGGCCAGTTCCAGCGCCTAAAGACGGTGTTCCTGCACGACCCCGACAAGAAGGTGCCGTTTCGCATCGTGCAGGAAGGCAGCCGCAAGCGCTACCTGACGGGCAGCGACTTCGACCCCGAGAGTTTCCAGTTCGCCGGCGGCGCCTTGTGGATCGGCGACGAGTTCGGGCCCTACCTGATCAAGGCCGACCTGAGCGGCAAGGTGCTGGCCGTGTTCGAAACCCAGGTCGATGGCCGCACGGTGCGCTCGCCCGACCACCCGGCCATCGCCATGCCCGGGGCGCCGGATGCCCAGGTGCCCGCCTTCCAGGTCAAGCGCTCCAAGGGCTTCGAGGGCATGGCCGCGAGCCCCGACGGCAGCAAGCTCTACGCCCTGCTCGAAGGCCCGCTGTGGAACGACGACGCGAAGGCCTACGAAACGGTCGAGGGCGGCCGCCAGTACCTGCGTGTGCTGGAGTTCGACGTGCAGGCCGGCCAGTGGACCGGCCGCCACTGGAAATATGTGCTGGAAGCCAACCAGAACGCCATCGGCGACTTCAACCTGATCGACGCCACCACCGGGCTGGTGATCGAGCGTGACAACGGCGAGGGCACGGCCGACAAGGCCTGTCCCGAAGGGCAGCGGCGCAGCGACTGCTTCCACGACATCGCCCGCTTCAAGCGCGTCTACAAGGTCGAGCTGACTGATGCCAACGCGGGCGGCGAACTGCGCAAGATCGGCGCCATCGACCTGCTGGCCATCCAGGATCCCAAACACCTGGCGCGCAAGCCGCTCAACGACGGCGTGCTGAAGTTTCCTTTCCTCACCATCGAGAACGTGGACGTGGTGGACGCCACCCACATCGTCGTGGGCAATGACAACAACCTGCCGTTTTCCAGCAGCCGCGAGCCCAACCAGGCTGATGACAACGAGCTGATCCTGCTGGAGGTGGGCGACTTCCTGCGCGCGCGCTGAGGTCGTCTACACGTTGGGGCCCGCCGGGGCCGGCGCCGGCCCCGGTGCGGCAGTGGCTCACATGCCGCTGTAATTCGGCCCGCCGCCGCCCTCGGGCGTGACCCAGACGATGTTCTGGGTCGGGTCCTTGATGTCGCAGGTCTTGCAGTGCACGCAGTTCTGGGCGTTGATCTGCAGGCGCTCGCCGTCCTGATCCTCGTTGGCAACGAACTCATAGACCCCGGCCGGGCAG
>JASGEH010000127.1:0-40396 GCA_047606565.1 Comamonas sp.
CAGCCAGCGCCAGCGCGGGCGGCAGCGGCGGCAGCAGCGCCAGGCACAGCAGCACCGCCAGCGGGTGCAGCAGCAGCTTGATCGCCGAGATCTCGCCGGCGTCGCGCAGCACGCCGCGCAGCGGCAGGCCCACCAGCGTGCCGCCGACCACGAACAGCGCCACCGGACTGGCCACGGCGGCCAGCATCTGCAGCGCCTTGTCGGCCACCAGCGGCGGGCGCCAGCCCAGCAGGCCGAACGCCATGCCGGCCGCAATGGCAATGATCATGGGATTGCGCGCCAGTCCGCGCAGCGACTGCGCCACCGCCGCGCGCCAGCCGCCGGCCGCGCCCTCGCGGTCGGCCAGCGCCAGGCCCAGCGGCAGCGCGACCAGGTTCTCGACCAGCATGCACATCGCCAACCCGACGGCGGCCTGCGGTCCGGCCAACTGCAACACCAGCGGAAAGCCCATGAAGGCCGAGTTCGACACCGAGGTGCCCATGCCCCACATCGCCGCGCGCTGCAGTGGCTGGCGGCGCGCCCGCCGCGCATACAGCAGCGCGCCACCCATCACCAGCAGCGTGCCGGCCAGGTAGGCCAGCAGGTAGACCGGCTGCAGCACCTCGCCGAAGTCGCGCGAGGTCAGCGCATGAAACAGCAGCGACGGCACGCAAAACAGCACCACGAAGCGCCCCAGCACCCGGGTCGCGGCCCGGTCGACGACACCCAGCCGCACGGCCAGGAAGCCCAGCCCGATCAGCAGGTAGATCGGCGCGGTGATCTGCAGGATGTTTCCCATGGTCGGTGTCCCGGAGCGGGTGGCTGGGCCGGCGCGCGCGTTATGGCTGACCGTCGGCCGGCACCTGCGCGCCCGCCGTGGGCCGGCGCCGCAGCCAGCGCCACCCCAACGCCAGCAGCACGAACCACGCGGGCGTGGCCAGCAGCGCCTGGCGGGTGTCGGCCTCCAGCGCCAGCAGCCCCAGCACGAAGGCGAAGAAGGCCAGCACCAGCACCGACATGGCCACGCCGCACGGCATCTTGTAGAGCGACCGCGCGTGCAGTTGCGGGCGCTGGCGGCGGTAGGCCAGGTAGGACAGCAGGATCAGCGCCCAGACGAACATGAACAGGATGGCCGAGACCGTGGTCACCAGCGTGAAGGCCTGCACCAGGTCCGGCACCACCCACATCAGGAAAGCGCCTGCCAGCAGGCACAGGCACGAGAACAGCAGGCCGCCCGAGGGCACGCCGCTGCGCGAGAGCCGGCCGAAGCGGCGCGGCGCGTCGCCCTGCCGGGCCAGGCCGTAGAGCATGCGGCTGGTGGAGAACACACCGCTGTTAGCCGACGAGGCCGCCGAGGTCAGCACCACGAAGTTGATGACGCCAGCGGCCGCCGGCAGGCCGGCCAGCACGAACAGCTCCACAAACGGGCTCTTGCCCGGCACCACCTCGCGCCACGGCGTGACCGCCATGATGGCCGCCAGCGCCAGCACATAAAAGATGATGATGCGCACGGGAATCGAGTTGATGGCGCGCGGCAACGTGCGCTCGGGGTCGCGCGCCTCGGCGGCGGTGGTGCCGACCAGCTCGATGCCGACGAAGGCGAAAACAGCGATCTGGAAGCCCGCGAAAAAGCCCATCAGCCCATGCGGGAACAGGCCGCCGTCATTCCACAGATGGGCCAGGCTGGCGGCATGGCCGGCCGGCGAGACGAAGGCCGAGGCCACCATCGCCAGGCCGGTGCCCACCAGCGCGACGATGGCCACGATCTTGATCATGGCGAACCAGAACTCGATCTCTCCAAACAGCTTGACCGCCAGCAGGTTGAGCGACAGCAGCAGCGCCACGCACAGCACCGCCGGCAGCCACTGCGGCAGGCCGGGAAACCAGAACTGCGCGTAGTTGGCGATGGCGATGACGTCGGCGATGCCGGTGACGACCCAGCACAGCCAGTAGGTCCAGCCCACGAAGAAGCCGGCCCAGGGACCCAGCAAGTCGGCGCAGAAGTCGATGAAGGAGCGGTACTGCAGGTTGGACAGCAACAGCTCGCCCATGGCGCGCATCACGAAGAACAGCGCGAAGCCGATGATCATGTAGACGAAGATGATCGACGGCCCGGCCAGGCTGATGGTCTTGCCCGAGCCCATGAAAAGGCCGGTACCGATGGCCCCGCCGATGGCGATGAGCTGGATGTGGCGGTTGGTCAACTGCCGCTGCAGGCCCGGTTCCTGCGGGGCCGGGGCTTGGGGGTGCGCCTTGCGTGTCATGCGCGAGCTTTCTCTGGACATCGGAATCGGCCGCGCCAGGCACCTGTTGGGCGCTGTCGCCGGCAAAAACCGGCCAGCATAAACCAAGCCGCTGCCCGGCGCGCAGCGGGCGAGCGCTCAGCCCTGCTGCGGCACGCCGGCCTGGCGGATCACCTCGCCCCAGCGCCGGACGTCCTCGCGCAGCAGCGCCGCGGCCTCTTGTGGCGTGCTGGCGCGCGGGTCGATGTAGAGGGCTTCGAGGCGGCTGCGCACCTCGGGCGCGGCGATGGCGGCGGCGATGGCCTGGTGCAGCCGCTCGACCACCGGCGCCGGGGTTCGCGCCGGCACCGCCAGCGCGTTCCACGACGCCGCCTGCAGCCGGGGCACGCCGGCCTCCGGCGCCGAGGGCACGTCCGGCAGCGCGCGGGCGCGGCGCGCATTGGTGACCAGCAGCGCACGGGCCGTGCCGGCCTGCACGTGCGGCATCATGGGCGTGAGGATTTCGACGGCCGCATCGACCTGCTCACCGCGCAACGCGCTGAACACCGCCGGGCTGCCGTTGAAGGGCACCACCTGCACGTCCACCCCGGCGGCCGTCTTCAGCAGCTCGGCGGCCAGGTTCTGGGTGCTGCCGACGCTGATGGTGCCCACGTTGAGCGCGCCGGGCTGGGCGCGGGCGGCGGCGGCGAAATCGGCGAAGGTCTTGAAGCGCGAGCCGGCCGGCACGAACAGCGCCAGGTCGAAAGTTCCCAGGGTGGAGACCGGCTGGAAATCGCGCAGCGTGTCGAAGGGCAACGACTTGAACAGGCTGACGCCGATGGCGTTGGCATTGGACATCAGCAGCAGCGTGTGACCGTCCGGCCGCGCCTTGGCCACCGCGTCGGCGGCCACCACGCCGCCCGCGCCGGGCCGGTTGTCGATCACCACCGGCTGCCCCAGCGTGCCAGCCATGTGCTGCGCGACCACGCGCGCGGTCAGGTCGGCCACGCCGCCCGCGCCAAACGGCACGATCACGCGCAAGGGCTGGCTCGGGAACGGCGCCTCGGCGCGCGCGGGCGCAGAGACGGCCAGCCCGGCCAGCGGCAGGGCCGCGCCGGCGGCGAGCAGGCGCCGGCGCGTGGGCCAGGGTTGAACGGAACGGGATGATGACGGCGTCATGGTTGCTTGTCTCCTTCGGGCGGCGCGCAACGCGCCGGCCCATTGTCGGGTGCCAGGGCAAACAAGTCTGCCACGCTGCGGCACCCGTGGCCGGGCCCGGTTGGCGCAAGCTGGCATATCACATCTTGATATCGATAATACAATCTCATAAAATGCGACGCCCAGCCAAATGTGGCGGATTCCATTGCTCTTTCTGCTTCATTTTTCATGGCGAGTGCTGTCTTGACCCCCCTGCCGTCTGCCTCCTCCCCACCTCGGACCGCCGCCGCGCGCCTGCAGTCCATCGATGCCCTGCGCGGGCTGGTGATCGTCTTCATGCTGCTCGACCACGTGCGCGAGACCTTCTACCTGCACGCGCAGGTGGCCGACCCGATGGATGTCGCCGCCACGCCGGCGGCGCTGTTCTTCTCGCGCCTGCTGGCCCACGTCTGCGCGCCGGTGTTCGTGTTGCTGACCGGGCTGTCGGCCTTTCTGTACGCGTCGCGGCAGGACGGCGGGCGCGCCGCCGCCTCGGCCTTTCTGTTCAAGCGCGGGCTGGTGCTGGTGCTGCTGGAGCTGACGCTGGTCAACTTCGCCTGGACCTTCCAGTTCCCGCCGGCCAAGATCTACCTGCAGGTGATCTGGGCCATCGGCCTGAGCATGCTGGCGCTGTCGGCGCTGGTGTGGCTGCCGCGCGCGGTGCTGGTGGCCGTGGGCGTGCTGTTGGTGGCCGGCCACAACCTGCTCGACGGCCTGCACTTCGCGCCCGGCCACGCGCTGCACCTGCCCTGGGCCATCCTGCACGACCGCGGCTGGATCGTGGTGAGCGACGCGCTGCGCCTGCGCACCTCCTACCCGGTGCTGCCGTGGATCGGCGTGATCGCGCTGGGTTACGCCGCCGGCCCCTGGTTCAAGGGCGAGGTGGCGCCAGCCCGGCGCCAGCGCGCGCTGTTGGCAACGGGCCTGGGCCTGATTGCCGGCTTCGCCGCGCTGCGCGCCCTCAACGTCTATGGCGACACGCCCTGGCAGGCCGGCGCGACCGCGCTGGCGAGCACGATGAGCTTCCTCAACATCACCAAATACCCGCCCTCGCTGCTGTTCCTGCTGCTGACGCTGGGCATCGGCCTGCTGTGCCTGTTCGCGCTGGAACGCCTGCAGCAGCGCCACGGCGGCCGCCTGCCCCCAGCCGCGGCCTGGCTGATGGCCTTTGGCGCGGCGCCCATGTTCTTCTACCTGCTGCACCTGTATGTGCTCAAGTTTCTGTACCTGGCGGCGGTGTCGATCTGGGGCCTGAACCACGGCGACTACTTCGGCTTCGACTCGGTCGGCGCGGTCTGGCTGGGCATGCTGGTGCTGGCGGCCGCGCTGTACGCGCCGGTCAAGGCCTTCGCCGCCTTCAAGGCGCGCCGGCGCGACATCGCCTGGCTCAAGTACCTGTGAAGGCGGAGTTGCCGATCACGGGAACGTTCTGCCCCGTTCGGCCCGGGCGGTTTCCGGCGCAGCATGGATCCGCCAGCCGGCCGTCTTGTCAGCCCTCGTCATCCTCGCCGCCATCGCCGGCCACATCACGCGACGGCTGTTCGGCGGCGCGGGTGCGCGCGGCGTGGGTCTGCCACGAGATCACCTCCTGCTCGATGGCGCCGAACACGCTGTGGCCGTCGGTGCCCTTCATCTCGATGCGCAGGGTGTCGCCGAACTGCAGGAAGGCGGTGCTGGCCGCGCCGTCCTGCAACAGCTCCATGCCGCGCCGCGCGGCGATGCTGGCGTAGCCGGACGGCCATTCGGCGCGGCCCTTCTTCTCGACCCGGCGGTTGCAGGCGACGCCCAGGCCGATGACGGTGCCGGCGCGCAGGTGGCGGGTCTGCACCGCCTGCGAGACGATCTGGCCGAAGTGGTGCGACAGGTCGGCCCCGGCTTCGAGCAGGCCGACGCGGCGGCCGTTCCAGTGGCATTGCAGCGTCAGGTGCACGCGGCCGCCGCGCCAGGCCTCGCCCAGCTCGTCGGGCGTGACCGCCACCGGGCTGAAGGCCGCGCCGGGCCAGGCCAGCACGTCGGCCAGGCCGCCGGCTTCGCTGGCCTCACCGCCCTCACCTCCCTCACGCTGGGCCAGCGCCCGCAGGCAGGGCGTGTTGAGCAGCGCCAGCAACCGCACCGCCTCCAGCCCCTGCTCGACCGTGCTGCCGTGGCGCACGTCGGCCGTGAAGGCGGCGACCTGGGCACCGAAGTCGATCTGCATGGCCTCGCGGCTGGCGACGATGGGCTCGTGCGCGCCCAGCAGGTTGTCGCCAGCGGCCTGCCGCAGGCTCAGCGGCGCGCGGCGCGGCGCGGCGGCGGGTGTCTCGCCCTCCGGGCCGAACGTGGGGACGGCGCCACCCGCCAGGCGGGCCAGGGCCGCGTGCTCGGGATAGGCCTGGGCCTGCAGCCGCTGGTAGGCGCGCGGCAGCGGCGCCATGCAGCGCGCCGGCTCGAAGTCGAAGGCATGGCGCGCGCGGCCGTGGTTGAGTTCGACGTACAGATCCTGCAATTGCGGGCTGAGGAAGTTCCAGTCGTCGAGCACCTGCTGCAGGCGCGTGGCGATGCCGGTGGCGTAGTGCGCGGACTTGAGATCGCGCGAGACCACCACCAGCGCCCCGTCGCGCGACCCATCGTTGTAGCTGGCAAGTTTCATGGGGCGAGAGTGTAGGAGACCCGGAGAGGGCGGCATCCCTCCCCACCCGTTCGCCGGCGCGCCAGGGCGGAGCCGCCGGGGTCAGAGCCCCTTGACCAGACGCATCACGCTGCCGGCGCCCAGCGTGCGTTCCTGGAAGCCGCCGACCAGCTTGCGTCCGAACGGCTCCAGATCTTGCGAGGTCAGCCCGACGCCTGCGGCGGCGATGAACGCCTTGATGTGGTCCGGGTCCAGCTCGTGGCCGTAGGCGTGGCCGACGTTGCTTTCATTTGGGCCATCAAAACGGCAGGTCAGTGTGGCGGCTGATGATGATGGGAAGATGAAGGCTGGCGCCCCCCGGCACGCACAGAGCCTGGGGTCACGCCCCCAGCAGGTCCAGGCTGCCCGCCAGCGGCCGCCGCCAACAATCCTCACCCAACAGTGCCTGCACCCAGCCGCGCGGATCGGCGATCCGGCCGGCCACGTTGCGGCAGGCCTTGGCAATAATGGCCTCGTCGGCGAGCGGGCGGGCGGCGCTGCCCTGCGGCTGCGCGCGCGCCTCGGTGGCCTGGCGGCCATCGCGATGGCGCACGGTCACGCGGGCGCCAGGCTGGCGATCGGCACCGCTCATGCGCGCGTCGAGCGCCGGGTCGACGCTGGCACGCACACGCTGCGCGGTGGCCCGCAGGTCGGCCCGGGCCCAGGTGTCGGCGGCATACCAGGCCGGCCCCGGCGGCAGGCGGTGCGCCACGGCGGCCAGCGTGTAGGGCAGGCTGAACTGGGCGTCGGTGGCCTGGGCCGGATCGGCGTCCATGAAGTCCTCGGCCAGCCGCGCAAAGCTGGCGACTTCGATCGCTGCCATCTCGTCGGCCGGCCAGCCCGTCCGACTGGCGATGGCCTCCAGCGCCT
This sequence comes from Comamonas sp., assembly GCA_047606565.1. Taxonomy (GTDB): domain Bacteria; phylum Pseudomonadota; class Gammaproteobacteria; order Burkholderiales; family Burkholderiaceae_C; genus Comamonas_F. The sequence continues at coordinate 6,916 of JASGEH010000127.1, forward strand.
CCAGCGCGGCGGCCAGCCAGCGGCAGGCCGGATAGCGCTTGAAGCTGCCGTAGCCGATGAACCAGTGCTGGCCCAGGCCGTGCAGCAGCGCCTGTTCGTCGAAGCGGTCTGAGCCACGCATGCGCCAGTAGCCCTGTGCGCCGTCGAGCACGTCGCGACTGCCCACGAAGCCCAACTGGACCAGGCCCGCGGCCTGGATTCCGGCCTGGGCGGCCGGGGCAACGCCATCCTTGAGGGTGACCAGCGGCCGCTCCTGCCAGTTGTATTTGTGCAGGCTGGGCACGGCGCTGAGCGTGGCCGCCAGCCCCATGGCCTGGTGCAGCCCCTCGGCGTCAAGTCCCCACAGGCTGCCGGCCACCACGGCTGCGCCTATCGCCTGGTGCTGCGCGACCCCGTAGGCCTGCGCGAAGCTTTCGGCGCTGGGCTGCAGGGCGTGGATGAGGCGGTTGTTGACCTCGAAGCCCGCGGCCAGCGCGGCCAGAAAGCGGGCGCCGCTCACGGGCTGCGCTGCCGCATCCAGCGCCGCCAGCGCGGCCGCCACCAGCGTGGCGCCCGGGTGGCCCAGGCCCTTGCCTTCGATCTCGACACCATCGTCGTGGTCCAGCCCATTGATGATGAGGGCATTCGCAAAAGCCGCCGCCATGGGCGCATGACGGCGGGCCGCCCCCCACACATGGCACGGCCCGTCGCCCAGCCAGTGGGCCGCGCTGCGCGCCAGCGTCCCCACCTCGGTGGCGCTGGCGGCCCAGCCGCAGCCCAGCGCGTCGACCAGGTGCAGCCGCAGTTGCCGCCGCACCGGCTCGGGCAGGTGATCGGCCGTCAGTTCATGAGCGAACACGGCCAGCGCGTGGGTACAACTCGTCACTTTGAACACGTTCCAAAAGGCCGGCGCTTCAGCGCCGGAAAAACCGGGCCTGGATACGCCGCTCGATGGCCCCGGCCAGCAGCGACAGCGGCAAGATGGTGATCACGAAGAACAGAGCCACGAAGGTCAGCACCTCCAGCGGCCGGAAGGTGGCGGTGCTCAAGCGCTGGCCCTCGTAGAGCAATTCGCCGACGGCGATGTAGCTGCCCAGCACCGAGTTCTTGACCGACATGACGCACTGCCCAACAAAGGCCGGCAGGATGCGCAGAAACGCGATCGGCGCGGTGATGCGCAGCAGCGCCTTGAGCGGCGTCATGCCCACGGCCAGCGCCGCCTCGATCTGGCCCGGGTCGACCGCCTGCAGGCCAAGGGGGGAGATGTTTGAAATGATCCAGCCGGGCGGCCCTGGGGAAACGGGAAAAGCCTAATCGGGTCAATGGGATGGGCGTGCGGGGCTGGAAACGGGGAGGACGTTTATTTTGATCCACTGAGTGACCAAAATCGGGCCGTGATTGTTTGAAAAATACCCATTGGGTGTCCAATCGCCGCCCGGCCAGTGCCAGAAAGTTGCCCGAAGCGTGGGGCGAACGTACACTGACGTTAGGCCAGTGGACTGGAAATGCTCCAAGCCCCAGCGCACCGCTTCCGGTGCCCTGATTATGAAGACGTAGCGCCCTTCCTGGCCCCCCTAGTTCTTCGGCGCGTGACCCACCAGCGGCACGTAACGCGCCTCCGACAGGTTCCGAGCCTGCGCCGATCCAAGCGATACAACTGATACAGCCTGGCCGAACTTCGTTTTGACGTTCGGGCGCAGCACGACCTTGGCCCAGCGGGTAGCGCCTTTGCCCACCTGCAGCGGCTCGGTCGGAACGATCACCAGCACTTGATCCACTGCATCCCACAAGACGGCCTGGTAGTCGCGCAGATCGGCAGGTAGCACATTGATTTGCGTGTCTGACCAGACTTGTGCCGGGTTGCTCGCCTGCTTGTGGACGCCTTCCAGGTGCAGGGTTCGGCGATCCAGCACCGTCACGGCTGTGGATTCCAGTGCCAAGTCCGGCACTTCCCGCGCCAGGCCATTGAGCGTGGCGCTGTCGAGGAAGCCGACGATCTGGGCGCTGCCGTCGGGCTTTGAAGCGGCTTTGACGCTGGTTCGAAAGGCCTTGAAGTTGTCGCTGAGCACCGTTTGAAAGGCCGGTGTGATGGTCTTGTCGACCACGATGCCTTGCAACTGGCGCGGCAGGCGGGCGAGTTTGCGGCCCAGGGCCATTTCCGGGGCGATCCAGCTCTGGCCGACGTTGTGGTCCCAGCTCGGGTCGATGCCGACCGGCACCACGTCGGTGATTTCGCCGTCGCGGGTGACCACCTCGCGGGTGTCCATCTGGAACGGTTCGGAGACCTGCAGGTTCTTGCGTTCCAGGTCGCGCTCGGAGTAGGCGCGGATCGTGCACCGGCAGTTCCACCCGTTGGGCGGATAGTGGGTCTGCCAGAACGGGTCGTCGATGTGGAAGATCTTCAGGTTCCACTGGCGGTGCTGCGGCCGCACGCGGGCGTCGCCGGCCGTCCGGTATTGCAGGTACGGGCGGCGATCCTTGCCCGCCTGCAGCTGCGCCCAGCGCCCGGCCATGTGGGCGCTGCGCATGTTGTTGTCGAAGATGACGGCGGTGCGCCAGCCGCGCTTGCCCTTGTAGCTCCAGCCGTGTTTCTGCACGGCCTGGTCGAACTGCTTGCGAAAGTCGGTGATCGTGGTGCCGTCGGTCAGCCCCTGCACCAGCGAGGCCTGGATGTCGCTGACCAGATCGGTCTTGACGGCCCCCGCCACGGCGAAGACCTTGCCGTGGACCGGCCCGGCCAGATCGCTGGACGTGAGCGTGGATTCGGGCAGCTTGCCCTTGAGGTAGTCGATGGCCTCCTGGAAACGGACGCCGAACGGACGGGCTTCGACGGGGTCGGTCACCGCGCGACGTCCTCAGCGCCAATTGCCTTCTTCATCTCGTGCCTCATTCGCCGTATTCGTCGGCGATCTCGTCGATGACGTCGTAGACGTCGCACCCGGCATCAAAATCCGCGCGGACGGCATCCTGGTCCTTGAAGTCCACACCCGTGCGGTCCAGCACGTTCATCGCCAGCGTGTCGAACCATGTTTCGAAGCCGGTATCGTCGTTTGTCATCACTGCTCCATCAAGGATTGGGGAGTCTCGATGGTGCTCAGAGCCGCCCAGCATGTCGCGGTGAACCCCTTCACCGCAGCGAGAAGACCAGCACGAAATCGCCCACGCCGAGCAGGCCCAGCAGCCACAGCAGGCTTACGCCATAGCCGACCACGGTGGCGGCCAGGCGGATGCAGTCGATGATGATCATGCGGCGTGGGTTGCCGCGCCGCGCAGCAGCGCATACGTCATCGCCCGCTCCAGCACCTCGCGCAGGGCTTCGTCGTCGAGCTGGCCGACCAGGTCGCCCAGGTCGGCGGCGAAGTCGGCCAGGGTTTTGCCGTCTTGCTCGTACTGCACCAGCATGCGGTAGATGGGCGCGATGGCGTGGTCGGCGATGGCCTGGTCGGCGGCGTCGGTGGCGAGCTGGAGGGCTTCGTCCTCGGTCATGCCGGCCGCGCGGGCGAAGCTGAAGCCGTCGATGGCCTGCAGGTCGGCGGCCGTGAACTCGGTGGTATCGGTGGTATCGGTGGCGTCGACGACGTCGGCCGCTGCCGGGTCGCTGCCGCGTGCCAGCCGGGATGCCGGGGCCGGAGCGGCCTGCGGCTGGGCGCTGGGCTGCAGGGCGTCGTCGGGGTCGCTGGGGTCGGCCTCGGGGATGTCCAGCTCTTCCAGCATCGCCGACTTCGACGGCCGCGCGCCCATGCCGGCCACAAGCTGGTAGACCTCGGCACGCTCCTTGCCTGCGATCTGGTGCTTGTAGAACTGCAGCACGGGCGGCGCCACGCCGTCGCCGAAGTTGAACAACGTGATCCACTTGAAGATCTGGTTGAAGCCGGCCACGGCGATGTCACGGTCGGAATCGTGCACGCTGTCCTGGCGCTCCTTGGCCGTCTCGGCCGCCGCGCGCGAGCCGACTTCCATTTGCTCGCCAACCATGGACTGGCTGGTCAGCGCCTTGGACATTTCCCGGTTGGCCTGCAGGATGAGTTGTTGCTGGGGCAAGCTGCCGCCCGGCGTGGGCGACAGCAGTTCCATGCCCGTGCCTTCCTGCACGACCGCGTAGCCGGCCTCGTGCATATAGGCCAGCGCCTCGCCCAGCTTGTCGATGTCCGCATCACTGGTGCCCTGCGGATAGCGGGCCACCGGCCACGGCAAGCCGTGGCGCTCGCAGTACTTGATGAAGTAGCGCCAGCCCCCGGTCTTGAACATCCACGGCCAGTAGCAGCTCGACAGCAACGCCAGGCCGTAGGGATTGGTGACCGTGGGCATGTGGCGCGAGATCACGAACTGGTAGGGCTCGAAGGGCTTGCCCAGCATGGCCTCGCGCGAGATCAGCAGCGGGTCGGAGTCGGCGTTGAAGACGATGCGGCGGTTCGGCCGGTCGGCCACCAGGCTGGGCAGCATCTTGCCGCTGGTGAGCTTGCCGCCGAGCTGGCCGTAGTTCCAGACCACCTCGTGCGCGCGGTAGCCGTAGAAGCTGGCGCTCGCCATCTGCCACATGATCTCCAGCCAGTCGCAGACCTTGTTGGGCTGGCTCTCGGCCATCCACGCCTCGCACAGGTCATGCGCGGCCTGGGCCCGGGCGTCGTCTTCCTGGCCGACCAGCACGCGGTACTGGTGCGAGCGAAAAGAGCCCCGGATGGAGCGGATTTCGCCGATCAGGTGCGGGTCCATCATGATGGACTGATACGTCGTCTCGGCCACGCCGAGCTGCCGCAGGATGGGGTCCGGGTTGGGCATGGCCATGAGCGGGCCGAAGTATTGCTGCGGGTCGGTTTCCGGCCCGCCGATGGCCTTGCCGCGCCAGCCCTTGACCGTTTGCAAGAGGCCTTTGATGTTCATTTTTGCTTGCGCTTTCCGAGAAGAATTTTGGGAATGCCGCCCGCGCGGCTGACGGCCAGCATCCACAGCATGTGCAGGGCATCCGGGCCGTCGTCGTGATCGGCCTCGGGCCAGTGGCGCAACTGGGTGTTGAGCACCGTGTGCGCCTGGCTGAAGCGGATCAGGCCGTTGTTGACGTGGGGACTGAGCGACTCGATGCGCATGGCCTTGTCGCTGTGCGGCACCAGTGGCACGGCCGGCACCGGCACGCCGGCCTTGGCCGATTCCTTGATGAGCTGCTGGCGGAAGAACTCCTGAAACTGCACGCTCTCCACGCCCCAGACCAGGCAGCGGTAGTCGCGCTGGAATTCGATGATCTTGGCGATCTGGCGGTCGGGCACCATGCGCGCCACGGCCGCCTCCACCACGTCCAGAACGCCGTGCTCGCGGTCGAAGCCGCCGACCAGGCAGGCGCTGGGATCGCGGCTCTTGTTGTTCTTGCCCAGGCTGGGGTCGTGCGCGCCATAGAACACCCAGTCGCGGCAGGGCTGCACCCAGTACTGCATGCCCTGGAAAAAGCTGGCCTCGTCGTTGGTCGGGTCGTTCTGGTACTCGCAGTCGAAGGCATGGTGGTCGCCCGCGCGTATCTGCATCAGCCGCAGCAGCGGTCGCATGCTGGGCCACGACACCAACGCGCCGGCTTCCATCTCGGCCTGGTGGGCCTGGTAGAAGGCGTCGGCCTCCGAGACTTCCTCGGCACCGCCTTCGTCCGAATCGCCAACATCGAGGTCGGCGTTCTGGTTGACGTACAGCTCTTCCCACTGCTGCCACAAGTCCATGCGATCCGGGAAGCGGATGATGGCCTTGAACTTCTTGCGCACGCGCCACTGCGGATTGCGGTGGATGCGGTTGGCCGCCGAGTCGTAGTGCAGGATGGTGTTGAGGTAGAGCACGTCCATGGTGCCGTCCGGCGGCCCCAGCGGCAGTACCACCTTCTTCACCCAGGCTTCGACCTTGTCGCGCTGCTCTTTGCTGCGGACGTTCTCGTCGTTCTCGATGTCGTCGAGCATGACCAGGTCGGGCCGGTACGGACCGTGGCGCAGGCCGCGCATGCGCGTGCCGGAGCCGAAAGCCTGCACCTTCACGCCGCCGCGCGTGACGATCACGCCGGCATTCCAGACGCGGCCTGCACCGCATTCGTCCGGGAAATCCATCGCCAGCCGCGGATTGCTCTCCAACTCCACCTTCACGGCTTCCAGCATGGTCGCGGCCTGGCCCAGCGCATCCATCACGATCGGGATGAAGTGCTTGCGCCTCGTGACGATGGAGAACAGCGTGAAGAGCTGGGTGCCCAGCGTGGACTTGGCTTCACCGCGTGGCGCGGACACATCGATCAACTGCCCCTGCGGCAAGTCGATCAGCTTCGGCACGTTGTCGTAGAACCATCGGTGGAACAGCGACGGCTCGCTCTTGACGTAGTGCGGAAAGTAGGTGCGGCAGAAGAACTCGTAATCCTTTTGCGCGCGGGTCTTGCGCACGTCTCGCGCGGCGTGGTCGGTGGCGAAGCCGTCGCACTCGGCCTCGACCAGACGGCGCTGCTCATCGGCATAGGCGCGCAGCTCGTCGAGGAAGTCTTTTTCCTTGAGCAGGCGGGTCTTCTTAGCCATGCGCCGCTCCGTTGCCGAACTCGCGCACGAAGGCCTCGCCGCTGGCCTCGGTCACCTCCAGGAAGGGCATGCGCAGCTTGGGGAAATGCTCGGCGATGTAGGCATTGAGGAACTTCATCACGTCCATCGCCACCGCCAGCCGGTTGGCGTTGGGCATGGCGCGGCTGGCGGCGCTGATGGCCTTGTTGTAGCCGTCCATCAGCCGCACCAGGATGTCGGCCTTGTCGCCGGCCTTCATCTTCTGGTCTTCCTTGACGGCCTTGAGGGTGGCGAGGAACTGCTCGGCCAGTTCGCCCAGCACCTCGTTGGCCATCTCCTCCACGCCGCTCTTGGTCATGCGGCGGGCATTGCGGGCGATGTCCCAGTCGTGGCCGGCCTCGGCGTCCTGGCGCTTCCAGTTGCGCGCGGTGTTGTACGGCACCTTGCACGCCTCGGCGGCGGTCGCCAGCGGCAGGCCCTGCACGTACTTGGCGCGCACCTTGTTGCGGGTGGACTTGTCGTAGGCCATGCGTCAGGACTTCGCCATGAACTTGACCAGCTCGATCAGGCCGCCGACCATCGCGCCGCTCAGCGCGCCGCCGCTGGCCCCGCGCAGGGCCGTGGCGCGTTCGTTCTTCTCCAGCGTGCCCACGCGCGCCTCGACGCCGGTCATGCGGCCTTCAATCGCGTGCCGCATGTCGTTGATGCGCTGGTGGGTGGAGTCGTGGTTCTGCTGCATGAGCTGCATCACAGAGGTCAACTGCCCCTCCAGCTTCGCCAGTTGCACGAGTACTGCCTTGTCGTCGGTCATTTGAACCTTCTTCGTTCGTGGTTGGATTGGCACGTGATGCACCGGATGGCGTGGGGCGCGGCCTTGCGGCGCGCGGCGGGAATGGGCTCGCCGCAGTCGTCGCAATCCGCCCGGCCCCGGCCTTGGCTGCGGGCCTGGATGGCGGCCAGCGCGACGTCGCGCTGGCGCTGCTCCTGCGCGCTCGCCATCTCGTGGAAGCGTTCATCCATGGCTATGGAGGCTCCTGGTCGTATTGAATGAATGGGCCGCAGTCATCGGGCAGCAGCTCCAGGAACAGCAGCAGGCTGCAATAGCGGCTCGCCAGCACGTGGTAGCTCTTGGCGACCGCCCGGTGGTTGGCCTCCAGGTCCGGCATCCGCCCCGATGCGGCTGGCGGCAGCGCCTGGGGCGGCGCCGTCAGGCTGGCCGGTGGGCTGACCTTGATCGGGTCGGCCGGCGTTGGCGGCGTTCCAGCGGCGCAGGCGCTCATCAGGCAAACGGCAATCGTCGACAGGGTCAGGCGGATCATTCGCGGCCTCGCGGGTGAGTTGATCGAAGAACTGGTCCAGGCCCAGGCGGCGGCGCTCGTGCCGCGCGCCGGCCTGGTAGGCGCGCTTGAGGTCGGCCTTGGTGATGGCCTTCTGTTTGGTCTCGGCCTGGGCCTGGCCGCTCAGCGTGGCGGCCTGGCACAGCGTGCCGCGCCAGGCATAGCCGACCCAGCCGCCCGCCAGCAGCAGCGCAGCAGTCGCCGCCAGGCCCAGAAGAAATGCAGCCAGCGTCTTCATGTGCAGGCCCCCGGCCCCCAGCTCGCATAGAGCGGGGTGAAGGTGCGCAGGATCTTCTGCGGGTACTGCTGGTTCTCGCGCTGGTTCGCGGCCTTGATGCCGGGGTTGATGTCGCACGTCGCATCAAGACAAACCCCGGGCGTGGGGCTGATCTTCTGGCGCTTTTGCACCCAGCCCAGCCCGCCGTTGTAGGCGCTGAGCGCGAAGGCCATCTGCTCGCAGGGGTCCACGGCCTTGATGCGGTCGAACAGCCATTTGTCGTAGACCACCAGCGCGCGCAGCGCCCATGTGGGGTTGTAGGGCGCGCGCTCGCCCAGGCTGCCGTACAGGCCGCCGATCCAGTCGGCCGTGGCCGGCATGAACTGCGCCAGCCCCTGCGCGCCCACCGGGCTCTTGGCATCGGCCCGCCAGCGGCTTTCGGCATGCACCTGGGCGGCGAAGTTGGCGACCGGCGCCTGCAGGCCCCAGGTGCGCTGGGCCTCGCGCTTGAGGGTGAGCTGGTAGCGCTGCGCCTCGCGCGGGATGGTCTGCGCGTGGGCGAGCGGCGCGAGGGCCAGCAGCACGCATAGCGCAACGAACCAGAGCAGCACCCGGCCCACGCAGGCCCACGGGTCACGTTCGGGATCGGGCTTGTCCGAGTCAGGCGAGCCCATGGCCTCAGGCCCCCAACCCGACACAGATCAGGCAGGCCGCCACCACGATGGCGCGCCGCAGCGTCGCCGCCTCGTAATGGCCCGCGAACCCCAGGCCTTCGTGTGGCGTGTCGTGCGGCCCGCCCTCCGGCTCGGCCAGGTTGATGGGAATGCTGCACTCGCCCCCCAGGCATTCATGGGGCCGGCCGTAGGGGAACAGCACGCGGTCGAGCCAGTAGCCGCCCCAGCCGCCCAGGCTCATGAGGTGGGCCTTGTACAGCGTGACGGCCACCAGGCTGGTCGGCCACAGCGCCTGCACGCCCAGCGCGGCCGCCCCCAGCACCACGCTGAGAAGGGCCCAGACGATCATGCGCGGGGTGAACAGGCCCCGCAGGAAGTTGAGAAGCATGGAGTCTCCAGACAATGAAAAAAGCTCCCGGGATGGGAGCTTTGAGTGTCTGGAAACGGGGGTGTTAAGGCGAGGTGAAGTGGTTCACCCACATCTATAAATCAGAAATCAGGTCTTGCATCGAATGAGCTGAGCTGATGATTTCCTGTCGAACGGCGGCATAAGAGTAACCACCATAAAGGACGCCGGCTGCTTGATCCATTCGACCAGAAGGAACTGCGCGGATTTTCTCGGAAAGAGTTTCAGCCAGCCTTTGAAGGCTATCGTAGCGGCGACGACGAACATAGGGTCGATAAGCGGCCAAGGCCAATTGCATCGCCTGCAGGTGCTCTTGCAAATCGTTCAACCCAGCATCCCAGTCAGGCAATGTCTGAGGCAGTGCGAGAATGATCCTGGCGATAGCTTGACGGGTTTGCATCGCGACCTGCGCACGTCGTGAATCTCTCGCTTGACGTCGGCCAAACAGATAGCCAACGAAACCGCTGGCAATCGATGCCCCCAGACCGAGAAGTGGCCCTGAAATCTGCCTCAGCCAATCGGTTGTTTCCACCTTGATCCTTTATAGCCTGACCGAACCCGAGGTGACCGCGCTAGTCGATCGCCGACCAAGCGTTTCTTTCTTGATATTCAGTTTCGATGCGTTCAGCCTCGTCGACCATGGCAAAGGGGAAATAGCGTTGGGGTGAGTGGATCGGCTGTCATATTCGTCATTCAAAGGCTATCGATGTAGGCCCGGCATGCCGCCTTCTGCTCGCCAAAACCCACCGCCTTAAACGAGGGTGCGAACAAGTCCGCAGGCGTGCCGATCTGGGCCTGCCCGCTGACGATGCCCGCGTAGTCGTTGAGGTCGATCACATAGGACTTGTGCGCGATAGCCGCTGCGCGGCAGGCGGCACCAGGGCCGGTGGCCGCCGTGCCCCACAGCCTCTCGGCGCGCTGGATCAGCACGTCGGCATGCTGCCGGGCCTGGTGCCGCGCCTGCTCGGACTTCTTGTGCCAGTTTCCCGTCGCTGCCACCGTCTCGTCGAATTGGCGGTAGATGGCCCAGGCTTCATCCTGGGCGGGCTGGGCCTGCGCCGCGCACACTGCGGCCACCAGTGCCATGGCCGTGAGACGCGGCCGCATCACAGCTCATCCCGCCAGCGTTCGATGTCGTCGCGGCTCTCGAAAATCTTGTCGACATAGGCCTGGATGCGTCGCAGCACACGGTCATCCACGTCGCCCAGCGGCAGGCCGCCGAAATTGGTGCGGATGAATTTCGCAAAGTAGTCCTGCTCCTTGGCCCGCAGGGCCAGAACGTCGTCGATCAAGCCGGCGAGCGTGGGCGCTGGGTCCGGTGAGTTCGCCGGTGCGCTCACCGGGGCGGCAGCGGCCACCGGCGCGGCCTGGTAGATCGCAATGGATATCCCCGCCCCCGTGTTGATGACGCTCCCCGAAACACTGCGCCCGACTTGAACGCTAGGTCCCTTTGCTCGTTGTCTTGCGCGCAGCGCGTCCGTTGCCATGTGTGATTTCCCTCGTTGTGATTTGTGAATCGGTCACCGCGCCGCCGACTTGCACGGCGCCTCCCTTGGCCTTTTGTTGGATGGGCTGGGGGGCAGTCTCCTGGCGCCCCCCCACGCCCGCCGCCAGCAGCGCTGCCGTCTGGATGAGGTGCTGCCTGGCCTGGTCGCCGCAGCGCCGGTAGCTGTCGAGCAGAACCTGCTCGGCCGCGTCGGTGGCCGGCATGGCGGCACTGCGCTCGCCAGTCAGCACGAAAAGCACGTCGGCGCCGGCCGCCGCAATGGCCGACAGATAAGCGCTGTCCGGGTGGCGTTCGTCCTTCTCGTAGTTGATCTGCGCCCGCTTCAGGACGCCCCCCAGCGCGCCGAACTTCTCCTGGCTCAAGCCCAGTCGCTCGCGCTCTTCTTTCAATCTCTCGCCAATGCTCATTGGGACACCAATATTCTGTTGACTGGTGTTCAAATGAGCACCATAATCGAGTCAACGCAGAACGCCTCTGCGCCCACTAAACAAGTTTACTTAAAGGATAGCAGACATGCACCCTGAGGAAATCAAGGCTGCTCTTCGGATGAAAGGGTTCACATTGGCTGCGCTGGCCGATGAATTGGGCATTACCCGAGGCGCGCTCTCGCACGTCATCACGGGCCATTCCCAGTCGGCGCGAATCGCCAGCCGCATCGCCCAAATCCTGGGCAAGCCGGTGACCGCGATCTGGACGCCCAAGCCGCCGTCGAAGTTGCGCCGCTCGCGCCAGCAGATTGAAGCCCAGCGCGCCGCCGCGATGGCCGCCTGAACGGAAAGCCATTCATGACGAAGAAAAACGAAGTGGCTGTCGCACAGCCGGTGGCCGCGCCTGTCGCGGCGGTGAGCGCGGAACGCGATCTGGCGAATCAGCTTCTGGGCCAGATTCAGATGAGCCGGGCAATTTCCAGATTTACCGACGTCGTGAGTTTGCAAAAGCTCAAATACATCAAGGAAAACAAGTCATATCGGGCACTTAGCGGCCAAAAGGGCTATGACCGGGATGGCCAGGAAATTACCGACGTCGGGACTTTTGACGGTTTCTGCCGTGCGCTGGGCACCAGTGCCAGCAAGGTGGACGAGGACTTGAAAAACCTGCAAGTCTTCGGCGAGGAAGCCCTGGCGCAACTGACGCAGGCCGGCGCGGGCTACCGCGAGCTGCGCCAATACCGGCGCTTGCCCGAAGACGAGCAAAAGGCTTTGGTCGAGGTGGCCGCCACGGGCGACAAAGAGGCTTTCCTGGAACTGGCCGAAACCATCATCGCCAAGAACGCCAAGGACAAGGCCGAGCTGCGCCAGGAGCTGGCCGACCTGGAGAAGACCAAGACCAATCTGGCGGTCGATCTGGAAAAGGCCGAAGCCGAACGCGATGGCCTCGCCAAGCAGCTCAAGCGGCGGCGCCTCGACGAGGAAGACGGCGACGGCGTGCCCGTGGTGGTCGCCGACATCCGCGCCGAGATCGCCGCGCTGGTCAAGAAGGCCGAGCTGTCCCTGAGCAGCCTCTACGGCATCGGCGTCGAGGTGGTCCAACTGGCGGGCAGCGCCGAGGCGCACCCGTGGCGCGAGCCGACGCTGCGCCTGGGCCTCTCGGGCCTGCTGGCCCTGCGCGAGCAGCTCGACGGCAACATCAAGGCCTACGCCACCGCCCTGGGCGAAGGCCCCAAGCGGCTGCTGGACAAGCCCGAGGCATTGGCCTTCCTGGAAGCCAGCGAGATCAAGACCGTGGCCGAGGAATGGGCCGCGCTGGTCGCCACGCACCAGCACGAGGAAGCGCTGCGCAAGCATGAGCGCGACCAGGCCAAGCCCAAAGGACGCGGCCGGCCCAAGAACGCCCCCGCCCCCAAGGCGGGCGAGTAAGCGAAAGGCCAGCCATGAGCGCCGTCCTCAAGCTCGCACACGACATCCGGCACATGAGCGATCTCCCCGCCGTCCTCAACGACGCCGACCCCTGGACCACGGCAAGCGAGGGCCAGCGCCAGACCGCCGTGTGGCGCGAGGTGCTGGTGCGGCCCCTGGCCGACCTGGTCGGCCAGGGCGCCAGCATCAACAAGGCCAGCCAGTTGCTGGCGACGCGCCTGGCCGCTGGCGTGGCCGACGCGCACACGCGGCACGTGGCCCGGCAGCTCAGCCCCGACGAGGCGCTGAGCATGCCCACCCTCAAGCGCTGGCTCAGCGCCTACCTCAAGTCGGGCAAGGCCGGGCTGCTGCCGCAGCACACCGGCCGCGTCCGCCGCGACTACGGCTGGGAAGAGCGCGCCGTGGCGCTCTACAACCAGCCCAGCAAACCGGGCTATTCGGACGTGGCCCACAAGCTGCGCGCCGAGGGCTTTGGCGATGCGACCAACAGCCGGGTGAAGCGCTTCATCCAGGCGCTGCCCGCCACGCTGGGCGAGTACAGCCCGGCGCGCATCGGCCGGCACCTGCACCGCCTCACGCGCCAGAAGTTCCAGCGCCGCAGCCTGGACGAAGTTCTGGTGGGCGAGATCTACGCGGGCGACGGCCATACCTGCGACTGCTACGTGGCCCACCCCAACACGGGCAAGCCGTTCCGGCCAGAACTGACCGCCTTCATCGACATCAAGAGCGGCTACCTGGCGGGCTTCTGGTTCACCGAGTCGGAAAGCGCGGTGTCCACCCTGTTCGCCTTGAGCCACGCCATGCGCGCCCACGACCACGTGCCCGCCTGGGTGTACGTGGACCAGGGCGCGGGCTACCGCAGCAAGCTGCTCAACGACGACAACACGGGCTTCTATGCCAAGTTCGACATCGGCGTGATCGGCGCGCTGCCGGGCAACCCGCACGGCAAGGGCTGGATCGAAGAGTTCTTCCGCCTGGTGCGCGACCGCCACGACAAGTTCTTTGCCGACGGGCAGGTCTACTGCGGCGACGACATGGCGCCCGAGGTCAACCGCCGCCTGAGTGCCGACCTGGCGATGGGCCGGCGCCAGTTGCCCAGCCTGCACAGCTACTTCGAGAGCTTCCGCCACTGGCTGGACAAGAGCTACCACGCCGAGCCGCGCGGCAAGCTGGGCGGGCGCACCTCGGCCCAGGCCTGGGCCGAGCTGACGCCGGTGTCGGTGGGCCTGGACATGGAAAGCGTGGTGCGCCCCCGGCAGGAATGCACGGTGCTGCGCCAGACGGTGCGCCTGCACAACCGCTTCTATTTCGCCGAAGCGCTGGCGCTGTACGACGCGCAGAAGCTGGTCGTCGAGTACGACCTGTTCGACGACAAGCACGTCTGGATCTTCGACCAGAAGGGCCGCTTCGTGGTGCAGGCCACCCTCGCCAACAAGATCGGCGTGCTGCCCACCAGCCGCCTGGAAGAGGGCCGCGACCGCCGCCTGCAGGGCCAGATCAAGCGCCTGGAGCGCAAGGCGGCAGAGGCCCGCGCGCGCCGCGCCGACCCCATCGAGGCCGACGGCCAGGTGCGCGCCATCGAAGACCTGGGCGCCCTGGCGCTGCCCGGGCAGCCGGCGTCCGCGCGCGGCCAACCGTCCCCGCGCCTGAGCCACGACGCACCGGACATTGACATCGACATCCTGGACTGGAGGAACCCATCATGAGCAACATCGTCGCCATAGCCCAGCCCGCGCAGCCTGCCGCGCAGGGCGTGTACACCGAGCAAGACCTGGCGAAGGTCGAGGAGATCAAGGCCTGGCTGGCCGACCAGAAGCAGAGCCGCTCCTGGCTGAGCAAGAAGGCCGACATGCCCAGCGGCACGCTCAGCCAGATCTTGAGCGGCAAGTACGTCAGCAGCCCGAGCAAGAAGCTCGACCAACTGCTGACCGTGCTGGCGACCGAGAGCGAGCGCCTGGCGGGCGGCACTGCCGGGTATGTGCAGGGCAGCGTGCATAAGCTCATGCGCGTGGTCTGCGACCGCACGCGCACGCATGCCAACTTTGGCGTGGTGACCGGCTACGTGGGCGTGGGCAAGAGCCGCTTCTGCGCCGAGTACCGCAAGATCAACCGCATGACGCTGGTGGTCGAGGTCAGCCCCAACATGACGCCCGGCGTGCTGTTGTCCGAGCTGCTCAAGCAACTCAACACCACCGAGCCGGCTGGGCTGGACCGCAAGTTCCGCGAGCTGGTGCGCGTGCTGCGGGGCACCAACTACCTGATCGTGGCCGACGAGGCCGAGCGCCTGAGCGCCAGCGCCATGGAATACCTGCGCCGCGTGCGCGACCTGGCCGGCGTGGGCGTGGTGCTGGTCGGCACCGAGAAACTCGCCAGCCTGATCAAGCCGCAGCACGGCCAGTTCGACCAGGTGCGCAGCCGCGTGGGCATGTGGCCGACCACCATCCAGCGCATCAGCCGCGACGACGCCGACGACATGGCCCGCGCCGCGCTGGGCATGCCCGCCGACCAGGGCGGCGCGGGCGAGCTGGCCGACGACGTGCTCGACGCCCTGTGGGCCTACAGCCAGGGCAGCGCGCGCGTGCTCAACGAGAACCTGATCCCGGCCCTGCGCGACTACGGCCTCAAGCACCTGCCGCTGACCGGCAAGCTGGTCGAGCGGATCGCCTCGACCGTGCTGTACATGGACCGGCCGGGGGCCTGAGATGGCGCACCCCATCCATTGCGGCCGCAGGCCGCACTTCACCCCCCTCGCCCCTGGCGGGAGAGGGGCCGGGGGAGAGGGGGCTGCGGCGCTCGATCAACCCCTGGCGCCCCTGCCGCCATCCCCCTCTCCCCAACCCTCCCCCGCCAGGGGGGAGGGAGCAAGACCGGGCGAATTCGCCCTGGAGGACTGACATGGGCACCGTGCACACCACCCCGCAGGCCGCCTGGGTGCGCCGCCGCGCCGACGTGCTGGAGCGCGCCTGGGGCATCAGCCGCACCAAGGCCGAGGCCGACGCGCGCCAGGACTGGCTGCTGTTCAACGGCCGCGGCGCCGCCATCGGCCCCCGCCACCAACCACTGACCCCAGCGAAAGGACGCAAGCCATCATGAGCGAAGAACGCACCATTCCCACCGGCTACTGGGAGAACGCCAACGGCGCGCTCATCCCGGTCAGCAAGATCAAGGACATCGACAAAGACCGGCACCGCACGGTGATCGGCTTGATCGAGGTCGCCAAGCGCCAGCAGGCTCAGCTTGCCGACTGCAAGGCGAAGTCCTTCAAGGCCATTGAGGAGTTCATCGACCGCAGCGCCGCGCAATACGAGGTCGCTGTCGGCGGCGCCAAGGGCAACGTCTCGCTGATGTCGTTCGACGGCAAGTACAAGGTCCAGCGCCAGGTCTCGCCCAGCATTCAGTTCGACGAGCGCCTGCAAGCCGCCAAGGTGCTGATCGACGAGTGCATCCAGGGCTGGAGCAAGGGCAGCAACGCCAACATCCGCGCGCTGATCAACGATGCCTTTCAGGTCGACCAGGCCGGCAAGATCAGCACCGGCCGCGTGCTGGGCCTGCGCCGCCTGAAGATCGACGACGAGCAGTGGCGCCAGGCCATGGACCTCATCAGCGACAGCATGCTGGTGGTCGACTCCAAGGCCTACATCCGCTTCTACGAGCGCGATGCCGAGGGCAAGTACCAACCCATCAGCCTGGACATCGCAGCATGAGCATCGTCACCCGTCAATCCAAGCGCGGCGTGACGATCAAGGCCACGGGCAAGGACGCCCTGGCCATGCTCCAAGCCCTCGCGCCGCGCGGCAAGGCCGTCAAGACCATTCACTTCCAGGACCACGGCCAGGACTTCCTGGAGTGGGATCTGGACAGCGTCGGCCATGTCGTCGGGTGCCGTCCCTTCCAGGCCGACGTCTGGATGCGCCACACCGTCTTCAACTTCGCCGACCTCGCGCCCGGCAGTTATGCCGAGATCACGGTGGACGGCAAGCAAACCCCCATCAAGTACCCCATCGTGAAAGTGAGCACGCCGTGATCCAGAGCTTCGACCAACTCGCCCGCGCCGCGCACGAGGCCTATGCCCACGCCGAGGAAAAGCGCACCGGCACGCCCCAGCCGTTCTGGCGGCAGCTCCACCCGGCCGAACAGGACAGTTGGAAAGCCGTCGCCATGAAGGTGGTCGAACGGATTGCCTCGGCGCTTTGAACGCCGCTTGAACCCTCCTTGATCGTGTTCGCACGGTCTTTCCCCCGGGGCCAGTCCCCGGGGATTTTTTCAACCCGAATGGAGCCAACATGAGTTCAATCCTCATCATCGGCGGCGTGCTGGTCGTCAGCGGCTTGCTCTTCTACAGCCTTTCGCGCGTGGCGTCGCGTGCGGATGCGGCGGCCGAGGAATGGGAGCGCCTTATCTCTGTCGAGGATGCTTCGACGAAAGGCGGTGAAGCATGAAACCCCAGACCGCCGCCGAAATCAAGGCGCGCCAGATGCGCATCATCCAGGTCGGCAAGTCCTTCCTGGCCCAGCAGTGCGGCATGACGCTGCGCGAGTACGACGAGGACTACCGCCGCATCCTGCGCGACCAGTTCCACGTCTCCAGCTCGACCGAGCTGGACATGGCCGGGCGCGACAAGCTGATCACCTGGATGAAGGCACGCGGCTTCGTGGTCAAACGAGGGCCGCAGGGGCGCGAGGCGCAGAACCGGCCGCTGGCGCAGGACCTGCAGGCCCGCAAGGCCCGCGCGCTATGGCTGATGCTGCACGAGCTGGGCCAGGTGCACGACCCCAGCGAGCAGGCCCTGGCCGACTTTGTGCGGCGGCAAGCCAAGGTGGATGCATTGCAATGGGCGCGCCACGGCATGCTGGCGGTGATCGAAGCGCTGAAGGCCTGGGCCCTGCGCGGCGGCCTGCCCGAGGCCGTGGAGCGTGGCCTGGCCGAGCTGGAGCCGGCTGCGTTGCGCGAGCTGCCGTGGCAGTTGCTGCAAGACCTGACCGCCCAGCAACTGGCGCTGAAGGACGCCCGCGCGGCCGGCGCCAAGGTGCTGTTCGACCCCTACTGGGCGCTGTACGACACGCTCGCCGCCGTGCGCTCCACGCTGGACGCGCGCCAGGCCCAGGCGGCCCCGGCTGCCGAGGAGGCGTGAGCATGAAGGCCGCCCCGACGCTGCACATCAACCCGCTGGCGCTGCCGCCTTCGCTGCGCGAGCTGGTGCGCGTGCTGGGCGAAGGCGAGGCGCTGCGCCTGGTCAGCCAGTACGGCGGCACGCGGCTGCCCAGCCTGCGGGCCATGTCGGCCGAGCACCCCTGCCGGGTGTTCCTGGGCGAGGCGGTTTACGCGAAGCTGCTGGACGCCTATGGCGCCGAGACGGTCGAGCTGCCCAAGTGCGACGGCATCCTGCGCGAGCTGCGGCACGACGTGGTGCGCCAGTGCCGCGCGCAGGGCCTGAGCATCGACGAGACGGCCGAGGCCACGGGCTACAGCCGACGCCACGTCATCAACATCCTGGGCGGCAGTGCGGGCGGCGCGGACGTCTATACGATGGACCTGTTCCAGGACCCGGCCGCGCCGCCCGCCGGCCGCTACACGGGAACGGCCAGCGACCCCTTCGGCCTGGCTGCGCGGGTAGCCGCCGATCCGCCGAAACGAGACCCCGTTTAAAACCCGTTCAAAACCGCGCACAAGGCCGCGCAGCCCCCCGGGTGGTATCAGCGTAGCCCCGGCCCTTGCAAACCCCGCAAAACGGCTCTGAGAAATCAGGGCCGTTTTGCATTGGTGAAGTGTTTCACCTCGCGCCGGATGTGCCCGCTCGGCACGATGCGGGGCATGACGAAAAAACCTCCCTCCAAGCGCAAGCCGGCCACGTCCGGCCTGGACGGCTGGGTCCACATCCTGACGGCGGGTGACCACGAGGACAGCAAGGGCCGCGAGGTCTCGTTCAGCCGCGATGACCTGGACCAGATGATCGCCAACCACACGCTGGGCGCGGCCCCGGCTGTGCTGGGCCATCCCCAGCACGACAGCCCGGCCTACGCCAAGGTGGGCGAGTACAGGCGCGACGACGACAGGCTGTTCGCGCGCTTCACCGACGTGAACCCGGCGTTCGAGGCCGGCGTGAAGAGCGGTGCTTACTACAACCGCAGCGTGCGTGTCCTGCGCGACAAGAAGCACGGCTGGCGC
The DNA here is from genome assembly GCA_047606565.1 of Comamonas sp. Classification (GTDB taxonomy): domain Bacteria; phylum Pseudomonadota; class Gammaproteobacteria; order Burkholderiales; family Burkholderiaceae_C; genus Comamonas_F. The sequence goes on from JASGEH010000127.1 coordinate 25,563, forward strand.
GTGCGGCACGTGGGCTGGCTGGGGGCGCAGCCGCCGGCCATCGACGGGCTGCTGCCCGTGGGCACGCCGGTCGAGTTCAGCGCGGCCGAGGGCGATGAACACGACTTCGCGGGCGAGCAGCAGTTGCTGTGGGGCCTGGAAAGCGTGGTGCGCCTGATGCGCGGCCTGCGCGATCACCTGATCGAGAAGGACGGCGTGGAGGCCACCGACAAGGTTCTGCCGCAATGGCAGATCGACAGTGCGGCCGAGTCCATTGCCGGTGCGCGCACCGAAATCAACGCCCTGCGTGAGCGGGCGGACTTCAGCAAACCCCCAACCGGAGAAGAGACCACCATGTTCACCCAGGAGCAGATCGACGCGGCCGTCGCCCAGGCCAGGAAGGAAGCCGAGGACAAGGCCGCCGCCGACTTCGCGGCCAAGGACCAGGAGCTGATCCAGCTCAAGGCCGAACGCCAGGCCGAGCGTATCGCCACGCAGATCGGCCAGTGGAAGAAGGACGCCAAGCTGCTGCCGGCCGAAGAGCCCGGCCTGGCCGAGTTCATGGCGAGCCTGGAAAACGCTGACGAGGCCGAGTTCAGCTTCAGCGCCGCCGATGGCACCCAGGCAAAAAAGACCGCCGTGCAGTTCTTCGCGGACTTCATGGGCGCCCGTGGCGCCGTCGTGAAGGTCGGCCAGGAGAAGGCGGGTGGCGGCACCGATGTGCCCGCCGTCGATCAAACCAGCGCGCGCGCCATCGCCGACGCGGCGACGGATTTCCAGGCGTCCGAGCTGAAGGCCGGGCGCGAGATCTCGATTGACGCCGCCGTGGCCCACGTCACGACGACCCGGCGCGGCTGACCACTGCTTTTCCACCCACTACGACGGAGCCATCATGGGCATCAACTCTCTCTTCCGCAGCCGCACGGCCGAAGGCGCCGTGGAGCGGCACCGCATCGTCAAGGCCGGCACGGCCGATGGCAGCGCCATCCAGGCCACGGCTGCCACCGACCAACTGCTGGGTACCAGCGACGAGCTGGACCACGTGGCCGGCGAACTGGTCGAGGTGGCCGTCGGCCCGGTGCCGTTCGTGCGCCTGGGCGGCACCGTGGCGGCGGGCGACGCATTGACCAGTGACGCCAACGGAAAGGCCATCGCCGCCACTGTCGCAGGCAGCCGCATCATCGGCTTCGCCGAGAGCGCGGGCGTGGCCGAGGACATCATTTCCTACCTGCGCGCCCCCGGCGTGTTCTGGGTAGCCGAGTAACCCCACCTGGAGCACACATGGCTCAACATCCTTTCGTCATCGTCCCCTCGCTCGCGGCCATTGCCGTGGCCTACCGGCAGGCCAACCTGATCGCCGACGAGGTGCTGCCGCGCGTGCCGGTGCGGACCGAGTCCTTCAAGTACCTGTCCTACGACAAGGCCGATGCCTTTGCCGCGCCTGAAACCCTGGTGGGCCGCCTGGGCGCGCCCAACCAGGTCACCTGGGGTTCCACGCTGCTGGACTCCAGCGTGCAGGACCATGCGCTGGACACGCCCGTGCCGAATGCCGACGTGAAGGCCTGGCAGGAGGCGCAGAAGTCCGGTACCGGCTACACCGCCCACCCCGACCCGCGCAGCCGCGCCACCAAGCTGGTCACCCAGACCGTGCAGAACCGGCGCGAGAAGCGTGTGGCCGATCTGGTGTTCAACGCCAGCTCCTATGCGGCGGGCAATCAGGAGACGCTTTCCGGCACCAGCCAGTGGAGCGACTACGACAACAGCGATCCGCTGCCGCAGATCATGGAGTACTTCGACTCGATGGTCATGCGCCCCAACGTCGCCGTGCTGGGCCGCCGCGTGGCGACCAAGCTGCGCATGCACCCCAAGGTCTGCAAGGCGGTGTTCGGCAACAACACCGACGCCGGCTCGGTCTCGCTGCGCGCGCTGGCCGAGCAACTGGAGCTGGAGGCCATCTACGTGGGCGACGCCTGGATCAACACGGCCAAACCCGGCCAGGAGCCGGTCATCACACGCTGCTGGGGCAACCACGCGGCCTTCCTCAACCGCAACAAGGAAGCCGACACCCAGTTCGGCGTGACCTTCGGCCTGACGGCGCAGTACGGCGACAAGGTGGCCGGCACCATCGACGACCCGGATGTCGGCATGCTGGGCGGCGTGCGCGTGCGCAGCGGCGAATCGGTGCGCGAACTGGTCACCGCCAACGACCTGGGCTTCTTCGTCCAGAACGCCGTGGCCGCCTGATCCGGCACGGCGCCATCAACCCAGGAAAGAGAAAACCATGGCAGACGAAAAAGTGAAACTGGTGGCGACGCGCCGCGTGCGCCACGACGGCAAGGACTACGGCCCCGGCCGCCCGGATGGCACCGACTTCGAGGCGAGCAAGGCCCAGGCCGAAGCGCTGATCGCGGCCGGCGTGGCCGAGGCCGCCAAGACAACCGCCACCACCGCCACCACCGCCGCGAAGAAGTAAGCCGCCATGCCCTACGCCACCCCCAGCGGCTTCATCCGCCGCTACGGCCTGCGGGAAACCGTGCAGTTGCTGTCCGACGAGGAACGGCTGCTGACGGAGGCCCTGCTGCGCGCCGCGATGGATGTGACCGCTGGCGGGAACTGGCCCGAGGGCACGAGCGACGACGAGCAGGCCGTGGCCGTGGCCGCATTGGCGCGCATCGAGCGGCAACTGGTAAACACCAGCAATCTGATCGACGGCTACATCCGCGTGCAGGTCGCGCTGCCGCTGTCGGCCGATGACGCCAATGCCGGCACGCTGGAGGACTGCTGCCTGGCCCTGGTGCGCTGCGAGCTGGCCGACGACGACGAGAACGCGACCGAGCGCATGCAAAAAGGCTGCGAGGGCTGGCGCGCCTGGCTGCGCGATATCGCGGCCAAGAAGGTGCAGTTGATCGGCGCCGACGGCAATGTGCCGGCCTCGTCGGGAGGTATCCGCACGGGCCAGGCGTGCAGCGCGTATCCGTGGGCGCTGTTTGGCGCGGGCACGGGCCGGAGGCATCCATGAGCGGCGTCTACTCGGTCTGGGGCGCGCAGGCGCGCGGCGAGGGCTACACCGTGCAGTACGGTGGCGGCGGCGCCATCCTGCAGCACCTGCGGGCGCTCGAGCGCGCGGGCATCGCGGGCTTCGTCGCCGCGCGGCGCGAGATTGGCGAGTACCTGCTGGGCGAGGTGCAGGACAACGTCGACGGGCAGCGGCTTTTCGACGGCAGCCCCATGCCCCAATCCCGGGCCGCGCGCGAGCGCAAGGGCAAGACGCTGATCGACCGGCACCACCTGTACGACAGCTATGTGTACCAGTTGACGCGCGATGGCGTGGAGGTGGGATCGGCCCTGGTGTACTCGGCCATCCACCACTTCGGCGGCATGACGGGGCGCGGCAAGAAGACGCGGATCGAGGCGAGGCCGGTGCTGGGCATGGGGCCGGAGCAGGAGCGCGAGGTGGGTGAACTGCTGCTCGCGGAGCTGGGAAGCATCCAGTGAGCCAGATTCTGCTCGATGCGGCCATTGCCGAAATACGCGCGAAGTTCGACAAGAAGGACGTGGTGGCGGTCGAGCCCTACGGCGGGCAGTTCAACGCTGACGAGTCCACGCGCACCAGCTATGCGTGCCCGGCCATCTTCGTGTCGGTGCTGGGCTGGAAGCCCGGCAATGGCGAGAGCCAGTTGCTGACCGGCCGGGGCGTGCGCCTGGTGCGCATGGCCGCATTCGTGGTGGCCGAGACCAAGCGCAGCCGGGCCGACCGCCTGGCCCTGGCCATGAACCTGGCCGACCGCCTGGCGCTGACGCTGACGATGTGGCGGCCGACCTGCACCGACGTGATGGACATCGCGGGCCTGGAAGCCGATCCGCGCGCCGACAACCTGTACAGCGCGGCGCTCGACAAGAAGGGGCAGGCGCTGTTCCTGGTCGATTGGTGGCAGGCCGTGAAGCCCAGGCAGCCGCTGGACGGCCTGTACCAAAGCCTGCGCCAACAGACCGATGACCTGGTGCGGGTGGAGATCACCGACGCCGTGCACCAGGGCAACGCGGCCGCCGCGCCAGCCCCCGAGCCGGCCGACCTGCTGGTGACCGAAGACGTGACGTTCAAACCCCTGGAGCAATGACATGGCAAGCAAGACAGAAACCATCACCGCCACGCCCCGCCTGGGCGAACAGATCACCGTGAAGGTGGCCGAGGGCGCGGTGCTGATCAACAACGAAACCGGCCAGCCCTTCGCGGCGGGCCAGGCTACGCCGCAGACGGTGACCGTGACGCTGCTGCGCCGGCTGGCCGATGGCGACCTGGTGCTGGCATGAGACCACCCCCGAAGCGCCTGCGGCGCTTCCCCCTCAAGGGGGCGACAGCCCTGGTCGGGCAAAGCCCGCCCACGCTGTCACTTGGATGGGCCGTTGGCGCTTCCATGCGATGCGGGTGGCGCGCCAGCGCCATGAGAGCCCCTTCGAACCGGTTTTCTCATCCCTTTGCTGCACCTCTTGAAAGGACTCTGAAATGGCTTTGACCAATCTGCTCAGCCTCAACTTCCTGGTGCCATTCGTGGCGGCCAAGATCGATTTCAGCAACGCGATTCGCGGCTTGCGCGGCATGCCCCGGCGCTTGCTACTTGTGGGGCACAAGCTGCCCACCGGATCGGCCACGCTGGGCGCCATCCGCACCGTAAGCACTGAGACGGATGCCATCGCCGCCTTTGGCGAGGGCAGCATGCTGGTGGGCATGTGGCGCGCGGCCAAGGCCAATGCGGGCCTGGGCCTGCCCATTGACTGCATCGCCATCGACACGGGCACCGATGCCGTGGCGGCCACGGGCACGGTGACCGCGACCGTGGTGGCGGGCAGCGCCGGCGAGGCCATGCTCTACGTGGGCGGCGAGCGCCTGAGCGTGGGTGTGACGGCCAGCGACACGGCCGCGACGCTGGCGGCCAAGCTGGCGGCGGCCGTCAACGCCAAGACCCAGCTGCCGGTAACTGCAGCCGCTGCCGCTGGCGTGGTCACGCTGACGGCGCGCTGGGGCGGCCCCACGGGCAACGACATCGATGTGCGCGTGGCCTACTACGCCGACGACGTGCTGGCGACCGGCGTGACGCTGGCCGTGGCGCCCCTGAGCGGCGGTGCGGTGAACCCGGATGTGACGCCGATGATCGCGGCCATGAACCTGTACCGGGCCACCGAGATCGTCTGCCCCTTCACCGACTCGGCCAACCTGGTGCTGCTGGAGGCCGAGCTGGCCGCGCGCTGGACCGCCAACAACATGCAGGACGGCGCGGTCGTCAACTGCCTGCGCGGCACGGAATCGGCCATCACGACGGCACTGGCTGCGCGCAACAGCGCCCACGTGCACACCATCGCGGTGACCAAGGATTGCACCAGCCCGTGGGAAACGGCGGCCATGGCCGGCGCGGCTATCGAGGCCCAGGCCGCCATCGACCCGGCCGTGCCGCAGACCGGCATCGTGCTGACCGGCTACAAGGGGCCGCGCCAGGGCGACCACTGGATGGTCGACCAGATGAACAATCTGCTGTCGGCCGGCGGCAGCCCGCTGGAGATCTACAGCGACGCCACGGGTGGCCTGCTGCGCCTGGTGACGAACTACAAGCGCAGCGCGGCGGGCGCGGCCGACCGCAGCATGGCCGAGCTGTGCTGGATCAAGACCATGAGCTACTACCGCTGGTTCGTGGTGACCGAGTTCCAGACCAAGTACCGGGGCTACAAGCTGGCGCAGTACATCACCGAGCCGATCCCGGGCCAAAAGGTGATGACGGTGGACCTGGGCGAGGAAATCATGATCGGCATCTACAAGCTGTTCTGCGACGTGGCGCTGTGCCAGCACCCGGACTACTACCGCGAGCAGCTCGTGGTGGAAGTAGATGGCCCCAACGGCAAGCTGAAGATCCTGGACGAGCCGGTGATCGTCACGCAGCACTACCAGACCGAGGTCACCAGCATGGTTGTGGCCGGCCAGGTCTGATCGGCATCAACCACCAACCCATAGGAGCATTCGATGTCGAATACGCTTTTCAAGATCGACGCCATTGTGGTGGCCGGCCAGGCCATCGCCATCGAGGACGGCACGGCCACGCTCACGGGCGCCGCGCGCTTCCAGAACACCGTGGTGCCCAGCGCCAGCGGCGATGACTTCCAGACCCGCGCCCGCGTGCCGACCACGCTGCATTGCAAGATCCAGTTCGCCAGCACGGTGAATCCGTCCGATTACTCGGGCCTGAGCGACGTGCAGATCACCGCCCGCGACACCCACAGCAAGCGCCGCGCGCTGATGCCCAAGTGCAGCTTCGGCGAGATGGGCGAGATCGGCGGCGGCTCGGTCGACGTGACGTTCAACGTGCTGGCGCCGATCCAGTGGCTGTGACCCGACACCTGTAGCGAGAAGCCCGTTTGGGCAGTTGAGAGGGCAAGGGCCGGGGGTGATCCTCCGGCCCTTTGCTTTTGCCGCCGGGCCGCCCCAAGGCCAAAGGCTCCCCCTCGGGGGGCGGGCATTCGCGCCAGCGAATGACCTGGGGGCCTTGTTTTGCCGCCGGGCCGCCCCAAGGCCAAAGGCTCCCCCTCGGGGGGGCGGGCATTCGCGCCAGCGAATGACCTGGGGGCCAGTCTCTTTTGGTGAACTGCTTCACCATGACCGTGCGGCGGCCAAAAAAGACACTGGTCGCATGTTTGATATTGCGACCCGCCCCCAGCCCAGCACCACCGACGCGGCCGCCGTGTTCGGCGTGCCGTTCGACTGGCGCCTGGCGCCGCCCACGGCCGTGGCGCAGGCCGCCTATGTGGACCATCGAACGGGCGTGGCCGTGGCGGGCGTGGAGGCACTGGCGACCTATGCGCTGGCGCTGGAAGACACGCTGCAGACGGCCATCATCCTGAGCCTGTTCAGCGACCGCCGCGCCGGCCGCGACGACGCGCTGCCGCTGGGCCAGACCGACCGGCGCGGCTGGGTGGGCGACGAGTACATGGGCGACGACTTTCAGGGCCGTACCGACGCCTGGGGCAGCGGCCTGTGGCTGTGCTACGTGAGCAAGGCCACGGCCGGCGTGCTGGAGCGCGCCCGCTTCGAGGCGCAGGAGGCGCTGGCCTGGCTGGTGCGCGACGAGATCGCCAGCCGCGTGGCCGTGACGGCGGCCTGGGCCGGCGAGCGCCAGGACCGCCTGGCCGTGCGGCCGCAGGTCTACAAGCCCGGCCAGGTGCAGCCGGTCTACGACGTGCTGTGGGGCACCAGCATCCGCAGGGCCGCGCAATGACCACACCGCTGAACGTGCCCGTGCCCGGCATCGAGGAGCTGCGCGCCAACGCGGCGCGGCTGCTGCAGCAGTCGCTGGCTTATGCCGCGCAGGGCGCCGACCCGCAAGCCCTGGGCGCTTTCGACCTGGAGCTGGCGCGCAGCAACGTGAAGGCCCTGTCCTTCGTGCAAGCGGCGGGGCTGCACGGCGCCTACCGCTACATGCGCGACTTCATCGCGCGCCAGGCGGTGCCGATCTACTCATCGGGGGATTTCCTGGACGGCTGGATGGCGACCTATGGCATGCCGCGCAAGGAAGCGGCGGCCGCGCGCGGCACCGCCACGGGCAGCGGCGTCGACGGCGCGATCCTGGAGGCCGACACGCTGCTGCAGCACGGCGATGGCCGCCAGTACCGCGTGCTGGCCGACGCGGTGGTCTCGGCGGGCGTGGTGACGCCGGCCCTGGCCGCGCAGGATGCCGGCCTGGCGGGCGATGTGGCGGCTGGCGAGGCGCTGACGCTGGTGTCGCCGGTCACCGGCATCGACAGCGCCTTCGTGGCCTCGGCGGGCCTGACCGGCGGCGCAGACATCGAGACCGACGCCCAGGCCATCTACCGCCTGCAGCAGCGCCTGGCGAATGAGCCCATGGGCGGCAGTCCCGCCGACTACGCGCGCTGGGCGCTGCAGGTGGCCGGCATCACGCGCGCCTGGGGCGTGCGCAACCCGGCCGGGCCGACCAGCGCGGGCGTCATCATCATGGCCGACGGCAACGTCACGCCGGGGCTGCCCACCGAAGGGCAGCGGCAGATCGTCTACGACTACATCCGCGATCCGCGCCGGGCGCCGCCCGACGAACTGCATGTGATCGTGCCGGATGCGGTGGTGGTGCCGTTCACGATCCGGCTCAGCCCGGACACGGCGGCCATCCGCACGGCGGTGATGGCATCGCTGGCGGATCTGTTCTTCCTGGAGGCCCAGCCGGGCCAGGGCCTGCCGGTCAACCACGTGGTCGAGGCCATCAGCAGCGTGACGGGCGAATACAACCACACCCTGTTCGCGCCCGAGGTCGCCAGCGGCGCCATGCTGGCCGTCGACAGCTACGACCAGTTGTTGGTGCTGGGCACGGTGGAGTTCGTCTGATGGCCGGCAAGTTCGCCCAGGCGCTGGCCTACCTGCTGCCCACGGGCTTTGCCTGGCCGCGCCATGCCGAATCGGTGCTAATGCGCGTGATCGACGGCCTGGCCGGCGCCTTCGAGGAACTGCACGGCTGGACCGGGGCAACCGTGCACCAGTGGCAGCCCGCACGCTGGCAGGACGGCGAGCCGGCCACGCGCCTGGCCGAGTGGGAGGCCGCGCTGGGCCTGCCCGACCGCTGCATGGGCGCGAACCAGTCCGAGGCCATTCGCCGCCAGCAGGTGCTGACACGGCTGCAGGGCACCGTGCTGCCCTACGAAAACTCCAGCCCCGCCGCGCCAGAGGTCATCAAGGCCTTGTGCGCCAGCCTGGGCTACACGGCCACCGTGGCCTACAACACGCCGTTTCGCGCCGGCCACCGCGTGGGCCGCGCCTTGGGCGCGCTCGACGGCCAGCTCTACATCACCGTCACGCTGCCGGGGGGGCGCTTTCGCGCGGGTGCCCACGCCGTCGGCCAGCGCCTGCTGCTGGGCGACCAGGTCGCGCACGACTTGCGCTGCCTGCTGCGCCGCTTCGTGCCGGCGCGCTTTGCCATCCACCTGATCCTGATCTGAGGAGCACCCATCCCATGGACTACACCCTGAGCAACGCCTACCGCGTCCACGGCTCGACCGGCCAGCGCATGCACAGCGAGAGCCAGGCCCTGCCCACGGCCGTCTCGGAACAAGACCTCAACGCCCTGATCTGGAGTTTGATGGAAGTCATCAAAGCCGCTGGCCTGGCCGGCGTGCAGTTCGATGCGGACATGCCCGCCTCCTACCAGGTGTTGCTGCAAGCCGTCCAGAAACTGATCCACGGCGGCGTGGCGCCGGTCAGTGAGGAGCAGTTGGTCCTCGGCCAGACCCTGGAGACACTGGGCCAGCGGCTGGATTCCCTGGCTCGGAATGTCTCGGACCTGGCCGACTCGCTGTCCGCCTATGTGCCCCATGGCGACTTCATCGGCGGCAACCAGGCGCTCGCCGCCAGTGGCTGGCAGCGCCTGCCCGGCGGCCTGATTCTGCAATGGGGCGGCTCCCCCTCGATGGCGTGGGACACCAACGTCACGCTGAACTTCCCGCTGGCCTTCCCGACCGCCTGTCTGCGCGCCTACGGCTCTATCCGCATCGAGAATGAGGGCGACGACGACACCCTGGCCCGTGTGATCTGGACCAGCACCACGCAGATCATGATGCGTTGCGACCGGATCGCCGACCTGAGCGTGGGCGACGTCGGTCGCCACGTGGACTACCTGGCGATTGGCTACTGATGCTGACGACCCGACCGCTGCGCGTGCGCTTGCTCAGCCATCTGGGGGCGGCCCTGCCCGGGGCCACCCTGGATCTGATGCTGTCGGCCTACGAGATCGATGGCACAGACGTGGTGCCGCTGGCCTGGGACATGGCCGAAGACCCGGCCGTGCCCGGCGATTACCTCGCCAGCATCTGGCCCAATGCACGAGGCGCGGCGGGCACCCACTACGTGCTGACCGCGCAGGCCTCGGGCCAGTTGCTGCAGCGCGCGCAGATCACCGTCGATGACGAGTCCTCCGAGGCGCTGGTGACGCTGGAGGCCAATACGCCGCCATACCCCGCCGTCCATGATGAGCAGGCTGCGGTCTTGGCCGCGCGCGCCTACGCCGAGGCAGCGGGCCAGTCGGCCAGCCTGGCGCTGGCGGCCATGGCGGCGCTCTACGCCTACGACGTGGCGATCAGCGCCCCCTATCAGTTGGTGCCAGGCGAGGTCATCTTCGCCCTGCCGCTGGCGCGGCCCGCGCAGCTCGCGGTGGCGGCGCCCGGGTCCACGGCCGTGGCGGTCGGCACGGCGCCCACGACCCCGGCCACCCTCGCCATCCACCACAACGGCCTCGAAATCGGCCACATCACCTTCGCCGCCGGCAGCAGCACCGGCACCTTCGCCGTCGAGTCCGCCACCCCCTTCGCCATCGGCGACACCCTCGCCATCGTCAGCGGCGCGGGCGCCAGCGCCCTGGCCGGCGTCGGCATCACCCTGCGGCTGGCGCTGCCGGAGGCCGCCTGATGACCCTCCACCACCTCGACGGCTTCGGCCAGTTCCTGCGCGGCACGCCCGCACTGCTGCGCGAGGCCGGCTACACCGTCAGCGACAGCGCCACCGTCGAAGACGGGCCGGAATACGGCACCCACGCCGTGCAGCTCGCCTCCACGGCAGAGGCGCCCGCGCGGCTGGCCCGCACCATCGCGGCGACCACAGACGTCGTCGCCATCGGCTTCGCCTTCCGCGCCAGCGCACGCGGGCGCATCGTGCGCATCGACGGCCTGCTCGACCTCGACTGGCCCGGCCGCAGCGCCGCGCTGCTGGGCGTGGCGGGCAGCGCGCTGCTGATCCGCGACGCCTGGATGTACTGCGAGGTCGTCATCGACCGCGCGGCCAGCACGGTGGCCGTGTGGTTCAACGACGTGCTCGACATCACCGCGCCGCTGCCCGACGCCGGGCAGGCCATGGCCGACTTCACCCTCATCTGGGGCCAGTTGCCGACCGAGTCCGTGGCCGCCACCACCCGCATCAGCAGCCTCTACGTCGCCAGCCAGCGCCTGGGGCCGCTGGCCATCGGCACCGACTTGCCGACCACCGACATCGAAGCCGCCTGGACCCCCAGCGTGGACGGCAGCGCGCACTGGCAGCACGTCAACCTGCGCCCGCCCGAAGACGACCGCTACCTGCAGACCACCGCCACCGGCGCCCGCGCGCTGTTCACCTTCGGCACGCCCGCGCTCTCGGGCGAGGTGCTGGCCGTGGGCCTGGTCGCCCGCGCCCTGCGCGCCGACCTCGGCCAGCGCAGCCTGGGCCTGGCCCTGGGCGAGGCCGAAACCCCCACCGCCGCGCTGGGCACCGACTACGCCTGGCGCTACGCGGCATGGGACGCCACCGCCGCCGACCTCGACACCCCCGCCGGCCTCGTCGCGCGGGACTGATCCACAGACCCCCCAACAGGAGAAACCCACATGGCAATCGCATGGATGGACGGCTTCGACGCCATCGCCGGCAACGCCGCCGCGCTGCAAACCTGGCTGGCCGCCGCCGGCTTCCAAAGCGCCGACCTCAGCGACACCAACACCGCCTCGGTCGAGGCTGATCTCGGCCGCGCCATCCAGCTCACGCTGGGCACGCAGGCGGGCAACCCCAGCATCTCGCGCGCGGTTTCCGGCGACGTGGCCGTGTTCAGCTTCGCGCTGACCGCCAGCGAGGCCCGCGCCCGCGTGTGCAGCGTGGGCGGCGTCGACGTGGACTGGAGCGCGAGCACCGGCCGCCTGCACATCGGCCAGACCATCGGCACCGACGTGCTCATCCTCGACCACCGCTGGCAGTTCGACGTGGTCGCCGACCGCGCCGCCGGCACCCTGGCCGTCTGGGTCAACGGCGGCGACGCGCCGCAGGTCGAGGCCAGCGGGCTCACGTTTGCCGACGGCGACCTCGCCATCACCTGGGGCCAGTACGGCGCGGCCGCCGCGCCCGCCGTGCTGCTGCTCGACGACGTCATCGGCATCGACGCCAACCCGGGCCAGTACGTGGCCCCGGCGCGCATGCCCACGCGCCGCGTCTTCACCCACCTGCCCACGGCCGATGCCGCCGCCGGCTGGGACTTGGTGGCCGGCAGCGGCTACGCCAGCCACGCCGCCGCCGTCGGCCAGGTGCTGGCCGATACCGCCGTCGCCGCCGCGCTGCAATCCAACGTGGCCGGCGCGGCCGACCTCTACACCGCCACGCCCGCCAGCCTCGACGGCACGCCCGACGTGCTGGCCGTGGCGGTCACCGCCTACGCCCGCAAGGGCGACTTGGACGACCGCAGCATCGGCCTGGCCCTGGGCGCGGACGGCGCCGTCACCGCCGAGACCCCCCGCACCCTGGGCCAGGACTACCAATTCCACCAGGCCGTCTTCGAGCAGCAGCCCGACGGCAGCGCCTGGGGCGCCTGGCCGCTGGCCGATCTGCAGTTCGGCATCGTCGCGCGCTGATTCAAAGGAGATTCACACATGGCTCAAATCCTGTTTTTCGAGGGCTTCGACCAGTACCCGGCCAGCGCCGTGGGCGCCGCCACCTCCGGCGAGCTGGCCGCGTCCTACTACACGCTGACCAACGCGCTGTCGGCCATGGGCAATGGCTTTTATGCGCGCATCGAGGCCGCCGACGCCTGGCCCGATGCCGCCGTCTGCCAAGAGCTGTCGCTGGTCGGCCTGGGCACCTCCAGCACCTCGCGCCTGGGCATCGCGCGGCCGCTGCCCACGCTCACCGCCAGCCGCGTCATCGTCGGGTTTCGGTTTCGCCTGCGGCGCGACGAGGCCCTGCCCACCACCGTCACCAACGTGCTGGGCGTGGGCCACGCCGGCGCCAATCTGTTCTTCGTGCAGACCGACGGCTCCATCGCCCTGGCCGTGGACGGGACCAGCGAGCAAAAGCGCATCCCCATGGACGGCACGTACAGCTACCTCGAATTCGAGTTCGACGCGGCCAGCGGCACGCTGCGCGCCTGGGTCGACGACAACGTCGTGCATGAGAGCAGCGCCACCGTGGCCGCCGCCACCAGCCTCTACCTGTCGGCCCTGCGCTTCGACGCGGCCAGCCAGCACACGATCGGCATCCGCGACCTCTACGTGGCCTATGGCGCCGACGCCCAGCGCATCGGCCGCACCGCGCGCGTGCATTGGCGCCCGGCCGCCGCCGACGTGCAGGCCGAGTGGACGCGCGCGGCCGGCAGCAGCAACGCCAGCCAGGTCGGCCACCACAGCGCGGCCAGCGACGCCACCGCCCTGCAATCGGCCACCCCCGGCGCGCTCGACCTCTACACCGCCACCGCCGCGCTGCCCGAAGACGCGGGGCTGATCTACGCGCTGGGCGTCACGCTTGCCGGCCGCCGCACCGACGCGCAGGCGCGCCGCCTCATCCAGGCCGTGCGCAGCGGCGCGGCCACCGACTACGCCGCCGTGGGCCTGCCGGCCGCCTCCACCTACATCAACGACCTGGCCGTCTTCGATGCCGACCCGGCCACCGGCGAGGGCTGGACGCGCGACGCCGCGCTGGCCGCCTCCTTCGGCGTGCTGCTCGACGCCCAGGCCCACACCGCGCCGGTCATCGGCGCGCGTGTGTGGACCAAGCCCGAGAGCGGCGAGCTGGGCGTCGAGCGCATCAACGCCCGGTCGCAGCCGGTGTTCGTGGCCGACGACTACTACGCCAGCCACCCCCTCTACAGCGCCATCACGGCCGAGACTGTGGACGGCCAGGCCATGGTGCGCATCCCCGCCTTCTACTACCGGCGCAGCGCGCACCAGTGGTGGATCTCGCCCGAGCCGCTGGCGGGCTTCGCGCTGCATCCGGCCTTCTACAAGGCCGGCGCGGCGGTGGACCATTTCCTGATCGGCGCCTATGAGGCCAGCGCGGACGCGGACGACAGCACCAAGATCGCCTCGGTGGCCGGCGCCGCGCCGCTGGTCAGCACCTCGCGCGCCAACTTCCTGGCCATGGCGACGGCCCGCAACGTGGGCGATGTCAGCGGCTTTCGCATGTGGGACATCTACCAGCTCGGCGCCATCCAGATGCTGGCGCTCATCGAGCTGGCGAGTTTTGACGTGCAAAGCGCCATCGCCGCAGGCGCCGATGCCGACGCGCCCGTGACGACGGGATCCACGGCGTGCGTCTGGCGCGGCATCCACGAACTGTGGGGCAACTCCTTCCAGTACATCGACGGCCTGCTCGGCACCCACGCCGCGCCCACGGTCTGGCTGCCCGATGGCTCGCAGACCTACGCCACCCTCACCGGCGTGGTCACCACCTCGGGCTACCCGACGACCATCGCCAGCGGCAGCGCCGCGCTCGATGCGCTGTTCCTGCCCGGCGCGCGCGCGGCGGCCGCGACCTTCCTGCCCGATTACTACACCTACACCAACAGCACGAACGCCAATACCATGTACCCCATGGTCGGCGGCGGCTACAACAGCGCGGCCACGGCGGGGCTGTGGACGCTGCAGCGCATCTACAACGTCTCGGGCGGCGGGGTCAATATCTCGTCGCGCATCGCCAAGGTCTAAGGCATGACCGGCTACCTGTCGCGCGCCTCGGCGCTGGCGCTGACGGGCGCCCGTAGCGCCCAGGACAACCCCGTCCACCTGGCCCGCGCGGGCGCTGCGCTGCTGGCGGCCAGCGCCGCGCCACCACCGCAGACGGTGCTGGCGCGCGCGGGCGTGGCGCTGCTGGCCGGCACACCCGCACCCGTGCTCGACAGCCCGGCCGCCCTCAGCAACGCCGGGCTGGCGGTGCTGGCCGGTGCGCAGCGTCTTGCGTCCGTCGATGGCGGGCGGATCAAGCGCGCGGGCCTGGCGCTGCTGGCCGCATCGGCCCAACCCACCGCGCCCGTGCGGCTCGCGCGCACCGGCTGGGCGCTGCTGGCCGCCAGCACCCAGCCCCGGCCCGCCGC
>JASGEH010000128.1:0-14298 GCA_047606565.1 Comamonas sp.
CGACGTGAGCTACCACGGCGTGGTCTACACCGAGGCGCTGGGCCCGGCCGCCTACATCGGCCGCGCGCGCGTGGTGCCGCTGCGCAACACGGGCGCCGCCATCTCGCCCTTCAACGCCTTCCAGATCCTGCAGGGCATCGAGACGCTGCCGCTGCGCGTCGACCGCATCAGCGACAACGCGCTGGCCGTGGCGCGCCACCTGCAGGCCCACTCGGCCGTGACCTGGGTCAACTACGCCGGTCTCGAAGACCACCCCGACCATGCGCTGGCGCAGAAATACCTGGGCGGCAAGGCCAGCGGCGTGCTGACCTTCGGCATCGGCAGCGGCCGCGAGGGCGGCGCGAAGTTCCTCGACGCGCTGCAGCTCTTCACGCGGCTGGTCAACATCGGCGACGTGCGCTCGCTGGCCACGCATCCGGCCTCGACCACGCACCGCCAGCTCTCACCGCAGGAACTGGCCCGGGCCGGCGTCAGCGAGGAAACCGTGCGCCTGTCCGTCGGCATCGAGCACATCGACGACCTCAAGGCCGATCTCGACCTGGCCCTGGCGGCCGCGGCCGGCTGACCCCATCTTTTCCCTTCCTTTCCCTTCCGGAGTTTTCCATGACCATCCAGGCCATCAACGTGCGCAACCAGTTCAAGGGCAAGGTCCGCGAAATCATCCGGGGCGATGTCGTCTCCGAGGTCGATGTCGAGACGCCCTGGGGCATCGTCACCTCGGTCATCACCACCCGCTCGGTCGACGAGCTGGGGCTGGTCGTCGGCTCCGAGGTGGTGGCGCTGGTGAAGTCGACCGAAGTGTCGCTGGCCAAGCTGTGACGCCTGGACACCGTTGCCCGTTTTTCGTTTCTTATTTCACAAATCCCTGAGGAGGTTTCCATGATCCAGAAATTCAAGCGCCGCGCCGTCGCGGCCGTTTTGGCCGGCGCCAGCCTGCTGGCCGCCAGCCTGCCGGCCCAGGCCGAAGGCCAGTTGCGCATCGCCGAGCAGTTCGGCATCGTCTACCTGCTGCTCAACGTCGCCAAGGACCAGCAGCTCATCGAGAAGCACGGCAAGGCCGCCGGCCTCGACATCAAGGTCGACTACGTCAAGCTCTCGGGTGGTGCGGCCGTCAACGACGCGTTGCTGTCGGGCAACGTGGACATCGCGGGCGCCGGCGTCGGGCCGCTGTTCACCATCTGGGACCGAACCAAGGGCCGCCAGAACGTCAAGGGCGTGGCCTCGCTGGGCAACTTCCCCTACTACCTGGTCAGCAACAACCCCAGCGTGAAGACGATCGCCGATTTCACTGACAAGGACCGCATCGCGGTGCCGGCGGTGGGCGTCTCGGTGCAGTCGCGCTACCTGCAGTTCGCCTCGGCCCAGCTCTGGGGCGACAAGGACTACAACCGCCTCGACAAGCTCCAGGTCGCCGTGCCGCACCCGGACGCCACCGCCGCCATCATCAAGGGCGGCACCGAGATCACCGGCCACTTCGGCAACCCGCCGTTCCAGGAGCAGTCGCTGGCCGGCAACCCGCAGGCGCACATCGTGCTCAAGTCCTACGACGTGCTCGGCGGCCCCAGCTCGGCCACCGTGCTCTACGCCACCGAGAAGTTCCGCAACCAGAACCCCAAGACCTACAAGGCCTTTGTCGAAGCGCTCGACGAGTCCGCCAAGTTCATCACTGCCCACCCCGAGCAGGCGGCCGACATCTACATCCGCGTGACCGGCGCCAAGATCGACCGCAATCTGCTGCTGCAGGTCATCAAGAACCCTGAAGTGCAGTTCAAGGTCAAGCCCGAGAACACCCTGGGCCTGGGTCAGTTCCTGCACCGCGTCGGCGCCATCAAGAACGAGCCGAAGTCGATCAAGGACTATTTCTTCCAAGACCCGCTGACCGCCAACGGCAGTTGAGCCGCGGAGACCGCCCGCCCATGAATGTCCGTAGCAACGCCGTGCGCCGCGAATCCGACCCCGTGTCCGATCCGTCCGCCGCCACGCCTTCCGCAGCCGCAGCCGCAGCCGCTGCGGTCCCCGCGCCCTCGGCGCCGCCCGCACCCGAGCCTTCGGGCCTGCTGCTGCGCGTTGACGGCGTGACGCTGGAGTACCGCACGCCCGAGCGCGTGGTGCGCGCCACGCACCGCGTCGATTTCGACGTCTACCAGGGCGACCGCTTCGTGCTGCTCGGCCCCTCGGGCTGCGGCAAGTCGACCCTGCTGAAAGCCGTCGCCGGCTTCATCGCGCCGACCGAGGGCGAGATCCGCCTGGGCGGCCAGGGGGTGCGCGGGCCCGGCCCCGACCGCATCGTGGTGTTCCAGGAGTTCGACCAGTTGCCGCCGTGGAAGACCGTCAAGCAGAACGTCATGTTCCCGCTGCTGGCCTCGCGCACGCTGGGGCGCAAGGAGGCGGCCGAGCGCGCCCTGCATTACCTCGACAAGGTCGGGCTGGCCAAGTTCGCCGACGTCCATCCGCACCAGCTCTCGGGCGGCATGAAGCAGCGCGTGGCGATCGCGCGCGCGCTGGCCATGCAGCCCAAGGTGCTGCTGATGGACGAGCCCTTCGCCGCGCTCGACGCGCTCACCCGCCGCAAGATGCAGGAAGAGCTGCTGGCGCTGTGGGACGAGGTGCGCTTCACCCTGCTGTTCGTCACCCACTCCATTGAGGAGGCGCTGGTGGTGGGCAACCGCGTGGCGCTGCTTTCGCCGCACCCGGGCCGCGTGCGTGCCGAGATCAACAGCCACGCCTGGGACTTGAACAGCCTGGGCGGCGAGGATTTCCAGTCCGCCGCCCAGCGCATCCACCGGCTGCTGTTCGAGGAAGACGCCAGCAGTCCCTTCCCCGAGCAGGCGGGGCCCCAGGCCGTCGCGGCCTGATCGACGCCCCGCGAGAAAAGACACCATGAGTACCCCGCTGAACCCGCCCATCCGGGCCGAATACGAGCGCACGCTCGAACCCTTCGTCGAAATCCCCGTCGAGCGCGAGCTGCCTCTGGCCACGCGCCTGTGGCAGCACGGCTGGCTGCGCAAGAGCCTCATCATCGCGGCGCTGGCCGTGTTGTGGGAACTGCTGGCGCGCTGGCAGGACAACGACCTGTTGCTGCCCACCGCCAGCGCCACCGCGCTGGCGCTGGCCGAGGGCCTGGCCAGCGGCGAGTTGTTCGAGAAAGTGCGCATCTCGCTGGCCGTGCTGGTGCAGGGCTATCTGGCCGGCATCTTCCTGGCCTTCCTGCTGACCACGCTGGCGGTGTCCACCCAGTTCGGGCGCGACCTGCTGTCCACGCTGACCTCCATGTTCAACCCGCTGCCGGCCATCGCGCTGCTGCCGCTGGCGCTGCTGTGGTTTGGCCTGGGGCAGGGCAGCCTGATCTTCGTGTTGATCCACTCGGTGTTGTGGCCGCTGGCGCTCAACACCTATGCCGGCTTCCAGGGCGTGCCCGAGACGCTGCGCATGGCCGGGCGCAACTATGGCCTCAAGGGCCTGCCTTACGTGCTGCAGATCCTGGTGCCGGCGGCGCTGCCGGCCATCCTCTCGGGCCTGAAGATTGGCTGGGCCTTCGCCTGGCGCACGCTGATCGCAGCCGAGCTGGTGTTCGGCGCCTCCTCGGGCAAGGGCGGGCTGGGCTGGTACATCTTCCAGAACCGCAACGAGCTCTACACCGACCGTGTGTTCGCCGGCCTGGTGCTGGTGATCGCCATCGGCCTGGTGGTGGAGAACGTGGTCTTCGCCGCGCTGGAGCGCGCCACGGTGCGCAAGTGGGGCGTGCAGCGCTGACGGTCGTGACAGGGCGCTGTGACAGGGCGTCGTGACTTGGCTGGCAGAACGCGGTTGGCGCGTCGCTGATCGAGCGAGCCCAGCGCGGCAGCGGCAGCCGTCAGCCTGCCGCGTCTCGCAAGCCCAGCGCCGCCAGCACGGCCAGCGGCGCGGTCTCGGCGCGCAGCACGCGCGCGCCCAGCGAGACGGGCTGGAAACCCTGCGCCAGCAGCAGCGCCTCCTCGGCCGGTGCCAGGCCCCCTTCGGGGCCGTTGACCAGCACCACGCCGTTCGCCATGGGCTCGTCCGCGCGCCAGGGGCGCGAACTCGGGGCCAGCGACAGCACCTGCCGGGCCGCCTGCGGCGCGTGCGCCTGCACCGCCTCGGCCAGGCGCGGCAGCTCCAGCGGCGCGTGGACCAGCGGCACGCGGTTGCGGCCGCACTGCTCGCAGGCGGCCACGGCAATCGCCTGCCAGTGGGCCTGTTTCTTCTCGGCGCGCTCGCCCTTGAGGCGCAGCACGCCGCGCTCGGCCATCAGTGGCCAGATGCTGGCGACACCCAGTTCGGTGGCTTTCTCGACCAGCCAGTCCATGCGGTCGTTGGCCGGCACGCCCACGGCCAGATGCACCGCCTGCGCGATCTCGCGGTCCACTGCCACACTGCCTTCGATGCGCACGGCCACGTCGCTGCGGCCCATGCGCGTGACTACGGCCGTGTATTCCCGGCCATCGCCATTGAACAGCGTGATCGCCGCGCCCGGCTGCAGCCGCAGCACCTGCACATGGCGGGCGGCGCCGGCGGGCAGATCGAGCGCGGCGCCAGCCGCCAGTTCGGGGGAGGGAAGGGGGCAGTGGAAACGGGGCATGGGCGCGATTGTGGCGCAGCTCGGCAGCCGGTCGCAGCCCCGGGCCAGGGCCGCCGGCGTGGCGGGCACGCCGCATCGGGGAGGCTCCAGGCAGGCAAAGCGATCCGCAAGCGGCCGATCTGTGGCCTAATACCCGGTTTTTCCACCAACGAAACCCGATTTCCTCAGGAGCAATCATGGGCAACAAGATCGTCACCGAAGCCGACCGCAAGCGCACGCCGGCCCCGACCCCCCTGCCTGGCTTCACGCTGCCCACCGGCGGCCGCGGCCAGCGTTCCAGCCTGGAGCGCGGCAGCCACACCCGCAGCAAGAAGAACCCCGGCAAGCGCACCCACAAGGGCGGCTGAGTCGACGGCTGCACGCAGAGAACCCCGCCTGGCGGGGTTTTTTTACGCCCGGGGCCTGGAATTCTGCGGCCTGCGTACCCCATGAAAAGATCGTGAACAGGTTCTAAGCTGCCATTAAGCGCTGAACGCCAGCATGGCGCCATGCGTGATCGCAACCCGCATCACCACCCGCGATCCCGACTCGAAAGGACTTAGCATGACCCCGCAGGAACGTGCGCTGCTCGAAGACTTCCTCGCCAAACTGGCCGGTGTGCACGGCGTCGAGAAAGACCCCGAGGCCGATGCCTTGATCCGCCAGCAGACCGCGCGCCAGCCGGACGCGCTGTACTTCACCATCCAGCGTTCGCTGCTGCAGGAGCAGGCGCTCGACGGCGCGCAGGCCCGCATCCAGGCGTTGGAGCAGAAAGTCCAGGCCCTTGAGGCCGCGGCCCAGGCCAGCGCGCGGCAAGCCGCCCAGGCCGCGCCGCGCAGTTTCCTGTCCGGCCTGACGGCAGGCGGATGGGGCCGTTCGCCAGAGCCGGCGCCATCGCCCTCTGCGCCCGCGGCCCAACCGGGTTCGATCATCGGCAGCCAGATCGGTGGGCGCGCCGGCTATCCCGCCAGCGCGCCGGCCCAGCATGTCCCGCAGCCTGCGCTCGCCGGGGCCCGGCCGGGGTTGCTGGGTGGTGGCATGGGCGGCTTCCTGGGCAACGCGGCGGCGGCGGCGGCAGGCGTGGCCGGCGGCATGTTTCTGTTCAACGGCATCGAGCACCTCATGAACGGCGCCGGCGGCCATCAACTGGCCGGCAACACGCCGGTCACCGAGAACGTGACGGAAAACGTGACGGAGAACATCACCAACTATTACGGCAATGACGCGCTGCCCGGGCATGACAGCGTGCAGGCCGACGCCACACAGGTCGCCGACGCCGGTTCGGCCGACGACGGTGGCTGGTTCGATGACGGCGGGTTCTTCGATGGCGGCGACGACGACATCGTCTGACCGCCTGCCGGGCTGACCCGGCCCGGCGGTCAAGCCCGGCCGCGCCCTGCCGCGATCACGCCACCGCCCAGGCAGACGTCGCCGTCGTACAGCACGGCCGACTGCCCTGGCGTGACCGCCCACTGCGGGTGCTCGCCGAATTCGAGCGCGAAGGTGCCGTCATTGGCGTCGGCCAGCCGCGCGGGCGCGTCGGCCTGGCGGTAGCGGGTCTTGACGCCGTAGGTGCCGGGCGCGGGCGGCTGGCCCTGCGTCCAACTGGCGTCGCCGGCGCTCAGACCGTCGTACTGCAGCCAGGGGTGGTCGTGGCCCTGCACCACCCACAGGGTGTTGCGCTCGATGTCCTTGCGTGCCACGAACCACGGTGCGTGCTCGCCGCCGCCGCGCTGCGCGCCTTTTTCCTTGACGCCGCCGATGCCCAGGCCCTGGCGCTGGCCCAGCGTGTAGAAGCTCAGGCCCACGTGCTGGCCCAGCACGCGGCCGCGCGCGTCCCTGATCGGGCCGGGTTCCTTGCTGATGTAGCGGTTGAGGAAGTCGCGGAACGGCCGCTCGCCGATGAAGCAGATGCCGGTCGAGTCCTTCTTTTTCGCATTCGGCAGGCCGATCTCCTCGGCGATGCGGCGCACCTCGGTCTTGGCCAGCTCGCCCACCGGGAACAGCGTTTTCGAGAGCTGTGCCTGGTTCAGGCGATGCAGGAAGTAGCTCTGGTCCTTGAGCGGATCGAGCCCCTTGAGCAGCTCGTGCCGGTCGGTCGATTCATTGAGGCGCACGCGTGCGTAATGACCCGTGGCGATCTTTTCCGCCCCCAGGCGCATGGCGTGGTCGAGAAAGGCCTTGAATTTGATCTCGGCATTGCACAGCACGTCTGGGTTGGGCGTGCGGCCGGCCTGGTACTCGCGCAGGAACTCGGCGAACACGCGGTCCTTGTACTCGGCGGCGAAGTTGACGTGCTCGATCTCGATGCCGAGCACGTCGGCCACGCTGGCGGCGTCGATGAAGTCCTGGCGCGAGGAGCAGTATTCGTCGTTGTCGTCGTCTTCCCAGTTCTTCATGAAGATGCCGATCACCTCGTAGCCCTGCTGCTTGAGCAGCCAGGCCGAGACGGCCGAATCCACGCCACCGCTGAGGCCGACGACGACACGGGTGGCCGCGCCAGGGCGGGACGATGAAGCAAACGAAGCGGCCGCCTCGGGGGCGGCCGGCAGGGACGAAACCGGGGTAGACATGGTCTCGATTATCCCAGGGGCGAGGAAAAGAGGCGCGGCAACGGTCGCGCCGGCCATCCCGCAAACCCGCGTGGCGGCCAGCAAGCCTTATCGGCCGATCCCCCAGGCGAAGGGATCGCCCTCCTCGATGAGCAGGGTGGCGTCGGCGCTCAGGTGGGCGCGGCCACGCAGCGTGGGCAGGATGCGCGCGATGCCGTCGGGCGCTGGGGGCGCGGGCTGGTAACTGGCCTCGAACACACTGCCGATGACGCTGGCCTGGCGCCAGAGCTGGCCGGGCGCGAGCTGGCCGTCGGCGGCCAGGCAGGCCAGCTTGGCACTGGTACCGGTACCGCAGGGCGAACGGTCGTAGGCGCGGCCGGGGCAGAGCACGAAATTGCGGCTGTCGGCCTGCGGGTCGTCGGCGAACAGCTCGATGTGGTCGATCTCGGCACCGTCCGCGCCCGTGATGCCCTGCGCGGCGAGCGCCTGGCGCAGCGCCCAGGCGTAGTCGGTGAGCGCCTGCAGGTTGTCGCTGGCGACACGCTGGCCATGCTGGCTGACCAGGAAGAACCAGTTGCCGCCCCAGGCCACGTCGCCCGTGACGGCGCCGTGGCCGGGCACGTCCACCGTCAGCGCGTGGCGCAGCCGGTAGGCCGGCACATTGAGCACGCTCACGCTGCCGTCGGGGTGCAGCGTGGCGCGCACATCGCCGACGGGGGTCTCGATGGTGTGCTCGCCGGGCTGGATGCGCCCGAGGTAGGCGAGGGAGGCGACCAGGCCGATGGTGCCGTGGCCGCACATGCCGAGGTAGCCGCTGTTGTTGAAGAAGATTACGCCGGCGGCGTGGGCGGGATCGAGGGGCTGGCACAGCAGGGCGCCGACCACGACATCGCTGCCGCGTGGCTCCAGCACGGTGGCGGCGCGCCAGTCGTCGAACTGTTCGGCCAGCCGCGCGCGGCGCTCGGCCATGCTGCCGGTGCCGAGGTCGGGAAAGCCGTCGATGACCAGCCGCGTGGGCTCGCCGCCGGTGTGGGTGTCGATGACGTGGATCTTGCGCATGCGGCGTGCGGCCGGTGAGGGGTGAGAGGGCTGGGTGCGGCCGGGCAGCCGCACCCTGTTCGAGCAGGACGCCGATTGTGGCTTACCGCTCGGATCCTGGGCGGTCGGCAGCCACCATGCCCTGCATCCCGTCATCCCTGACAGACCCTGACGGGGCGAAAAACCCGGGGCAGCGGGCGCGGTGCCGCGTCCCGTGTCCCTCCCGTGACTCAGCCCGCCGCCAGGCGCGCTTGCAGGAAGTTGCCCCGGATGCCGTCGGCGCTGTTGATGAAGTCGCGCAGGCTGGCGCGCGCCACCAGCGTGCGGTTGATCCACAGCAGCGTCTGCGTGACCCGGTCACGGGCGACCTGCTGCTGGAATTGCGTGTAGAGGTCGCGGCGGCGCGCGGCGTCGGTCTCGACCTGGGCCTGCTCCAGCCACTGATCCACCTCGGGGTTGGCGTAGTGCGCGCCGTTGGAGAAGGGCACGCCGGGCTTGAAGTTCTTCGACCAGAAAAAGCGCTGCAGGCCGATGACCGGATCGGGGCCGGGGTTGGCGATGTAGATCAGCACGTCGAAGTCGCGCTGGGTGTAGATGCGGTTGATGAACTGCGCCGTGTCCTGCCCGCGCACGTTGAGCTGGATGCCCACCCGCGCCAGGTTGGCGCGCAGGTAGCGTGCGGTCTGGACGGTGGCCGGCGCGGTGTAGGGGTCGGCGTCGAGCGTCAGCCGGATGCCCTGCGCGTTGCGCGGCAGACCGGCCTGATCGAGCAGCGCCTCGGCGCGCTTGAGGTCGAACTTGGGCAGCGCCGGATCGGGTGCGTAGAAGGCCCGCAGGCTGCGCGGGATGGGCGAATCGGCGGGCTCGGCGTAGCCGTGCCAGACGTTGCGTGCCAGGAAGTCGCGGTCCACCGCATGCGCGATGGCCTCGCGCAGCAGCGGATTGCGCAGGGCCGGGCGGTCCTGGTTGAACTCGATGTAGGCGTTGGTCAGGCTGAAGGGCGAATCCGAGACGCTCACATCCAGCGCTGGGTTGGCCGACAGCCGCTTGACGTCGGCGGGCGAGAGGTCTTCGGTCAGGTGGATGTCGCCGGCCTCCAGCGCCGAGGCCAGCGACTGCGCGTCGGGCTTGAGCTGCACGATGATGCGTTCGAGCGCCGGCCGCCCACCCCAGTAGGCCTCGTTGCGCACCAGCGTGATGGCGCGCCCGCGCGACCACTCGGCGAACTTGAAGGGCCCGGTGCCGATGGGCGCGTTGTTGCGCGGGTTGGACAGCGGGTCGCTGCCGGCGTACAGGTGGCGCGGCAGCACCTGCGACTCGACGGCCGCCAGCGCGTTGAAGATGTAGGGCGCGGGCTTGGAGAGCACCAGCACGGCGGTCTGTGCGTCGGGCGTGAGCACCTGTTCGACGTTGGCGAAGATGGCGCGGCCGCGCGCGTGCAGCTTCTTCCAGATCTCCAGCACCGAAAACGCCACGTCGGCCGAGGTGAAGGGCTGGCCGTCGTGCCACTTCACGTCGCCACGCAGCGTGAAGGTGATGCGCAGGCCGTCCGGGCTGGCGGTCCATGCGGTGGCCAGCTCGGGCCGGGGCGTGCCGTCCTCGGCATAGGCCAACAGGCCGTCGAAGATCTTGCCCGACACCAGCTGCGTCGGCCCGGCCGTGGTCAGGCCGCTGGTCAGCAGCGAAGGCTCGGTGGTGGTGCCGATGATCAGCGTGCCGGCCGCGGCGGCCGGCTGCTGCGCACGCGCGGCGGGCAGCGCCAGCGGCGCAGCGGCGAGCGCGACAGGCAGCGATTGCAGGAGGTGGCGTCGGGTCAGGGTCATGGCAGGACAGGAGGTTGGGAGGTGGAGTTAGCGGCGGATGCTAGGTAGCCGCCGGCGAAACGCCTAGGACGGAAAACCGATATCCATCTGCGGTGGCGATCTGACAAACTGCCCGAGGTGCTTTTGCACCCTGTGCAGGTTCTGCATCCCTCTTCGAAGACCACGATGTCCCCTGAGTTTTCGCGCATCGACATCTCGTCCCGGTTCGAGATTTGTGTCGGATTTCGTCGCCTGTCGTTCTTGTCGAGCTTTGGAAGTCTCGATGGTTTTTCGCAGGAGATGGGGCAGGACTCGGATCTGTACCGCAAGCGCCTGACGCACCATATTGCTCAGGTTCCCGACGGCAATCTTCATCTGTGGGTGGGCGGGGCCATCGTGGGCCAGTGCGAAGCCAAGACCGTGGCGGATGAGGCGGTGGGTTACATCAGCCTCTTGTGTCTGACGCCTGAAGCGCGCGGCCAGGGGTATGGGCGTCTGATGCATGAACGGCTGGTCCAGGTCTTTGGCGAACGCGGCAAGCGCCGGCTCAACCTCAGCGTCAGCTGGTCCAACCAGCTCGCCCTCGGGTTTTACCGCCGGCTGGGTTGGCGGGACTTGGGGCCGCGACCGGACAAGCCCAGCGTGGCGCTGATGGAGTTCTTGCTGTGATCAGTTGGTCTGTGCCGCGCATGAAGCTCTTCTAAGTTCATGCTGTTTTTTTCGTTGCGGCAATCCGGCGTGGCTTCCTACGATGGCGTTCTTTGCCCTCACCGTGCCGTTTCTGCCATGAGTTTTTCCCCCTTCACGCGGCGCGCTTTCGCCCTGTTGGCCTTTTCTGGCGTTGCCGTGCTGCTGTCGCCCGCAGCCCTGGCACAGTCCGGCCAGACCCTGACTTGGGTGATCGACCCCGAGCCGTCGTCGCTGGTGCCGCTGGTCACCACGGCCGGGGGGAATACGGAGATCGGGCCCAAGATCGTCGAAGGGCTGTTGACCTATGACCGGCAGCTCCAGCCCAAGCCGCTGCTGGCCACCGAGTGGACGGTCAGCCCGGACGGGCTGCACTACAGCTTCAAGCTGCGCCATGGTGTGAAGTGGCATGACGGCCAGCCCTTCACCTCGGCCGACGTGGTGTATTCGATCCAGACACTCAAGCAGGTGCATCCGCGCGGCCGGGTCACCTTCGCCAACGTCACGGCGGTCAAGGCGACCGCGCCCGACCGGGTGGAGCTGGATCTATCCAAGCCTGCGCCCTACCTGCTGACGGCGCTGGCCGCCGCCGAATCGCCCATCGTGCCGCGCCATCTCTACGAGGGCACCGACGTGGCGAGCAATCCGTACAACAGCAAGCCGGTGGGCACCGGGCCCTTCGTCTTCAAGGAGTGGGTGCGCGGCAGTTTCGTGCGGCTGGAGCGCAATCCCGACTACTGGGACGCGCCCAAGCCCGCCGTGCAGCAGGTGGTGGTGCGCTTCATCCCCGATGCCGCCTCGCGCGCGGCCGCGCTGGAGTCGGGCGAAGTGCTGCTGGGCAGCCAGGCCATCCCGCTGGCCGACGTGGAGCGCTTCCGCAAGCTGCCGGGCGTCGAGGTCGACACGCGCGACTGGCCCTATGTCGGCAACCATGTGCAGATCTACTTCAACCTCGACACGCCGCAGTTCAAGGACGGGGCGGTGCGGCTGGCGGTGGCCCAGTCGGTCAACGTGGGCGCCCTGATCAAGAGCGTGTGGTACGGCCTGGGCACGCCCTCGGCCAGCCCGATCGGCAAGGCCAGCCCCTTCCACGATCCGTCGATCCAGCCCTATCCCTTCGACCCCAAGGCGGCCGAGGCCGCGCTGGATGCGGCGGGCTACCCGCGCCGCGCCGACGGCACGCGCTTTGCCGTGCGGCTGCTCTACAACCCCTTCGTCGACCGGCGCGCGGCGGACTTCGTGCGCCAGGCGCTGGGGCGCATCGGCATCAAGGCCGAGGTGCAGAGCTACGACTTCGGCACCTACGTGACCAAGGCCTACACCGACCGCGCCTTCGACATCGTGGTCGAGAACCTGACCAACATCTTCGACCCGACGCTGGGGGTGCAGCGCATCTTCTGGTCGAAGAACTTCAAGATCGGCCTGCCGTTCTCCAACGCACCGCACTACGCGAGCGCCGAGGCCGACCGCCTGCTCGAAGCCGCTGCTGTCGAGCCCGACACGGCGCGCCGCAAGCAGTTGTTCGCTGACTTCCAGAAGGTGGTGCACGCCGACGTGCCCTCGATCGAGATCGGCGCCAACCCGACCATCACCATCGCCAGCCGTCGCGTCAAGAACTACGCCCCGGGCGGCGAGGGCATACGCGGCAGTTTCGCGGACGTGACCGTCGCCCCGGCGCGCTGAGCGGGCAGCCATGTCCAGGAGTTCCTCGCCATGAGCCAGCAGACCGCCCGCCGCCTCGCCCTCACATTCAAGCGCACCGCCTGGCAGGCGGTGCCGACCGTGATTGGCGTGGTCATCCTCAATTTCTTCCTGATGCAACTGGTGCCGGGCGACGCGGCCGACGTGATCGCCGCGGAATCCGGCTCGGCCACGGCGGAAACCATGGCGCAGTTGCGCACGCACTTCGGGCTGGACCTGCCGGTGCTGCACCAGCTCGGGGTCTACCTGGGCAATCTGGCGAACTTCAGCCTGGGCGTCTCGCCGCGCCACAACGTGCCGGTGCTCGACTTGATCGGCAGCCGCCTGGGCGCGACCCTGCTGCTGATGGTGACCGCGCTGGGCCTGGCGCTGCTGGTGGGCCTGGTGCTGGGCAGCCTGATGGCCACGCACGCGGGCCGCTGGGTGGACCGGCTGCTGTCGGTGCTGGCGCTGGTGCTGTATTCGACGCCGGGCTTCTGGCTCGGGTTGATGGCCATCGTGCTGTTCGCCGTCAAGCTGGGCTGGCTGCCCACGGGCGGCAACGTGACCATCGGCGCCGACCTGCACGGCTGGGCTTACGTCAGGGATGTGGCCGAACACCTGGTGCTGCCGGCGCTGGCGATGTCGGGCTTTTTCATCGCCATCTTCTCGCGCCTGACGCGCGCGTCCATGCTCGAAGTCAGCCGCCAGGACCACGTGCGCACCGCGCAGGCCAAGGGGTTGGGGCCGCTCAAGGTCACGCTGCGGCACGTGCTGCGCAATGCGCTGATCCCGGTCACCACGGTGGCGGGCATGCACTTCGGCACGCTGCTGGGCGGCTCGGTGGTGGTCGAAGTGGTGTTCAGCTGGCCCGGCCTGGGCCGGCTGGCGCTGGAGTCGGTGCTGGCGCGCGACTACACCACGCTGCTGGGCATTCTGCTGCTGTCGTCGCTGCTGGTGATTCTGGCCAACATGCTGGTCGACCTGCTGCACGCCTGGCTGGACCCGCGCATCCAGGTGCGCTGAGTGCCCGACCGCCGTTTTGAACGTACCGCCATGAAACTGAGCCTTCCCTTCCTTCCCTCGTGGCGCGCGGCGCCCGGGGCCACGGCGCGGCCGCGCGTGCTCTCCGAGTCGTGGCAGGTCTTCCTGCGCAACCCCTCCGGGCTGGCGGGGCTGTTGATCCTGGTGGCGATCATCGCCATCGCGCTGGCCGCCAGCATTCTTTATCCGGGCGATCCGCTGGACATGGTGGCCGAGCCGCTGGTCTGGCCTTTCACCCAGGCCGAGGTGCCGCTGGGCACCGATTCGCTGGGTCGCAACGTGGCCGCCGGGCTGGCGCATGGCGCGCGCGTGTCGCTGGCCGTGGGCGCGGTGGCGGCCGTCATCAGCGTGGGCATCGGCATCGCCGTGGGCGCGGCGGCGGGCTATTTCGGCGGCCGTGTCGACGACATCCTGGTGCGCGTGACCGAGCTGTTCCAGACCGTGCCCACCTTTCTGTTCGTGATCGTCATCGTCGCCATCGGCCAGCCCTCGGTCTCGGTCATCGTGCTGGCCATCGGCCTGGCGGCCTGGCCGGTGATCGCGCGGCTGGTGCGAGCCGAGTTCCGCTGGCTGCGCGAGTCCGAGTTCGTGCAGGCCGCGCGCAGCCAGGGCTTCTCGGACCTGCGCATCATCTTCCAGGAAATCCTGCCCAACGCGTTGCCGCCGGTCATCGTCACCAGCTCGGTGCTGGTGGCCAGCGCCATCCTGATCGAATCGGCCCTGTCCTTCCTGGGCATGGGCGACCCCAACCAGGTCTCGTGGGGCAGCATGATCGGCGAGGGCCGCGAGCTGCTGCGCACCGCCTGGTACCTGACCGCGCTGCCGGGCTGCGCCATCATCCTGTCGGTGCTGGCGCTCAACCTGCTGGGCGACGCGCTCAACGACGCCTTCAACCCGCGCCTGCGCGGCACGCGATGAA
>JASGEH010000129.1:0-3521 GCA_047606565.1 Comamonas sp.
ACGGATGCGACCGATGGGTTGAGCAGCCTGCTGAGCACGCTGGTTTCGACAGTGACCGACACGGTGGGTGAAGTCACCTCGGTGGTGAGCAGCCTGCTGAATACGGTGACCTCGACCGTGGCCAGTGCGGCCGACACGGATGCCACCGACGGGCTGAGCAGCTTGCTGACCACGCTGGTCTCGACCGTGACCGACACGGTCGATGGGGTCACGGATGTGGTGGATACCGTGGTCTCGACGGCGACCGATACGGTGGATGAAGTCACCGATGTGGTGAGCAGCTTGCTGGGGACAGTGGTCTCGACCGTGGCCAGTGTGGCCGACACGGATGCCACCGACGGGCTGAGCAGCCTGCTGACCACGCTGGTCTCGACCGTGACCGACACGGTCGATGGGGTCACGGATGTGGTGGATACCGTGGTCTCGACGGCGACCGATACGGTCGATGAGGTCACCGATGTGGTCAGCAGCCTGCTGGACACGGTGGTCTCGACCGTGGCCGACGTGACCGACACGGACGCCACCGACGGGCTGAGCAGTCTGCTGGCGACGGTGCTGTCGACCGTGACCGATACGGTGGACGAGACCACGGGCGTGGTGGGCACGGTAGCCTCGACGTTGACCGACACGGTGACCGACACGGTCGATGGGGTCACCGATGTGGTGGGCAGTCTGCTGGATACGGTGGTCTCGACCGTGGCCGGTGTGACCGATACGGATGCCACCGATGGGCTGAGCAGCCTGCTGGCCACGGTGACCGATACGGTGGACGGCGTGACCGATGTGGTGAGCAGCGTGGCCGACACCCTGGTGTCGACCGTGACGGATACCGTGGATAGCGCCACGGATGTCGTGGCCAGCCTGCTCGGCGGTGACCTGCTGGGCAGTGACCTGCTGAGCAGCTTGCTGGGCAATTCCTTGCTGACGTCGCTTACCGGCAGCCTGACCGATACCGCAACGAGTGTTGCCAGCACCAGCGGTGTGGCGAGCGGTCTGCTGGGCAGCAACGCCTCGCCGGCCGCGATCAGCAGCCTGGCCGATACCGCTGCGCATGAGGTCCATCCGGTGGTCGAGCACCTCGAGCACGCCGTGGCTTGAACCTGGGGTCGGCGGGGCCGGGCACGCGCTGCCCGGCTTCAGCCGGCGTCTCTTTCTTCAACTTTCTAGCAATCAGGAATCATCATGCGAAGAAGGACTTGGAATGGCCTGGCCCTGGCGGCCTCGGCGCTGCTCTTGGCGGCTTGCAGCACGCCAAGAATCGGTGGCTCGGTCCACTACTATTCATCGGGCGCGACTCGTTCCGCGGCCGCCGTGGCGCCGGTCACGGTCGTGCCTCTCGGGAGCAATGCGTCGGGGCCCGTCAACGTGCCCCGCATCGTCTACTTCGATTACGACCGCGCCGAGATCCGGCCCCAGGATCGCGAGGTGATCGCGGCGCATGCCCGGTATCTGCGCGACCATCCGTCCAGCCACGTGCTGGTGACGGGCCACACCGACCCGCGCGGTGGCGCCGAATACAACCTGGCGCTTGGTCAGCGGCGAGCCCAGAACGTGGAGCGTGCGCTGACGCAGTTGGGGGTTCCTGCGGAGCGCATCGAGTCGGTCAGCTATGGCGAGGAGCAACTTGCGTCCAGCGAGCCGACGGAAGCCGGCTATCAGCTCAATCGTCGCGCCGAATTCGTCTACCGCTAAAGGGAAGGTCTGGGCATGAAGACGGCCACGGTACTGCACCCCCGGGCGGCACTCGACAGGCGTCTTCAGGCCTGCAAGGCCCATGTTGCCGCGCATTGCCAACCGGTGGTGGGGGCACAGGCGATCGCGGTGGTGCTGTTTTTGTCGATCGCCAGCGGCGCGCAGGCGGCCCGGGTGTGGCATGCGGTCGCGGTCGATTTTGAAACCGCCTGGGCCCTGTTGCAGCAAAGTATGCAGGACTGCTGGCATACGCTGGGCCTGGACGGTGCCTTGATGGGGGTGCGGCTGGATTGGGCCGTGCGGGTGCAGCCGCTGCCCTGGCGTGATTACCTGCGGCAGTGGGCTCAGGCCACGGCGCGCCGCCTGGATGGGGCGTTGGCCCTGGCTCCGGCGTTTGACGTGGCGCTGACCGCCCTGGAGATCGAGTCCCAGTCTTTGTTGATGGCCGTGGGCACCGAGGGCGCACTGGCCCTGCATCCCACGAACTGGAGCCGGTATGCCGCCCAGCGCTTTCCCGGTGGCGGGGTGCCGCCGCCCGCTGACGATCGTGTGGTTTTCCAATTGACGACAGCCGGTGTGTACTGCGATGCGCAGGGCGCCTTGCACGCGATCGAGCACGGTCGCCAGCGCCCGCTGGATCTCTCCGATGCCGCAGGTCTTGCTGCGCTGATGGCGCCGGCTGCGCGGCGGCTGGCCGACTGCGTGACGCCTGACGGCCGGGTCCTCGATCTGGCACTGGCCGATGCCGGCCGCACGGCCCGGGGCCATGACAAGCCACGGACTCTGCCCTTGGACTCGCAACTGCTGGTCTTGCATGGTTTGGTGCAGGCCTGGGCCGTGCTGCGCACCCCCACGCTCGAGCGGGCCGTGGGCCGTGCGATCCGCGGCGTGGTCGAGGCCTCGGCACACATCTGTCGGCTGGCGTTCGGACAGGCCGTGGCCTACGTCGTCGACGAGGGAAGCCAGGCGGCGCGCCTGGGCGACAACGCCCTGGCCATTCTGGCCCTGGCCCGCTATTGCGAAGTCTCCGGCGAGCGGAGCCACATCGGCTTGATGGAGCGTCTGGCCGCCGGCCTGCTGGATTTGCAGGAGGCGCCATCGGGGCGTTTCGATCACACCGTCGTCATGAGGGGTCTGACGGTGGTGCCCTCCGGCGTGGACTTCGAACAAGACGGGCAGGCCGTGTTGGCCTTGCTGCGGCTTTACGAGCTGACCGGCGACGCGCGCTGGATCGCGGGCGCCGAAAAAGCCGTCGAATACCTGGCTGCGCAAGGTCCGTGGCCGCGCGGCAGCGCCTGGTTGGGTCTGGCCGTCAACCTGCTGACGCGCTACCGCCCGTTGGAGCGCTACTTCAGCCTGGGCACGCGCCACGTTGCCGGTCAACTGGAGTCCTTGCTCGGCAGTCCCGCGGCATCGCCCGAGGGGTTGGAGCTGGCCCTCGCGGGCCACTGGCTGGCCCGGCGGCTGGCCCTGTTCTCGCGGGCACCGCAACTCGACGGCGATCGTCTTCAAGCCGCGGTCACGCACCGCGCGGGCTGCCTGTTCGAGCGCTATGCGTGGCCCGAGGTCGCCATGTATGCACCGCGTCCGGATGCCGTCACCGGTGCATTCTTGGAGGCGAGCGGGCAGGGGCCTGCGGCCGCCGTGGCCCCGATGGACGCATTGCCGGCCCTGCGCTGGCGGGCGGACGACATGGCACGCTGCCTGGCGGCCTGTGCGGCCTATCACGCGCACCTGGCGTCGCGCAGCGCCGGGTTGGGCGCGGGGGCGGGAGCGGGAGCGGGCACGGCGCCGATGGCCACGCCGCGCGCCGCCCGCGGCCTGCCGCC
>JASGEH010000130.1:0-29975 GCA_047606565.1 Comamonas sp.
GCATTCGACGAGGCCTTCAGCACGCGCTTCCTCGCCAGCCACGAGGCCGCCGCCCAGGGCTTGCTGATGCGCTGGATGGGCGATGCCGAATCGGCGCTGGCGCTGATCCTGCTGCTCGACCAGTTTCCGCGCAACGGCTTTCGTGGCACGCCGCGCATGTACGCGACCGATGCGCAGGCCTTGCAGCTGACGCAAAAAGCCTTGAGCGCGGGCTACGACGTGATCACGCCCAAGGAACTGCGCGTGTTCTTCTATCTGCCGCTCATGCACGACGAAAACATGGGCTCGCAGTTCCGCTGCCTGGCGCTGTGCGCCCCCCTGGGCGGCACGGCCCGGCGCAGCTCGCAGGAACACTACGCCATCATCGAGCAGTTCGGCCGCTTTCCGCACCGCAACGCCATCCTGGGCCGGGCAACCACGCCCGAGGAGCAGGCCTTCCTCGACGCCGGTGGTTTCGCCGGCTGACAACGGCCGCGACCACGGCCGCAGCGGCCGTCATTCGACCAACAGATTGCCCATCATCCCCAGATCCTCGTGCTCCAGCACGTGGCAGTGGAACATGCGCAGCCCCGGCTGTTCCTGCGCGAGGCGGATGCGCACGATCTCGGCCGGGCGCACGTTGACCGTGTCGCGCCAGGCCAGCACCGGCTCAGGTGTGGTGACGTTGTCGACCACCCGCTCGACCACCTGGAACTGCGTGCCGTGGATGTGGAAGGGGTGGTCCATGTCGGTGGCGTTGACGATGTCCCACTGCTCCACCTCGCCGCGCCGCGACCGGAAGTCGATGCGGTCCATGTCGTAGAGCCGCCCGTTGACCTGAAACGCCAGGCCCTGCGGGCGCAGGTAGACCTGCTCGTCCACGCCATGCAGGGCCTCCATGTCCATGGCTTCGGTGAACAGCACCTGGCGCTGGACGCGCGGCTCGCCCAGCGGGCGGATGGCGCGCAGGCGCTCCGGCAAGGTGGGCACGGCCGGCGCTGATGGCGCTGACGGCTGCCACTGGATCTGCGCCAGCACGCGGCGCGGCGCCGGCGGCAGGCGGCGGTGCTCGGCGTCGCCGCCGGCCATCATGTGCCGCAGGTCCATCAGCCCCCGGTCGTAGGTTTCGGCCGCCAGCTCGAAACGCGCGCGGTCGGCCGCCGAGACGAACAGTTCGGCCCGCTCGGCGGGCGCCAGCAGCAGTTCCGTCAGGCCCGTCCGCGCGGCCGGCAGCAAACCGCCGTCGGTGCCGACCTGGGCGAAGGCCTGCCCGCCCAGGCTCAGCCGCAGAAAGCGCGCGCTGCTGGCGTTCCAGATCCGCCAGCGCTCCGCGCCTTGCCCGCTGATGAGCGGACGCAACTGCCCGTTGACCAGCGCGAACTGGCCCTCGCGGCCGTTCATCCAGTCGCGCACGGTATTGGGCGGAATGCGCCCATCGGCCGTGAGCTTGAGGTCGGAGACGAACAGGTGGCGCTCGGGCAGGCCGGCCAGCGGGTCGCCCGCGGCACGCACCACCAGGGCGCCGGCCAGGCCGCGAAAGACCTGCTCGGCGGTCATCCGATGCGGATGCGGGTGGTACCAATAGGTGCCCGCGCTGCCCACGGGCAGGGTGAAACGATAGAGCCGGCGGGCGCCGGGCGCCACCCGATCCATCGGGCTGCCGTCCTGGTCGGCGGGCACGGGCAAGCCGTGCCAGTGGATGGTCGAGGGATGCGGCAGATGGTTGACGAATTCGATCTCGACGCGATCGCCCTCGCGCACCTCGATCAGCGGCCCCGGCGTCAGGCCGTTGTAGGCCCAGACCTCGGTGCGCCGGCCCGGGATGAATTCGACCTGCGTGGGCGCCGCCGTCAGGCGGGCGCGGAACACGCCAGGCTTGCGGCTGCTGTTGGCCAGGGGCGTCAGGGCGCGCCATGGCCGGCCACTGGGCAAGGCGCTGTCCGGGGCCAGCGGCTCGGCGCCGTGCCCGGACGTCGCCGCGGCCTGCGGCTGGCTGTGTCCAGCATGGCCGGACATGCCAGGCATGCCGGACATGCCGGCCGAACCATGGTCCATGCCGTCATGCATCTGTGCGTGCAGCCAGGCGGGCGAGGCGGCCAAAGCCGCTGCCGGCGCGAGAATCAGCGTCCGGCGTGAAACAAGAGAAGAAGTCATCTGCAAATATCCTGTTGAGCGTTGAAACGAAAAAGGCCCCTCGGGCCCGTCCTTCGGACATGCCCGGTCCCCCAGGGGGACGGCTTTTTGTCTTGGGGCGGCCCTGCGACAAAAAAGGCCCCTCGAGCCCGTCCTTCGGACATGCCCGGTCCCCCAGGGGGACGGCTTTTTGTCTTGGGGCGGCCCTGCTACAAAAAAGGCCCCTCGGGCCCGTCCTTCGGACATGCCCGGTCCCCCAGGGAGACGGCTTTTTGTCTTGGGGCGGCCCTGCTACAAAAAACGGGAGCAGCCGCCCGACATCGCGGCGGCAGCCCTTCAAGCCAACATCGGAATTTGCGGGGGCGGCAGGGGTGGACGATGGACCACGCTGGTATAGCGCGGCGTGCCCAGCGCGGGGCAACGGTCGGCCGCTGCCCGGGCTACAGGCCGGGCGTCCGCCGGGGCCGCCGCGCAGGCAACCACGCAGCAGGATGCCGCACCATGGTGGCCGGCCCCGGCCTGCCCCGCGGCATGCACGCCATCGCCATGGCAGGGGTGCGCCATGCCCATGGCGGCATGGGCCTCGGGCACTGGCGCGTTCTGGCAACCTTCACCCGGCAGCGACACCACGCTCATCGCCACCCTCACCAGCAGCGCGCAGGCGAACGCCAGCAAGATGCTGTGCGGCCAGCGGGCGCGGGACCTCATCGGTTTCAGCCCTGGCGGTCGAGCGCCTGGCGGAAATCGGCCAGCAGGTCGGCCGGGTCTTCCAGACCGACCGACACGCGCACCAGCCCGTCGGCAATGCCCATGCGCGCGCGTACCTCGGCGCCGGCCTCCCAGAAGATGGTCGGCGCCACCGGGATGACCAGCGTGCGCGTATCGCCCAGGCCGGTCGACTTGATCGGCAGGCGCAGGCGGTTGAGGAAAGGCAGGCAGTCGCCGGCGTCGCGCAACTCGAACGACAGCAGCCACGACGCGGAGCGGAACAGCCGGGCCGCCGCTTCATGTTGCGGGTGGGACGCCAGACCGGCGTAGAACACCCGACCCACGGCGGGATGAGCCTCCAGCATCTGCGCCAACGCCAGCGCGGTGGCGCTGCTGCGGTCCATGCGCAGCGCCAGCGTTTCGAGGCCGACCGAGATCGCGTGGGCATGCTGGGCCGACAGCGTCGCGCCCATGTCGCGCAAGCCCTTCTTGCGCAACTGCGACAGGCCCCACTGGCGGCTGTCGCCCTTGCGGTAGGGCTCGGCGATGTTGGGGTAGCCCTGCCAGTCGAAGGTGCCGGTGTCGACCACCACGCCGCCCAGCGCCTGCCCGTGGCCGGCCATGGACTTGGTCAGCGAGTGCACCACCAGCCCCGCGCCCACGGCCTTGGGCTTGAACAGCCAAGGCGACAGGATGGTGTTGTCGACCACGAACAGAATGCCCCGGTCGCGGCACAGCCTGCCGATGGCCTCCAGGTCGGCGATCTGGGTGGCCGGGTTGGCGAGGGTCTCGACGAAGACGATGCGGGTGTTGGGCCGCAGCGCGGCCTCGACGTTCGCCACCGCCGTCACGTCGACCTTGTCGGTGGCGATGCCCAGGCCTTCGAGCGTGCCCAGCAGGCTGTTGGTGTTGCCGAACACGAACTGGCTGGAGACGATGTGGTCGCCCGCCTTGAGCAGCGTGGTGAAGATGGCCGTGATGGCCGCCATGCCGGTGGCGAAGGTGATGGCGCCCACGCCCTCGTCGAGCAGGGCCAGCTTGCTCTCCAGCGCGGCCGTGGTCGGCGTGCCCTGGCGCGAGTAGCTGTAGGCCCCCTTGAGCGTGCCCTGGAACACGCCGATCAGGTCCTCGACCTTGTCGAAACCGTACTGGGTGGAGGTGTGGATGGGTTTGTGCAGGCCGCCATGCTCGACGCCGAAATGGCGGTCGGCATGGACCAGGGCGGTGGTGAATTCAGGCGTGGTCATGGTGTGCGGGACGCGGCGGACGCGGGACCGGCCCGCCAGGCGGAACCGGTCGTTGAACGGTAAGTCCGCCATGTTAGCCCGGATGCGCCCCCAGCCAGGAAAGTCGACCGGCGCCCAACGGTGCAAGCGACAGAGATATCCCGGACCCGCTGCCGCGCTGGCGTTCAGCCGCTCTGGGCAGGCGAAGCTGGCTGGCGGAATCGGCGCCCCCAGATGCCTGACTTGCCCGGTGCCAGGATCGAGTTGGGGTCCAGCGCGTCCTTGATCTTCTCGTGGAAAGCCAGCAGGGCACCATCATTCCAGTTGAAGGTGGCCATGACGTCATCCATCAGGGCGTTGTGCGTGCGGTACTCGCCGTAGCCGGCCTCGGCTGCCTCCCGGATCAGCAGCTTCATCAGCGCCAAGGTCTCGGCGCGCTGGTCCTCCGCGTGCCGGTCATACAGGAACAAGCCGATGTGGTGCATCTCGCGCAAACCGATGATGAACTGGGCAGCGTAATCCTTGCGGTACTCGTCGGCCCGGCGCCGCACCATCAGGGACTGCCGCAACGCATCCTGGCCGTCCACGGCGGAAATCGGCGAGAAACTGGAATGCGCGCCATGGGGTATCCAATCCAGGAGTTTCAACTCATCCAGCGACGGGATGCCATTGTTGATCCGGTGGCGGTCATGCAGGACATGGGCGCCACGGTCGCCCTGTTCCGGACGGTCGAGGTGGGTGTGGAAGCGGGCGCCGTCCACCACGGCAAAGGCTTGCCGGATCAGGCGCCAGGCGTTATCGATCGTGGCCGGGTCGCCATACAAGGTGCCATAGAAGTTCCAGTGGCCCAGGCCCAGCTCCTTTTTCATCCGGGCAATGCTTTGCGGCCGCAGCGGCCCGGGGTCCGACTGCCATTCGGCGCGCTGCGAGACGACGCCGGCATCCAGGACAATATTGCGCACCACCGGCACGTTCTGGATGGGGTACATGTTGATGCGCAGCGGCAGCATGATCTCCATCACCTGGGCCAGATCCTCCTCGTGCTCGAACGTCACGAGATAACTCATCGAGGCGGGCGGGCGCTTCATCAACGCGATCCCCATCTTGGTACACACCCCGAAATTCGACTGCGTGAACAGGCCATCGGGGTAAGGGCCAAACCCATAGGGATACAACTGCCAGGCGTTGCTGCCGGGAAGCGCCCCCATGCCCGTGCGCATGACCACGCCGGTGGGCAGGACGACCTCCATGCCGGTTTGCCACATGAAGTGATCGCCGTAGGGTGTATAGCCCACGCCGCGCTCCATCGTATTGCCGACGATCGATCCCCAGCCCAGATCGGGCGTATCGATCATCAGCGAAGAAGCGTTGTCGCGCAGGTATTGGGCCAACTGGAAGAAGGTGACGCCTGGCTCGACCAAGGCATAACCGAACTTCTCGTTGACCTCCAGGATCCGGTTCATCCGGCGTCCCAGATCCATGATGGCACTGCCCCGCAACCTGGGCGAGGCACCGCCGTAGCCATTGTTCTTACCCGTCGAGATCGGCGCGACCGGCAAGCCCGTCTCGTTGGCGATGCGCAGGATGGCCTGTACATCCTCGACCGAGCCTGGATAAAGAACCAGCGATGGCGCATTGTCTTCCTGGGCGACCAGAGGGTAAGGGTCCAGATACTTCAGCAGTTCGTCGGGATCGGAAACCACATGGTTCTCGCCGATGGCCTGCCTGAGCTGCTCGGCCGTGGCATTCAAGCGCGGCGCGTCGAATGCCGGTGGAAGAACGGGCGTGTCGATGGACGAGCGAGGTGGGGTCATGCTTTTTGTCTCCGAATTGTTTGAGTGAAGAAAAGCGCGTGTCTGTCTGCCTATCCACTGGCCCTGGTCCGCCAGCGTGGTCGCAGCTCACTGCGGCATCCGCACGATCGCCTTGACCGTCTCGCCGCGCTCGGAATCGTGGATGGCCTGGTTGATCTGCTCGAAGGGGTAGAACTTCACCAGCCGGTCGAAGGGGAAGCGGCCCTGCCGGTGCAGTTCGATCAGGCGCGGGATCAGCACGTCCGGCGTGCTCTCGCCCTCGACGATGCCGCGCACGCTGCGCCCGGCCGACATCAGCTGGGTCAGGTCCAGCGCCACCTCCTGGCTGGAGGCGCCGACGATGCCGCAAGTCCCGCGCGGGGCCAGCGACTCCACCGCCTGGCGCACGATGCGCGCGCTGCCAGTGGTGTCCAGCGCAAAGTCCACGCCATAGCCGGTGATCGCCAGGATCGCGTCCTTGGCATCCCCGCGGCCGCCGTTGATGACGTGGGTCGCCCCCAGTTCGCGCGCCAGCGCCAGGCGGCTGTCGTGCAGGTCCACCGCGATGATCGTGCCCACGCCGACCAGCCGCGCGGCCATGACCGCGCTCAAGCCGACCGAGCCGACCCCGAACACCACCAGGCTCTGCCCGGCCTGCGGCCGCAGCGCGTTGAGCACCGCGCCGGCGCCGGTCTGGATGCCGCAGGCCAGCGGCCCGAGCAACTCCAGCGGCGCGTCGGCCGGCACCTTGACCACGTTGCGCTCGTGGCAGATCGCGTGGGTGGCGAAGGAGGACTGGCCGAAGAAGTGGGAGTGAACACGCTCGCCGTCCGCCGCCGACAGCGCGCTGCTGCCGTCGGCCCGGGTGGCGAAGAAGTTCAGCGGGACGAACTGGTGGCAGTAGCTCTGGGCATGGTCCTGGCAACTGGGACAGTGGCCGCAGGAGTCGAAGCTCATCACCACCGGGTCGCCTACGGCGACCTTGGTGACGGCGCTGCCGACCTGCTCGACGATGCCCGCGCCTTCGTGGCCCAGCACCACCGGCAGCGGCACCGGCAGTTGCTGGTCGCGCGCGACCAGGTCGGTGTGGCACACGCCGGTGGCGACCACGCGCACGCGGATCTCGTCGGCGCGCGGCGCTTCCAGCGCCAGGATTTCCAACGACAGGTCGGCGCCGGGCTGGCGCGCGACCGCTGCAATGATTTCACTCATGGGCTTGCTCCAAAGGTTCAGAAGGGGTATTGCGGCAGCGCGTCCTTGACCGTGACCCACTGCCAGTGGGTGTACTGCTCCCAGTCGGCCGCGCCGCCGACGCTGGTGCCATTGCCCGAGGCGCCAGTGCCGCCAAAGGGGTTGACCACCTCGTCGGCCACGGTCTGGTCGTTGATGTGCAGCAGCCCGGTGTGCAGGCGCTCGCCCAGCGCCAGCGCGCGCCCGACCGAGGCCGAGATGACGCCCGCCGACAGGCCGTATTCGGTGCGATTGGCCAGCTCGGCGGCCTCCTCGTCGGTGTCGAAGACGATCACGTTGGCGACCGGGCCGAACACCTCCTCCTCGAACGCGCGCATGCCCGGGCGGACGTTGGAGAGCACCGTCGGCGCGTAGAACAGGCCCTCGTGGCTGGCGCCGGCCTCCACCACCGCGCCGGCAGCGACCGAGGACTCGACGATGTCCTTGATGTGCAGCAACTGGCGCTGGTCGATGATCGGCCCGAGCGCGGCCGGCTGCGTGGCCGGGTCGCCGACCGGCAACTGGCGCGCCTTCTCGGCCAGGCGCCGGGTCAGCTCGGCGGCGATCGGGCGCTGCACCAGCACGCGGCCGGTCGCCATGCAGATCTGGCCCTGGTGGAACCAGGCGCCAAAGGCCACCGCCGACGCCGCCTGGTCCAGGTCGGCATCGTCGAGCACGATCAGCGAGTTCTTGCCGCCCAGCTCCAGCGAGACCTTCTTCAGATGCTTGCCGGCCAGCTCGCCGATCTTGCGGCCGGCCGCGGTCGAGCCGGTGAAGGCGATCATCGGCACCCCAGGCGCCTCGACCAGCGCCTGCCCGGCGTCGGCGCCGCCGGGCAGCACGTGCAGCACGCCCTTCGGCAGCCCGGCCTGCTCCAGCGCCGCGGCGATCAGCACACCGCCGGCGAAGGGTGTGCGCGGATCGGGCTTGAGCACCACCGCATTGCCCACCGCCAGCGCCGGCGCGACCGAGCGCAGGCCCAGCACCAGCGGGAAGTTGAACGGCGAGATCACGCCGATCACGCCCAGCGGCAGCCGGCGCGCCAGGCTCAGCCGGCCCGGCGCGCTCGGCAGCACCTGGCCCTGCGCCTGCAGCGGCATGGCGGCGGCCTGCTGGAACTGCACGATGGCCTCGCGCACCTCGTGCTCGCCCTTGGCGCCAATCGAGCCGGTCTCGCGCGCGATCAGCGCCGCAGCCGCAGCGGCGTCGCGCTCCAGGATCTGTGCGGCCCGGCGCAGCACGGCGGCGCGCTCGCGCGGTGCGGTGGCGACCCAGGCGCGCTGCGCCGCGCGGGCCTGTGCGACCGCGTCGGCCACGTCCTCGGGCGTGGCACGGCCAACCTCGTGCAGCGGCCGGCCGCTGGCCGGCTCGATCACCGGCAAGGTGCCGCCGCGGGCGGCGATCCATTCACCGTTGAAGATGCGCCCGTTCCAGCGGGCGGAGTCGGTGAGTACGATGGGGGCTGGATGGCTCATGTCGGGGCTCCGGGTTGAAGGGGTTCAGAACACATGGACGTATTGCACGTTGAGGCTTTTGCCGGCCGCGGCGTTCTTCACCTCGATGGGCAGGTAAAGGTTGACGTTGACGATGTTGTGCTCGTCGAACTTCCACGAAGCGCCCGGTCCGGCGTAGAACTGGGTCTGCTTGGTGCCGGCCACGCGCTGGCCATTGGTGCGGTCGTCGCGCAGTTGCTTGAGGTAGTAGCCGTTGACGCCCAGCCGGAATGCGGGCGTCAGCGCCACCGAGCTGGCGAAATTGACCCAGGCGGCATCGCCGGCCTGGCCGTTGTGGAAGGTGAAGTCATCGGTGTCCGTCACGTTCGGCGCCTTGTCGGCGCGGAAGTTGTAGATGTAGCTCACGCGTGCGCTGATCTCCCAGTCCGGCGTCGGCAGCACAGTGAAGGCCCACTGCGGCACCAGCGACCAGTAGCCCGAACTCGGGTTCAGATTGCGGTCGCTGTCGAACTTGCCGATCGGTGCGATCGCGTCGATTTCGAAGCGCTGCACGAACACCGGACGGCCATCGCGCAGCACCGGCGGCAGCTGGATGTAGGGGCCGACGGTCAGGTCGCCCAGGCCAAAGCCGCTGTCGCTCAGCCGTGCCGGGCTGTCGGCCGCGAACGAGGCGTTCAGGTTGACCAGCGGGACGATGGCGTTGAAGCCGAGCACGCCGCCGAAGGGCTGGTAGCTGCTGACGTAGGTGACCTGGGTCAGCAGCGCGGTGGTGCGGATGCGCGGGTCGCGCAGCGCCGCCACATCGGCGCCGTAGGCATTCTTGACGGCATCCAGGTCGTAATAGCGCAGGTACTCGATCACCGCCCAGCCAGGCGTGGTGCGGCTGAAGCCGTCCAGAAAGCTGGTGCCACCGGTGTTGATGCCGGTGGGCAGCG
This sequence comes from Comamonas sp., assembly GCA_047606565.1. GTDB lineage: Bacteria > Pseudomonadota > Gammaproteobacteria > Burkholderiales > Burkholderiaceae_C > Comamonas_F. The sequence continues at coordinate 9,459 of JASGEH010000130.1, forward strand.
ACACGCTCTGCGGCACGTCCTGCGCCAGCAGCGGCGCCGGCGCCGGCGCCAGGGCCGCGGCCAGCGCCAGCGCCAGCCACGGGCGGGCATGGGGCCAGAAGCTGTGGATGCTCTTTTCAGGGTAGGGCATGGATTTTCTCCGTTCGATGAGATGGCGAACACGCCCCCGGTTCAGCGCAAACGGCATGCCCACACCCTGGCCTGCACGGCCCTGGCGGCGGTGGCACGCCCCCCGCCCTCCTGGGAAATATCGGGACATTCCCGCAGGTCCCGGCGCGGCCGCCAGACGCAGGCACTGCACGCCACGGCGCAGGGTTCACCCGGACGCGGATGGCACGATTTGATGAAATACTCGCCGCGATACGGGACGGGGCTTCATCAATTGATCAAGCCATCCCGGCGCCCTGATCCATCTCCTGCCTCCATGCCTGCTGCGTCCCACTCCTCCTTGCGCGTTTCGCTGGCCGAGCTGTCGCGCACCGGCGCGATGATGGCCCGGGGCGAGCCATCGCCACTGGCCTCGCTGGAGCATCCCCGCCTGGGCGACATCGCCGAATGCCTGTTCTTTTCGCCGGGCGATGGCCGCATCTGGCTCAACGACCAGCGCATGGTGCTGCTGCACGGCGGCGCGCTGGGCAGCCTGCGGCGCGAGCTGATCGACAGCCTGGGCATGGAGCGCGCGCGCGGCCTGCTCACGCGCGCCGGCTACGAATCGGGTGCGCGTGACGCCCGGCTGGTGCGCGAGCGCTGGCCCGAGGGCGCGCTCACCGCCCAGTTCATGGCCGGCCTGCAGTTGCACGCGCTCGAAGGCATGGTCAAGGTCGAGCCGGTGGAGTTCCGCATCGACGTGCAGGCCGGCTCCTACCTGGGCGAATTCCTGTGGCATCACTCGTGCGAGGCCGACGAGCACATCGCCGCCTACGGCATCGGCACCGAACCATCGTGCTGGATGCAGCTGGGCTACGCCATGGGCTATGTCACCAGCCTGATGGGCAAGACCGTGGTGTTCCGCGAAGTGGCGTGCCGGGCCATGGGCGCGGAAGTCTGCCGCGTCGTCGGGCGCAACGCCGAGGCCTGGGACGACGTGGCCGGCGACCTCGACCCGCTGCGCGCGCAATCCTTCGTGGGCGCGCGTGCCTTCGACCAGTCCCCGCGCCTGTTCGCCATGCCCGACGAGCCGGCGGCCCCCGTGCCCCCGGCCCCCGGTGCGCTACCCGGCCAGGAAGAGATGGTGGGCGTGTCGCCGGCCTTCAAGTCGGCCTGCCATCAGCTCTCGCGCGTGGCGCCGACCTCGGCCGCCGTGTTACTGACCGGCGAGTCGGGCGTGGGCAAGGAGCTGTTCGCCGCCATGCTGCACCGCATCAGCACGCGCAAGGACAAGCCCTTCGTGGCCCTCAACTGCGCTGCCATTCCCGAGAACCTGATCGAGGCCGAGCTGTTCGGCGTCGAGCGCGGCGCCTACACCGGGGCGGTGGCCACGCGCGCCGGCCGCTTCGAGCGCGCCGACGGCGGCACCCTGTTTCTCGACGAAATCGGCACGCTGGGGCTGGTCGGGCAGGGCAAGCTGCTGCGCGCGCTGCAGCAAGGCGAGATCGAGCGTCTCGGCGGCCATCGCGTGCTGCGGGTCGACGTGCGCGTGGTGGCCGCCACCAACGCCGACTTGCAGGCCGAGGTGCGGGCCGGCCGCTTTCGCGAGGACCTGTACTACCGGCTGGCGGTCTTCCCCATCCACCTGCCGCCGCTGCGCGAACGGCGCGAGGACATTCCGCTGCTGATGAACTACTTCCGCCGCCTCTACGGCCAGCGGCACGGCCGCCAGACGCCGGGCTTCGCCATGCGCGCCGTCAAGGCGCTGCTGGCCTACGACTTCCCCGGCAACATCCGCGAGTTGCAGAACCTGGTCGAGCGCGGTGTCATCAGCATCGAGGACGGACAACCCATCGACCTGCCGCACATGCTGCGGCAAGAGACCCTGCACGCCGAACGGCTGTACTCGCTGCAGGGCCAGGAGCCGGGCCGCCTGGTGCGCAACGACACGGCCGACCACCCGGCCCCGGCCGACGGCGGCGACACCCTGGTCCAGGCGCTGCTGGCCGGGACGGAAAGCCTGGAAATCCAGGCGCTGGAACAGCGCATCCTGCGCCAGGCCGTGCAGGCCTGCGGCGGCAATCTGTCGGCCGCGGCACGCCGGGTCGGCCTGACACGCGCCCAGTTGGCCTACCGGCTCGGCCCGCGGGCGCCTAGCGAGCCAGCGCCTTGAGCGCCTGCTTGATGCCGTCGCTCACGCCCACGTCGGCTGGCAGCGACTTGAGCGCGGCGGCGGCCTCCTTGTCGCTGTAGCCCAGCGCCAGCAACGCCTGCAGGATGTCGGCCTGGCTGTCGCTGGCGGCGCTGGCGTGCACGCCGATGTCCGGCCCCAGCTTGCCCTTGAGTTCGAGCAGCAACCGCTCGGCGGTCTTCTTGCCGATGCCCGGCACCTTCACCAGCCGGCCGCTCTCCTGCAGGCTGACGGCCTGCGAGAGGTCGGCCACGCTCATGCCGCTGAGGATCGCCAGCGCCGTGCGCGGGCCGACGCCGGCGATCTTGATGAGCTGGCGGAAGGCCTCGCGCTCGTCGGCGGCGCCAAAGCCGAACAGCACCTGGGCGTCCTCGCGCACCACGAAGTGCGTCAGCAGCGTCACCCGCTCGCCCAGCGCCGGCAGGTTGTAGAAGGTGCCCATCGGCACCTGCACTTCATAGCCCACGCCATGGCAGTCCACCAGCACCTGCGGCGGGTTCTTTTCGATGAGCTGGCCCTGCAGGCGTCCGATCATGGCTGTCGCATCCTTCAACAAAACGAGCACGGCAACCACACGGCCCTGCGCGCCGCCGATTATCGTGCGGCGCGGCGCGCGGCCACCGCCTGCGCCAGTTGCTCGATCACGTCGACCGACGGCTCCCAGCCCAGGCAGGCGTCGGTGATGCTCTTGCCGTACTCCAGCGCCGCGACGTCGTCGCTGCCCGGGGTGAACTTCTGCGCGCCGGCCTGCAGGTGGCTTTCGATCATCACGCCGAAGATGCCGGCCGACCCGCCCGCGACCTGCTGCGCGACGTCGCGCGCCACATCGACCTGGCGTTCGTGCTGCTTGAGGCTGTTGGCATGCGAGCAGTCCACCATCAGGCGCGCGGGCAGCCCGGCCTTGTCCAGTTCGGCGCAGGCCGCGGTCACACTGGCGGCGTCGTAGTTGGGCGTCTTGCCGCCGCGCAGGATCACGTGGCAGTCGGGGTTGCCCGCGGTCTCCACCACCGCCACCAGGCCGTTCTTCTGCACCGACAGGAAGTGGTGGCCGCGCGCGGCCGCCTGGATGGCGTCGGTGGCGATGCGGATGTTGCCGTCGGTGCCGTTCTTGAAGCCGATCGGCGCCGACAGGCCCGAGGCCAGCTCGCGGTGGACCTGGCTTTCGGTGGTGCGCGCGCCGATCGCGCCCCACGAGATCAGGTCGCCGATGTACTGCGGCGAGATGGTGTCGAGGAACTCGCTGGCCGCCGGCACCCCCAGGCGGTTGATGTCCAGCAGCAGTTGCCGCGCGATGCGCAGGCCTTCGTCGATGCGGAAGCTGCCGTCGAGGTAGGGGTCGTTGATCAGGCCTTTCCAGCCCACCGTGGTGCGTGGCTTTTCGAAGTACACGCGCATCACGATCTCCAGCGTACCGGCATGCCGCTCGCGCAGCGGCTTGAGGCGGCGCGCATAGTCGAGCGCGGCCTGCGGGTCGTGGATGGAGCACGGCCCCACCACCACCAGCAGCCGGTCGTCCTGACCGTGGATGATGTCCTTGATGGCGTGGCGAGTTTCGCTGACCAGCGCTTCGCTGGCCGTGCCCCGGATCGGGAAAAAGCGGATGAGGTGTTCGGGAGGAGGCAGCACGGTAATGTCCTGGATGCGTTCGTCGTCGGTCTGGCCGGTGCGTTGGACGGACTGCGGATACCAGGGCTCTGCGGAAGACAGCGTGGGCTTGGCGTTCATGTCGGACTCCTCGGGGTGCGTGTGAAAAAAGAGATCAAAAAACCGGGACGAAAAAAAACCGCTGGTGGGCACGGAGCCCCACCAGCGGTTTTTTGTGATTCCTACGCGTCGTCTACTTCACTTGTGCGTGGGCCTCTCTGCCGCTAATGGGGCTGGAGAACCAAAAATAAAAGTAAGCAAACGACTTCAACATGGGCGCCGACTGTACTGCAGGAATCGCGGATTGGCTAGAAAAATTTGTCCTCCCCTGTGGCGCCCAGCCCCACGCCCCTCGATTTCCCAGGAGCAACCCACCCCAAGCGCCTTGCGCCGCCTCAATCCACGCTCAGGCGGTAGCAGGTCTGCTGGCGGTAGCAGCCCCCCGGGCGCAAGACCACGGCCTGCGCGAGCGCCGGGTCGGGGCTGTTGATCTGGTTGGGAAAGGCCTGCGCCTCCAGGCACAGGCCGGCATGCGCGCGATAGGCGCCATGGCGGCCGGCCACACCGCCGAGGTTGTTGCCGCTGTAGAACTGCAGGCCGGGCTCGGTGGTCTCGACCGTGAGCGAACGGCCCGTGGCCGGGTCGTGCAGCCAGGCCACTTCGCGCAGTGCGGCGCGCCCGCCGCGCAGCACGTAGCAGTGGTCGAAGCCGCCGGCCAGCGCCAGTTGCGGCTCCAGCCACGACAGGCGCGCGCCAATGGGCGCGCTCTGCCGAAAGTCGAAAGCGCTGCCGGCCACCTCGGCCCAGGCGTTCGGGATGAGGTGCTCGTCGACGTGCAGCACCTGCTCGGCATCGATGCGCAACAGATGGTCGCCGATGTCGCGGCCATCGCCGCGCAGATTGAAATAGGGATGCGAGGTCAGGTTGACCGGCGTGGCCGCGTCGCTGCGCGCCTGGTAGGCGATGATCAGGCGGCCGTCATCGTCGAGCCGGTAGCGTACCTCGACTTCGAGCGTGCCCGGAAAACCCGCCTCGCCCTCGGGCGAGACCAGCGCCAGCACCAGCGCGTCGCCGTCGATGCGCGCCGCCCACAAGCGCTGATGGAAACCGTCGTCGCCCCCGTGCAGCAGGTTGCTGCCTTCGTTGCGGTCGACCCGGAACTCCGCGCCGTCGAGCGCGAAGCGTCCCTGGGCCAGGCGATTGGCCCAACGCCCGACCAGCGCGCCGAAGTAGTGCGGATTGCGCTGCCACGCCGCCTGCTGCGCATGGCCGAGCAGCACGTCGGCGATGCGGCCGTAGCGGTCCGGCGCCAGCCACGAGCGCAGCGTGCCGCCCAGCGGGCTGATCCGAACCGTCATCTCACGCGCATTGCGCAGCATGAAAAGCGGTTCGCCCCCGACATCCGCGCAGGCCTGCACGCGCCGCAGGGAAGCGGAGCCGGCCGTCATCGGGTCTGCGGCTGCAGCGGGCCGGCGCAGCGCTCCTGGTAGTCGCGTGGCGTGCAGTCCAGCTCGCGCCGGAACACGGCGTGCATGTACTGCAGGGACGAAAAACCGCAACGCCGCGCGATCTCGGCCACGCTCTCCGCGCCCTCGCGCAGCAGCGCGCAGGCCGCCTCGATGCGGTGGCGCAGGATCTCGTCGTGCACGCTGCGCTGGCGCTCGCGCCGGAAGTGGCTCTCCAGCGTGGAGCGCGACACCCCCACGTAATCGGCCACCTGCTCGGTGCGGATACCCTGGCAGGCGTACTGGCGGATGAACAGCAGCGCCCGCATGACGCGCGGATGCCCCAGCGTCGCGGGCTGGCTCGAAGCCAGCGCGTGGATGCCGGCCGGCGGCACCACCACGCGCAGCGCGCCCAGGTGCACGCCGCGCAGCATCTGGTGCAGCAGGTGGGCGGCGGTGCGGCCCATTTCGGCCGTGCCCTGCATCACCGAACTCAAGGGAATGCGCGCCAGGCTGCGCGTGAGCGGGTCGTTGTCGATGCCGATCAGCGCCACCTCCTCGGGCACGGCGATGCCGGCGGCCGCGCAAGCCTGCAGCAACTGGCGCGCCCGGGCGTCGGTCACCGCGATGATGCCCACCGGCTTGGGCAGGGCGCGCAGCCACTCGGCCAGGCCGGCCACGGCCTCGCTCCAGTCGGTGGCGCGCGTGGCCAGGCCCCGGTAAACGGCCGGCTCGATGCCGTCGGCGCGGGCCACCGCCAGGCAGGCTTCTTCGCGCTCGCGCGCCCAGCGCCGGCCCGGGTCGGGCGGCAGCCCATAGAAGGCCAGGTGGCGCAGTCCGGCCTCGATCAGATGGTCGTAGGCCAGCCGCACGAGCTTGCGGTTGTCGGTGGCCACGTAAGGCACGCCCGGCGGGTACTCGCGCTCGTCGGCGTAGGAGCCGCCCACGGCCACCACCGGCACGGGGCTGCCGGCCAGCGCGCGGGCCACCTCGGGGTCGTCGAAGTCGGCAATGATGCCGTCGCCGCGCCAATCGGCAATGCCGTTGAGGCGGTACACGAAATCCTCTTCCAGGAACAAATCCCACGCGGCGCGCGTGCCGTTGAGGTAGTCGGCGATGCCCGCGATGATCTCGCGGTCATAGACCTTGCTGGCATTGAACAGCAGCGCCACCCGGTGCACGGGCGGCTCGGCAGCCGGTTGGGTAAGGCTCATGGCAGTCGCCCCGGGGGCGGGGCCTTGTCTCCTGAGAACGTGTTCAAAGTCTTTTCATGGGGTGCGCATGACCAGTTTAGGGGAAAGACCCGGCGCCCGTCCCGGTGCCCACGCGGGTGTGCGGTGCAGCAAGAAAAATCACTGCCCGGGCTGGTGATTTTCGCAATCCACCGCCCATGCCCCCCCGCTAGCATGGGCCGCAATGCAGCCACCGCTTGCGGCGGCCTCGCTTGCTCCACCCCCGCGGCCCGAAGCGCCGCACCCTGACCGCCTGCCTCGACATGCCCAGCCCTTCCTCCCCTCGCACCTTCTTCCCCGCCATCGCCCCGCTGCGCCACGAGGGCCCGCAATCCGGCGCCGACCTGGCCTACCGCCACTACGACCCGGACCGCTTGGTGCTGGGCAAGCCCATGCGCGAGCACCTGCGGCTGGCCGCCTGCTACTGGCACACCTTCGTCTGGCCGGGCGGCGACGTGTTCGGCAGCGGCACCTTCAACCGCCCCTGGCATGCCGGCGCCAACCCGGGCGCCACGCCCATCGAGCTGGCCCGCCTCAAGGCCGACGCGGCCTTCGAGTTCTTCACCAAGCTGGGCGTGGACTACTACACCTTCCACGACGCGGACGTCGCCCCCGAAGGCAGCAACCTGGCCGAGTACCGGCGCAACCTGGCCGAGATGGTCGACGTGCTCGAACGCAAGCAGGCCGAGACCGGCGTAAAGCTGCTGTGGGGCACGGCCAACTGCTTCTCGCATCCGCGCTACGCCGCCGGCGCGGCCACCAACCCGAACCCCGAAGTCTTTGCCTACGCCGCCACGCAGGTGTTCTCGGCACTCAATGCCACGCACCGCCTGGGCGGCGCCAACTACGTGCTGTGGGGCGGACGCGAGGGCTACGAGACCCTGCTCAACACCGACCTCAAGCGCGAGCGCGAGCAACTCGGCCGCTTCCTGAACCTGGTGGCCGAGCACAAGCACAAGATCGGCTTCGCCGGCCCGCTGCTGATCGAGCCCAAGCCGCAGGAGCCGACCAAGCATCAGTACGACTACGACACCGCCACCGTGTTCGGCTTCCTGCAGCAGTACGGGCTGGAAAAGGAGGTCAAGGTCAACATCGAGACCAACCACGCCACGCTGGCCGGCCACAGCCTGCAGCACGAGATCGCCACCGCGTTCTCGCTCGGCATCTTCGGCAGTATCGACGCCAACCGCGGCGATCCGCAAAACGGCTGGGACACCGACCAATTCCCCAACAGCGTCGAGGAAATGACGCTGGCGATCTACGAGATCCTCAAGGGCGGCGGCTTCACCAGCGGCGGCTTCAACTTCGACACCAAGGTGCGCCGCCAGAGCCTGGACGAGGCCGACCTGTTCCACGGCCACGCGGGCGCCATCGACGTGCTGGCGCTGGCGCTCGAACGCGCGGCGCGCCTGATCGAGCACGACGTGCTGGCCGACTTCAAGCGCCAACGCTATGCCGGCTGGGACGCACCGTTCGGCCAGGCCCTGCTGTCCGGCACGCACAGCCTGGAGGCCATCGCGCAGCAGGCCTTCGACGCCCAGCTCGACCCGCAGCCCGTCAGCGGTCGGCAGGAGCACCTGGAAAACCTCGTCAACCGCGCCATCTTCGGCTGACCCCGCCTTCCCCCCATGTTCATCGGCATCGACCTCGGAACCTCAGGCGTCAAAGCCATCGTGCTCGACCGCCAGGGCGTGGTGCGCGCGAGCGGCAGCGCGCCGCTGACCGTCACGCAAGCCCTGCCGCTGTGGCGCGAACAAGACCCGGCCGACTGGTGGCGCGCCACCGAACAGGCCATGGCGACCCTGCTGGAAGAGGCCCGCCGCGCCGGCATCGCGCCCGCCGCCATCGAGGCCCTGGGCCTGACCGGCCAGATGCACGGCGCCACCGTGCTGGACGCCCAGGGGCAGGTGCTGCGCCCGGCCATCCTGTGGAACGACGGCCGCGCCAGCGCCGAATGCGCCGAGCTCGAAGCGCGCGTGCCCGCGGCACGCGCCATCACCGGCAACCTCGTCATGCCCGGCTTCACCGCGCCCAAGCTGCTGTGGCTGGCACGGCACGAGCCCGCGCTGTTCGACCGCATCGACAAGGTGCTGCTGCCCAAGGACTGGCTGCGCTGGCAACTGAGCGGCGTGCTGGCCAGCGACCTGTCGGACGCCGCCGGCACCGCCTGGCTGGACCTGGCCCGGCGCGACTGGAGCGACGAACTGCTCGCGGCCTGCGGCCTGGCCCGGCGCCACATGCCCGCGCTGCACGAGGGCCCGCACATCACCGGCCGGCTGCTGCCCGAGCTGGCGCGCCGCTGGGGCCTGGGCGAGATTCCCGTGGTCGCGGGCGGCGGCGACAACGCGGCCGGCGCCATCGGCGTGGGCGTGGTGCGGCCCGGCCAGGCCATGCTCTCGCTGGGCACCTCGGGCGTGTGCTTTGCCGTGACCGAGGGCTTGCGCAGCGCCCCCGAGCAGGCCGTGCACAGCTTCTGCCACGCCCTGCCCGGCACCTGGCACACCATGTCGGTGATGCTGTCGGCCGCCAGTTGCCTGGACTTCGCCGCCACGCTCACCGGACTCGACTCGGTGGCCGCGCTGCTGGCGCAGGCCGAGTCGCTGGACCCGGCCCGGCATGACAGCGCGCCGCTGTTCCTGCCCTACCTCAACGGCGAACGCACGCCGCACAACAACCCTCATGCGCAAGCGGCCTTCTTCGGCATGACGGCGGCCACCACGCGCGCCGACCTCGCCTATGCGGTGCTCGAAGGCGTGGGCCTGGGCCTGGCCGACGGCCTGCAGGCGCTGGCCGCCAGCGGCAGCCGGCTGGACGACATCACCCTCATCGGCGGCGGCTCGCGCAGCGCCTGGTGGTCGCAACTGCTGGCCGACATCAGCGGCCACACCCTGGTGCGGCGCGACGGCGGCGCAGTCGGCCCGGCCCTGGGCGCGGCGCGCCTGGCCTGGCTGGGCCGGGACGGTGCGCAAGCCGATATCGCCACGGTCTGCGCCCAGCCGCCCGAGCGCGCGCGCCACCGCCCCGATGCCACCCGACACGCAGCACTGCGATTGCGTCACCAACGCTTCCAAGCGCTGTACCATCACGTCGCGCCGCTTTTCGTGCCAAGATAAGACGGCATGGCAATTTGAAGAATTTTATTCACCAAGGAGACGTAATATGAAGATTTCGACGCTCAAGCCGCTGCTGTTGGCACTCGGCGCAGCCCTCACCCTGGGCCTGGCCGGTCCGGCTCAGGCCGATGCCAAAAACCCCAAGATCGGCTTCTCGATCGACGACCTGCGGGTCGAACGCTGGGTGCGCGACCGCGACTACTTCACGGCCGCGGCCAAGGAGCTGGGCGCCACGGTCTACGTGCAATCGGCCGACGCCAGCGAGCAGCGCCAGATCGCGCAGATCGAGAACCTGATCTCGCGCGGCGTCGACGTCATCGCCATCGTTCCCTTCAACGCCACCGTGCTCAGCAACGCCGTGCGCGAGGCCAAGAAAGCCGGTATCAAGGTCGTTTCCTACGACCGGCTCATCCTCAACGCCGATGTCGACGCCTACATCTCCTTCGACAACGAGAAGGTCGGCGAACTGCAGGCCGGCGAACTCGTCAAGCGCCAGCCCAAGGGCAACTACTTCCTGCTCGGCGGCGCGCCCACCGACAACAACGCCAAGCTGCTGCGCGCCGGCCAGCTCAAGGTGCTGCAGCCACTGGTCGACAAGGGCGACATCAAGGTGGTCGGCCAGCAATGGGTCAAGGAATGGAGCCCGTCCGAGGCGCTGTCCATTGTCGAGAACGCCCTGACGGCCAATGCCAACAAGATCGACGCCATCGTCGCCTCCAACGACGGCACGGCCGGCGGCGCGGTGCAGGCGCTGGCCGCCCAAAAGCTTGCCGGCAAGGTGCCGGTCTCGGGCCAGGATGCCGATCTGGCCGCCGTGCGCCGGGTGGTCGCCGGCACCCAGACGCTGACCGTCTACAAGCCCATCAAGCTCATCGCCAGCGAAGCCGCCAAGCTCGCCATAGGCCTGGTGCGCGGCACCCCGCCGACCTACAACACGCAGTACGACAACGGCTTCAAGAAAGTCGACACCCGCCTGCTCACGCCCATCGTCGTGACGAAGGACAACGTCGACATCCTGGTCAAGGACGGCTTCTATACCCAGGCCCAGATCGACGGCAAATAAGCACAATGGCGACCCGGGTCGCCAGCGCCACGGCCGCCTCCCCAGCCCTCGGGAGGCTGCACCATGACAGCAATCACAGGCCGTCCCATCGCGGCCGTGCTGGCTGCAGGCCTCACACCCGGCCTGCTCGGCCCTGCCCGGGCCAACATCCAGAACCCAGAATGGGCTTCGACGGCAAATCAACCATGAAGCCGGGCTGCACACCGGCCTCCCCCATCACGCACAAGGAGCACGATGACGGAACTTCTGCTTGAAATGAAGGGCATCGCCAAGTCCTTCGGCGGCGTCCAGGCGCTGTCGGGCATCGACCTGAAGGTCCATGCCGGCGAATGCGTAGGCCTGTGCGGCGAGAACGGCGCCGGCAAGTCCACGCTGATGAAAGTGCTCTCGGCGGTCTATCCGCACGGCACCTGGGACGGCGAGATCACCTGGCGTGGTCAGCCCTTGCAGGCCCATTCGGTGCGCGAGACCGAGGCCGCCGGCATCGTCATCATCCACCAGGAGCTGATGCTGGTGCCCGAGCTGTCGGTCACCGAGAACATCTTCTTGGGTCACGAGATCACGCGCGCCGGCGGGCGCATGGACTACGACGCCATGCACCGCCGCGCCGACGAACTGGTGCGCCGGCTGCGCATTCCCGGCATCAACGTGGCGCAGCCGGTGTCGGCCTACGGCGGCGGCCACCAGCAGCTCATCGAGATCGCCAAGGCGCTCAACAAGAACGCGCGCCTGCTCATCCTCGACGAGCCTTCGTCCTCGCTCACGGCCTCCGAAACGCAGGTGCTGCTCGACATCGTGCGCGACCTCAAGGCGCAGGGCGTGGGCTGTGTCTACATCTCGCACAAGCTCGACGAGGTCGCGGCCGTGTGCGACACCATCACCGTCATCCGCGACGGCCGCCACGTGGCGACCACGCCCATGGCCGCGCTCGACACCTCGCGCATCATCGCGCAGATGGTGGGCCGCGAAATCACCCAGCTCTACCCGCGCGAGCCGCATGACATCGGCGAAGTGGTGTTCGAGGCCCGGAACGTCACCTGCTTCGACCCGGACAACCCGCGCCGCAAGCGCGTGGACGACGTCTCCTTCACCGTGCGCCGAGGCGAGATCGTCGGCGTGGCCGGACTGGTGGGCGCCGGCCGCACCGAACTCATGCAGGCCATCTTCGGCGCCTACCCCGGCCGCTTCGAGGGCGAGGTGCTGATCGACGGCCAGCCACTCGTGCACCGCACGCCGCGCCGCGCGATCCGCGCCGGCCTGTGCATGGTGCCCGAGGACCGCAAGCACCACGGCATCGTCCCGGACTTCGGTGTCGGCCAGAACATGACGCTGACCGTACTCGACCGCTACGCCCAGGCCGGCCACGTCGACGGCGGCCGAGAGCTTCAGGCCATCACCCAGCAGATCGACCGGCTGCGGCTGAAGACCGCCAGCCCCTTCCTGCCGATCACCGGCCTGTCGGGCGGCAACCAGCAAAAGGCGGTGCTGGCCAAGATGCTGCTGGCCGAGCCGCGCGTGCTCATCCTCGACGAACCCACGCGCGGCGTGGACGTGGGGGCCAAGTACGAGATCTACAAACTGATGTTCGAGCTGGCGCGCCGTGGCGTGGCCATCGTCGTGGTGTCGTCGGAGCTGCCCGAGGTGTTGGGCATCTCAGACCGCGTGCTGGTCATCGGCGAAGGCCGCCTGCGCGGCGACTTCCCCTGCGAGAACCTGACGCAGGAGCAGGTGCTCGCCGCCGCGATCGGTAGTCCCGACGCGCCCGTGCCGGCCGCCCTGGCCGCCCTGGCCTGACCGCGCCCCGTCTCTTTTTCTGTTTTCCCCGAATTTGCGCTCCATGACCGACTTCAAGCAATTCTTCAACCAGTACAAGATGCTGGTGCTGCTGGCCGCCACCGCCCTGATCTGGGTCTTCTTCGCCTGGCAGACCGATGGCGGCTACATCACGCCGCGCAACCTCTCCAACCTGCTGCGGCAGATGGCCGTCACCGGCATCCTGGCCTGCGGCATGGTGCTGGTCATCATCGCCGCCGAGATCGACCTGTCGATCGGCTCGATGCTCGGGCTGCTGGGCGGCTTTACCGCCGTCTTCGACGTCAGCTACCACCTGCCGCTGCCGCTCAACATCGCGCTGGTGCTGCTCATGGGCCTGCTGTTCGGGCTGTTCAACGGCTACCTCACGGCCTATCTGCGCATCCCCTCCTTCATCGTCGGCCTGGGCGGCATGCTGGCCTTTCGCGGCATCTTGCTGGGCGTGACCGGCGGGCTGACCATCGCCCCGGTCTCCGACGGCCTGGTCTGGATCGGCCAGGGCTACCTGCCACATACGGCGGGTAACGTGCTGGGCGCGGCCCTCGTCGTGCTGACGGTGCTGCTGATCTGGAACCAGCGCCGCCGCACCACCGCCAACAAGCTGCCCGTGGCGCCGCTGTGGCGTGACGGCCTGCGCGTGCTGCTGATCGCCATCGCCGTGCTGGCCTTCGTGCGCACGCTCAACAGCTACGACGGCATTCCCGTGCCGGTCCTGCTGCTGCTGGCGCTGCTGGGCATCTTCACCTACGTGACCAACCACACGGTATTCGGCCGGCGCGTCTACGCGGTGGGCAGCAACATGGAGGCCACGCGCCTGTCGGGTGTGAACGTGCAGGCCGTCAAGCTCTGGATCTTCGGCTTGATGGGTCTGATGTGCGCCCTCGCCGGCATCGTCAACACCGCCCGGCTGGCCGCCGGCTCGCCCTCGGCCGGCACCAACGGCGAACTCGACGCCATCGCCGCCTGCTTCATCGGCGGCACCTCCATGCGCGGCGGCTCCGGCACGGTCTACGGCGCCCTCATCGGCGCCCTGGTCATGAGCAGCCTGGACAACGGCATGTCCATGCTCGACGTCGACACCTTCTGGCAGATGATCGTCAAGGGCGCCATCCTCGTGACCGCCGTCTGGGTCGACGTCTCCATGCGCAGCAACCGCCGCTGAAAACCCTTCGGGGCAACCCCAGCCCGGCGTCAAAAAGCCCCGTCTGATCGATCACCAGACGGGGCTTCTCATTTTCAAGTGACAGCGTGGACGGGCTTTGCCCGTTCACGGCTGTCGCCCCCTTGAGGGGGAAGCGCCAGCGGCGCTTCGGGGGTGGTCTTACTTCAAGGGCTTGTAGCGCATCCGCTTGGGCTTGGCGCCCTCCTCGCCCAGGCGCTTCTTCTTGTCGGCCTCGTACTCCTGGTAGTTGCCGTCGAAGAAGGTCCACTGCGAGTCGCCTTCGGCGGCCAGGATGTGGGTGGCGATGCGGTCGAGGAACCAGCGGTCGTGGCTGATGACCAGCACGGTGCCGGCGAATTCGAGCAGCGCGTCTTCCAGCGCGCGCAGGGTTTCCACGTCCAGGTCATTCGACGGTTCATCGAGCAGCAGCACGTTGCCGCCCGAGATCAGCGTCTTGGCCAGGTGCAGGCGGCCGCGTTCACCGCCGGACAGATTGCCCACGCGCTTTTGCTGGTCGTTGCCCGAGAAATTGAAGCGGCCGCAGTAGGCGCGGCTGGCGACCTGGAACTTGCCGATCTGCAGCATGTCGAGGCCGTCGGAGATTTCCTCCCACACCGTCTTCTCGCCAGCCAGCGAGTCGCGCGTCTGATCGACGTAGGCCATCTTGACGGTCGAGCCGACCACCACCTCGCCCGAATCCGGCGTGTCGCGGCCGGCGATCAGCTTGAACAGCGTGGACTTGCCCGCGCCGTTGGGGCCGATGATGCCGACGATGGCGCCAGCCGGGATCTTGAAGCTCAGGTCGTCGATCAGCAGGCGGTCGCCGAAGGCCTTGCTGACATTGTTGAACTCGATCACCTGGCTGCCCAGGCGGTCGGCCACCGGGATGAAGATTTCCTGCGTCTCGTTGCGCTTCTGGTAGTCGAAGTCGCTCAGTTCCTCGAAACGGGCGATGCGCGCCTTGCTCTTGGCCTGGCGGCCCTTGGGGTTCTGGCGCACCCACTCCAGTTCCTTCTTGAGCGCCTTGGCACGCGACTCCTCGCCCTTCTTTTCCTGCTCTAGGCGGTTCTGCTTCTGGTCCAGCCAGCTGGAGTAGTTGCCTTTCCAGGGAATGCCATGGCCACGGTCGAGTTCGAGAATCCACTCGGCGGCGTTGTCCAGGAAGTAGCGATCGTGGGTGATGGCCACCACGGTGCCCGGGAAGCGCTGCAGGAACTGCTCCAGCCAGTCCACCGATTCGGCGTCCAAGTGGTTGGTCGGTTCGTCGAGCAGCAGCATGTCGGGCTTGGACAGCAGCAGGCGGCAGAGCGCGACACGGCGCTTCTCACCGCCCGACAGCGGGCCGATGGTCGCTTCCCACGGCGGCAGGCGCAGCGCGTCGGCAGCCAGTTCCAGTTGCAGGTCGGTGTTCTCGCTGCCAGCGGCGGCGATGATGGCTTCCAGCTCGGCCTGCTCGGCGGCCAGCTTGTCGAAGTCGGCGTCCGGGTCGGCGTATTCGTTATAGACCTCTTCAAGGCGCTTCTTGGCGGCCAGCGCGCCACCCAGGCCTTCTTCCACGGTCTCACGCACCGTCTTGTCGGGGTCGAGCTGCGGCTCCTGCGGCAGGTAGCCGATCTTCAGGCCGGCCATGGGAATGGCTTCGCCCTCGATTTCCTTGTCGATGCCGGCCATGATCTTGAGCAGCGTGGACTTGCCCGAGCCGTTGAGGCCGAGCACGCCGATCTTGGCGCCGGGGAAGAAGGAAAGAGACACGTCCTTCAAGATCTGGCGCTTGGGCGGCACCGTCTTGCTGACCTTGTTCATGCTGAAGACGTATTGAGCCATCTGTGTTCTCAGTCGTTTTCAAAAAAAGGGGAAATTGCGCCGATGCGGCGAAACGCGTGATTGTCGCATCCCACCACGCGGGCTCGCATGGCCGGCGCGCAAAAGACAAAGCCCGCTACCCTTTTCAGAGTAGCGGGCTTTGATTGTTGGCGGAGCGGACGGGACTCGAACCCGCGACCCCCGGCGTGACAGGCCGGTATTCTAACCAACTGAACTACCGCTCCCGGCAGGCGATGTTCGCTCTTGCGAGCCAAGCCACCACCAGCTTGTGCCTGATCATCTTTCGATGAAATCTGGCGACCCTACGGGGATTCGAACCCCGGTACTCACCGTGAAAGGGTGATGTCCTAGGCCTCTAGACGATAGGGTCAAAACCTAAGAACTCTTCCGAAGCCTTTCGACCTCGATTGCTATGAATTCTATATCAACTTTCGGTTGATGCAAAATTCACCGCAGAATTTTGGTGGAGGTAAACGGGATCGAACCGATGACCTCTTGCATGCCATGCAAGCGCTCTCCCAGCTGAGCTATACCCCCAAATTTCCACAAGGGCTTCACAACTCTGTCTGACTTGCTCTGCCGTTTGCGAGACTGCGATTCTAGCATGATTTTTTGCTGAATCCGTCTTGCTTTCGACTTGCCGCTGAAATCAGCCTTCCGGCCTCTCTCAACAATCATTCGTCTGCTGCGAAGACCACGATTATAGGCAGGTTTTCAGAGCTTTTTCAAATCGGCCAGAATTTTTTCGCGCCCGGCCAGTTCCAGCACCGCATCGACCGAGGGCGTGTGCGGCGTGCCCATGGCCAGCACGCGCACGGGCATGGCCAGTTGCGGCATCTTCAGGCCGTGCGCGGCCAGGGTTTCCTTGAAGGCGGCGGCGATGGCGGCCTTCTCCCACTGCGGCAGCGCGGCGAGCTTGTCGGCCAGGGTCGCGATGGCCGGGCGGATGGCGTCGGTCAGATGCTGGGCGCGGTCTTCGTCGGCGATGGCGACCGGCGCGTAGAAGGCGGCGGCCCAGCCGGCCAGCGCCACGGTGGTGTCGCAGCGGTCCTTGAACAACGCGCAGATGGCCGGCAGGCGGGCGTCGGCTTGCAGGCCACGCCGTGCCAGTTGCGCGGCGACCAGGCCCGCCAGGGCGTCGTTGTCCAGGCTCTTGATATGCTGGGCGTTGACCCAGCGCAGCTTGGCCTCGTCGAACTGCGCGGCGCTGCGGCCGAGGTGGTCGAGGTTGAACCACTCGAGGAACTGCTGGCGGCTGAAGATCTCGTCGTCGCCATGGCTCCAGCCCAGACGCGCCAGGTAGTTGACCATGGCGTCCGGCAGGTAGCCCTCCTCGCGGTATTGCGTGACGGCCTTGGCGCCGTTGCGCTTGCTGATCTTCTCGCCCTGCTCGTTGAGCACCGTAGGCAGGTGGGCAAACACCGGCGTGGGCTGGCCCAGCGCCTCGAAGATGTGGATCTGGCGCGGCGTGTTGTTGACGTGGTCGTCGCCCCGGATGACGTGGGTGATGCCCATGTCGATGTCGTCGACCACGACGCAGAAGTTGTAGGTGGGCGTGCCGTCGGGGCGGGCAATCACCAGGTCGTCGAGTTCGGCATTCTGGAATTCGATGCGGCCCTTGCACTTGTCGTCCCAGCCGACCACGCCGGCGGTCGGGGTCTTGAAGCGCAGCACCGGCTGCACGCCCTCGGGCACGGGCGGCAGCACCTTGCCGGGCTCGGGGCGCCAGGTGCCGTCGTAGCGCGGCTTTTCCTTGGCGGCCATCTGCTTTTCGCGCAGCGCGTCGAGCTCGGCTTGCGACATGTAGCAGGGATAGGCCAGGCCGGCTTGCTGCAGTTGGGCCAGCACCTGCTTGTAGCGGTCCATGCGCTGCATCTGGTAGATCGGGCCCTGGTCGTAGTTCAGGCCCAGCCAGTCCATGCTTTCGATGATGACGTCGACGGCGGCCTGGGTCGAGCGCTCGACGTCGGTGTCCTCGATGCGCAGGATGAACTCGCCGCCGCTGGCGCGGGCGAACGCCCACGGGTACAGGGCAGAGCGGATGTTGCCCAGGTGGATGAAGCCGGTGGGCGATGGCGCGAAGCGGGTGCGGATCGGGCGGGCGTCGTTGGAGGAGGTCATGGGAAAGCGCTCGGATGCGAGAGGTGTCTGCAAGGGAAAACGGCTGCCCGTGAAGGTCAGCCGTTTTCCGGGATCAGCGTCGATTGTCGACGGAATCAGGCCTTGGCGTCGACGGACGCCTCGTCCTCCTGGCCGGTGGAGACCCGGTTGTCGTTGATGCGCGCGATGTCGGCCGCGCCCACGTCGCCGGTCACGTAGATGCCATCGAAGCACGAGGCGTCGAAGCCCTCGATGGCCGGGTTGAGGGCATTGATGGCCCGCTTCATGGCCTCGACGTCCTGGTAAATCAGGGCATCGCAGCCGATGAGGGCGCGCACCTCCTCGACCGAGCGGTCGTGCGCCACCAGTTCCTCGGCGGTGGGCATGTCGATGCCGTAGACGTTGGGAAAGCGCACCGGCGGCGCGGCGCTGGCCAGGTAGACCTTGCGGGCGCCGGCCTCGCGCGCCATCTGCACGATCTCGCGGCTGGTGGTGCCGCGCACGATGGAATCATCGACCAGCAGCACGTTGCGTCCCTTGAACTCGCTGGCCACCGGGTTGAGCTTCTGGCGCACCGACTTCTTGCGCACCTGCTGGCCCGGCATGATGAAGGTGCGGCCGACGTAGCGGTTCTTGACGAAGCCTTCGCGGTAGGGCTTGCCGATGAGCTGCGCGAGCTGCATGGCGCTGGGGCGGCTGGATTCGGGGATCGGGATGACCACGTCGACCTCGTTGGGCGGGACGGTGGAGATCAGGCGCTTGGCCAGGGTCTCGCCCAGGGCCAGACGGGCCTGGTAGACCGAGACACCGTCGATGACCGAGTCCGGGCGCGCCAGGTAGACGAATTCGAAGACGCAGGGATTGAGGTGGACCGACTCGGCGCACTGGCGGGTGTGGACCTGCCCGTCGAGCGAGACGAACACCGCCTCGCCGGGCGCGATGTCGCGTTCGAGCTGGAAGCCCGTGCCTTCGAGCGCCACCGATTCGCTGGCGATCATGACCGAGCCATCGGCCGCCCGGCCCAGGCACAGCGGGCGGATGCCGTAGGGATCACGGAAAGCCAGCAGGCCGTGGCCGGCGATCATGGCGACCACCGCGTACGAACCCTTGAGGCGCCGGTACACCCCCACCACCGCGTCGAACACATTGCCGTGCGTCAGCGGAATGCCACGCGTGTTCTTCTCCAGTTCGTGCGCGATGATGTTGACCAGCACCTCGGAGTCGCTCTCGGTGTTGGTGTGGCGGTGGTCGGTCAGGAACAGCTCCTGGCGCAGCGCGTGGGCGTTGGTCAGGTTGCCGTTGTGCGCCATGACGATGCCGAACGGCGCATTCACGTAGAAGGGCTGCGCCTCTTCCTCGCTGTCGGCGTTACCGGCGGTGGGATAGCGCACCTGGCCGATGCCGCTGTTGCCCGGCAAGGCGCGCATGTTGCGCGTGCGAAAGGCGTCGCGCACCATGCCCTTGGCCTTGTGGATGAAGAACTTGCGGTCCTTCTGCGTCACGATGCCCGCGGCATCCTGGCCACGATGCTGCAAGAGCAGAAGCGAGTCGTAGATCAGCTGATTGACCGGGCTGTCACTGACCACACCAACAATGCCACACATGATTTGAATCCCATCGAGAAAAAATTGCGCCATCGAAACGCCCTGCACGCAAGGCATTTGGATGGATCAACTCGCCCGGGCCGCACGCCCTCGCCTGCGCACCCGGTTCGCCGACGTCCATCACGCCGGCAGGCGCAGGGCCGGCTGGCCCTCCTGCATGCCGTCGCGCGGCAGCAGACCCGGCGGCGGCCCTTCGTGCCGGAGCAATGGCTGGAACGCCTGCGGCAGCCAGGGCTGCACCACGTCCAATCCGCGCGCCAGCCAGACGCTGCTGCGCGACTCCTGCCACCAGGCTTCGGCATCCAGGCCGACCAGCCGCAAGGCCACGGCGAACACCATCAGCAGCAGCACCCCACGCGCCACGCCGAACAGCGCGCCCAACGCCCGGTCCACCGGCCCCAGGCCGATGAGGTTGAGCAACCGCCGCAGCAAGGCCGCCACCAGGCTCACCAGCATGACCACGCCGATGAAGATCAGCACGAAAGCCACCGCCAACCGCCACGCGGCGCTGGCCCCCCCCATGGGCAGGGCGCCCGCCAGGTCCGTGGCCCACACGTAGGACGCCCAAAACGCCAACAGCCACCCCGCCAGCGACAGCACCTGGGACACCAGCCCGCGCCAGGCGCCCAGGATGAAGGACACCGCCACGACGGCCAGGGCGATCCAGTCCAGCGCGGCCATGGTCTGACGTACTCGGGACGGACGGACGCGGCCGGGCTACAGCCCCAGCACGCTGGTCGGCAGTCCCAGTCCCTTGATCTTGACGGCGGCCTGGTCCGCCTCGCCACGCGTGCCGAACGGGCCCACGCGCACCCGTGTACGCGGCCCATCACTGGTCTGGGCGACCTGGGTGTAAGTCTTGAAACCACTGCGCTCGATGCGCTGCCGCACCTCCAGCGCCTTGTTGGCATCGGCGAAGGCGCCCACCTGGACGACGAAGCGCTGCTGGCTGGACTCCGCCGCGGCCGGCGCGCTGGCCGCACCCGCGCCACGGCCTTCAAGCAAGGCGCGCGCACGCTCGGCATCGCTCGAACGCGGTGCCGGCGCGGTCGGCGCTGCGGGCGTGGCCACTTTGGGGGCGCTCGGTGCCGGTGCCGGTGCCGGTGTGGGAGCCGGAGCGGGTGCCGGCTTGGGCGCAGCGGCGGGAGTCGGTGCGGGCCGTGCAGGTGCAGGTGCAGGCGAGGCCGCGGGCAGCTGCGCGGGTGTCGGCGCGGCCGCGGGGGCCGGCGCGGGCGGGGAC
>JASGEH010000131.1:0-13019 GCA_047606565.1 Comamonas sp.
GCCCGCGATGACGCTGGGCGGCCTGGGCGCCGGGCTGGCGGTGGCCTGGCTGGCTGGCCTGGTCACGCGGCTGACTGGCGAGCCCGAGGACGCGAGCTTCGCGGTCTTCTACCTGATCTCGCTGGCGCTGGGGGTGCTGCTGATCTCGCTGCGCGGCTCCAACGCCGACTTGCTGGGCGTGCTGTTCGGCTCGGCCCTGTCGCTCGACGACCCGACGCTGCTGCTGGCCGCCGCCGTGGCCACCGCCTCGCTCGCCGGGCTGGCGCTGATCTACCGGCCGCTGCTGGTCGAGTGCATGGACCCCGGCTTTCTGCGCCTGCAGGGGCTGGGCTGGTGGGTGCACGGGCTGTTCCTGCTGCTGCTCGTGCTCAACCTGGTGGGGGGCTTCCACGCCCTGGGCACGCTGATGGCCGTGGCCTTCCTGATCCTGCCAGCCGCCGCCGCGCGCCTGTGGTGGCGCAGCGTGGCCGGGCAGATGGCCGGGGCCGTGGCCTTCGCGGCGGCCGCCAGCCTGGCCGGGCTGCTGCTTTCCTACCACCAGGGCATGCCTGCCTCGCCCGCCATCGTGCTGGCCTGCGGCGCGCTGTACGGCGCCTCGCTGCTGGGCGGGCGCCTGCACAGCCTGCGGGTGCTGGCGGCGTCGCGCGCACGCGCCCCAGCGCTGCCCTGATCTCGTCAACCCAAGGAGCACAAACCATGTCCTCATCTCTTCCCCGCCGCGCCGCCCTGGCCCGCCTGCTGGCCGCCAGCGCCTGGGGCGTGCTGCCCGCCGCCCCCGCCGCCTTCGCGCAAGCCACGGCTGCCGACGCCCCCAGCGCGCCCTTGCCCGTGGTGGCGAGCTTTTCCATCCTGGCCGACTGGGTGCGCCAGGTCGGCGGCGAGCAGGTCCAGGTCAGCACCCTGGTCGGTGCCGATGGCGACGCCCACAGCTTCAGCCCCAGCGCGCAGGACGCCCGCACGCTGCAGGGCGCGCGCGTGCTGGTGGTCAACGGCCTGGGCTTCGAGGGCTGGCTGCCCCGGCTGGTGGCCGCCTCGGGCTTCCAAGGCCGCGAGATCGTCGCCAGCGCGGGCGTGAAGGCGCACCCGTTCAAGGAGGCCGGCCACGACGATCACGATCACGATCACGATCACGATCATGGCCACGGCCCGTCCGACCCGCACGCCTGGCAGAGCGTGCCGAACGCGCGGCTGTACGTGCGCAACATCGCCGCAGGCCTGGCCCAGGCCGATCCGGCCCATGCCGAGGACTACCGCGCGCGCGCCCTGGCCTACGACCAGCAGTTGCAGGCGCTCGACGCCGAGATCCGCACCGCTGTCGCCGCCATCCCGGCGGCACGCCGCCAACTGGTGACCACGCACGACGCCTTCGGCTATTTCGAGGAAACCTATGGCGTGCGCTTCATCGGCGCGCGCGGCATGGCCGGCGAGGACGAACCCTCGGCGGCGGCGATCGCGCGGCTCGCGCGGCAGATCCGCCAGGACCGGATTCCGGCTGTGTTCCTGGAGAACATCGGCGATCCGCGCCTGATGCAGCAGCTCGCCCGCGAGACCGGCGCGCGCATCGGCGGCCGGCTGTATTCGGACGCGCTCTCGCGGCCCGGCGAGGGCGGCGCGACCTATCTGGAGATGATGCGCGGCAACCTGCGCGAACTGAGCGCCGCGCTGCGGCCGGACTGAAAAGCGAGACCGCATCCCGCCTCCGGGGTGACCGGGATGGCCGGAGCTGACGAAGGCCGGCGCACGGGTGTACATTCGATGGTTCCGCCCACGCGGCGGCCGCGCCCGCGCGCTTGTCCTTCCTTTCCCTTCGTCCACGCCCCGTATGGAATCCATCTCCATCGCGCTGGCGATGATGCTGGCCGTGGTGGCCAGCGGTGTCATCGTGCGCATGCTGCCCGTCCCTATTCCCCTGCCGCTGGTCCAGATCGGCCTGGGCGCGCTCATCGCCGGCGGCTTCAACCGCGGCGTGCAGCTGGAGCCGGAGATCTTCTTCCTGCTGTTTCTGCCACCGCTGCTGTTTCTCGACGGCTGGCGCATCCCCAAGGAAGGGCTGCTGCGAGACAAGTACGCCATCATCGAGCTGGCCCTGGGGCTGGTGGTCTGCACCGTGGTGGGCGTGGGCTATTTCATCCACTGGATGATCCCGGCCATGCCGCTGCCGGTGGCCTTCGCGCTGGCGGCCATCGTCTCGCCGACCGACCCGGTGGCGGTCTCGGCCATCACCTCGCGCGTGCGTATCCCGACCCGGGTGATGCACGTGCTGGAGGGCGAGTCGCTGCTCAACGACGCCAGCGGCCTGGTGGCCTTCCGCTTCGCCGTGCTGGCGGCCGTCTCGGGCAGCTTCTCGCTGGCCTCGGCGGCGCTGTCTTTCTTCTGGGTGGCGGGCGCGGGGCTGGCTACCGGCGCGCTGTTCACGCTGGCGATCACCTGGGTCAAGCTGCGCCTGAGCCGCCGCTACGGCGAGGAAAGCGGCTCGCAGGTGCTGGTGAGCCTGCTGATTCCCTTCGGCGCCTACGAACTGGCCGAGCACATCGGCGCCTCCGGCATCCTGGCGGCGGTGGCCGCTGGCATCACCATGAGCTACGCCGAGCTCTCCGGCACCACCGTGGCGGCCACGCGCGTGCAGCGGGCGGTGGTGTGGAACACCGTGCAGTTCACGCTCAACGGCGTGATGTTCGTGCTGCTGGGCGAGCAACTGCCCTCCATCCTGCGCGGCGCGGTGCGCGTGGCCACCGAGACCGGCCACCAGAACCCGTGGTGGCTGGCGGTCTACGCCGTCGCCATCTGCGCGGCGCTGGTGTTGCTGCGCTTTAGTTGGGTGTGGGTTTCGCTGGCGATCGGGCGCATCGTGGCGCGCCGGCGCGGCCACGTGGCGCCCGAGGTGCACCCGCGCCTGATCGCGGCGATCTCGCTGGCCGGCGTGCGCGGCGCCATCACCCTGGCCGGCGTGATGACGCTGCCGCTGACGCTGGGCGACGGCTCGCCGTTTCCCGCGCGCGACCTGGCGATCTTCCTGGCCGCGACAGTCATCATCCTGTCGCTGGTGGGCGCCAGCGTATTCCTGCCACGCCTGCTCAAGAACCTCGACATCCCGCTCGAATCCGCGCACCACCACTACGAGGACATCGCCCTGCAGGCCAGCCGCGAAGCCGCGCTGCGCGGGGTCGAGCGCACGCTGCACCAACTCGTCAAGACGCACCCGGAAAACGACCCGCAGATCTACACCAGCGTCGCCACCGAAGTGATGCAGAGCCTGACGCCGCGCACCCAGGACACCGACGGCCAGCCGATTGAGGCCGAGGTGATGCGCGAGCTGGAGACGATCGAGCGCGAAATGCGGCTGGGCGCCATCAGCGAGGCGCGCACCGAGCTGTTCCGCCTGGCGCGCGAGAACAAGATCCCGGACGACGTCTGCCGCGACTTCGTCGCCCGCTACGACCTGCAGGAAGCCCGTTTGCGCTGAACAGGGTCAGCGCGTGATTCACGGGCAGCGCCACTGCGCCGGCGGCAACGCCGCCACGGCCGCGATCTGCCCGCCCAGCGCGTCCAGCGCACGCTGGTGCGCGTTCACCAGCGCCTCGGTCGAGCCATCGGCCGGCGCCACCACCTGCCGGCTGCGGCACAACAGCACGGCCGGCTCGCCCCCGCCGGCCGTCCCTTCCGCTGGTGCCGCGCCCGTGGCCGACACCTCGCGCAGGCTCCAGTCGGCGTCCTGCAGCGCATAGCGCCCGGCCACGCTGTCGAAACGCGTCAGGCCCAGTTGCAGCCGGTAGACCGGCAGGCCCGGCGGCACCGCCACCGAAGACACCTCGGGCACGCCCAGCGCCTGGGTGAGCTGCGAGACCAGCGCACCCCGGATCTCGTCGGCCAGCGGCCCCAGCCAGCGCGCGTTTTCCAGCGGCACCACCTCGCCCGCGCTGCTGCGCACCAGCAACTGCGGCACGTCCACGGCCGGCGGCAGGCTCACCGGCTGCACCTGCAGCGCGTAGCGCCCGGGCGCGGCCGCCGGCGCGGCGCGGCCGCCGGCGGCGTCCAGCAGGGTGTAGTAGCGCGCCGACGCGGTCGTGCCGCAGCCAGCCAGGGCCAGTGCCGCCAACAGGGCGCCGGCGCACCACGGCGCGGACCGCCGGCCGACGCAGCGGGCGCGGGACAGAAGCGCGGGAATCAGGGTCTGGGTCGAGGTCATGTGCAGCAATCGATTAGACGGTGTGTTCATGGCGACGTCGGGGTGGTGGCAGGTTGCTGGGGCATGGGCAGCCGGGCGTCCGGCGTGGACGTGGCTCCGTCCTCGCCACGGCCGCGCAACAGCGATTCGGGATGCGTCTGCAGGTAGTCCGACAGCACCCGCAGCGAGCGCGCGGCGCGGTTGATCTCCTGCAGGGTCTGGTTGGCGTTCTGCACCAGCGGCGCCTGGTCGCCCGCGGTGTTGCCCAGGCCCTGCAGGGTGTGGTCGGCGCTTTGCAGCGTGCGCTGGGCCTGCTGCAGGGTCTTGCGCGCTTCCGGCGTAAGCTGCGCGCCGGCATCGGCGGCGAACTGGTTGACGCTGGCCAGCGTGGCCTTAAGTTCCTTGCCGATGTCGCCGAAGGGCACTTGCTCCAAGCTGTTGATGATGTTGGACAGGCGGCCCTGGAGCTGGTCGAAGTCGCCCTGCGCCGTCGGCAGCAGCAGCGGGCGGCGGCTGACGTCGAGCGTCGCCTTGGGCGCGCGCGGCACGAAGGTCAGCGAGACATACATCTGGCCGGTCAGCAAATTGGCGGTCTTGAGCTGCGCGCGCAGGCCGTCTTCGACCAGGCGGCGCAGAAAGGCCGGCCGCAACTGGTCGGGCGAGGCCTGGGCGGGCGAGGCCGGGGGGGTCGCCTGGGCCGATGCCGGCGTCCCCTCGGGCTGGCCCTCGTCGCTGCTGGCGGCCGCGCGCGCCAGCCGCTCGCGATAGCGCTCGAGGTCGAGCCGCTGCGGCTGGATCTGGCCATCGACCACGCTGATGAAGCGCCGCCGCTGGCTGTCGTAGCGCAGGCCAATCTGCGTGACCTTGCCCAGGCCGATGCCCTGGAACTCGATCGGCGCGTCGGGCGAGAGACCGCGCAGCGACTGCTCGAACTCCATGCGCACGGCGTAGGACGGCCCGCCGATCTCGTCGAAGGCGGTGGTCTGGTCCGGGTACAGCTCGAACACGCTGTCGGCCTGCGCCGCCTCACTACTGCCCACGCCGGCCACGCGGTCGAAGCCGATGCCGCCGGCGATCAGCGTGGCCAGCGACTGGGTATTGAGCTTGAGGCCTTCGGAGTTGAGCGTCAGGTCGACCCCGCTGGCGTTCCAGAAACGGGTGTCCTGCGTCACCAGGCGGTCGTTGGGCGCGTCGATGAAGACCTCCAGCGCCACCCGCTCGCCGCCCTGCTCCAACTGGTAGGAGGCCAGCCGGCCGACCTGCACCTTGCGGAAGTAGACCGGCGAGCCGATGTCCAGCGAGCCCAGCGTGTTGGCGTGGATCACGAAACGCTTGCCGCGCCGGTCGTTGGTGACGGCCGGCGGCAGCTCCAGGCCGACGAACTCGGTGCGCGGCTGGTCTTGCGTGCGGCCGGCGTCGACGCCGATGTAGGCGCCCGACAGCAGCGTGCCCAGGCCGGAGACGCCACCCAGGCCCAGGCGCGGGCGCACCACCCAGAAACGGCTTTCCTGGTTGGCCAGATAGGCCGCGTCCTTGCGGATGCGCGCCTTGACCAGCACGAACTCACCCTGCGGCCCGAGCGCGATGTTCTCGACCTGGCCGATCACCACGTCCTTGTAGCGCACTTGGGTCTTGCCCACGGCCAGGCCCTCGGCCGAGTTGAAGCGGATGGTGACGAGCGGCCCGGTGTTGAGCCAGTCGTGCAGCACCAGCGACAGCCCGACCAGCACCGCCACCACCGGCAGCAGCCAGATCGCCGAGGGCCAGCGGCGGCGCTGGCGCACCTCGGCGCGGGGCAGCGGCGGCGCCTGTGGCGGGGCTTGGTCGGGTTGATCAACCGGCTCGGGCATGGACTTCTTCTCCTGGCGTGGTGTTCGGGGTCGGGGTCGGGCCGCAGCCCGGGGAAAGCGGTGGCGCGTCCCAGATCAGGCGCGGATCGAAACTCATGGCGGCGACCATGGTGGCCGCCACCGTCAGCCCGAAGGCCAGGGCGCCGAAGCCGGCGCTCACCTGCATCAGCCCCTGGAAATTGACCAACGCGGCCAGCAGTAGGACGACGAAGACGTCCAGCATGGACCACTGGCCGATGAACTCGACGAAGCGGTAGAGCCTGGCGCGCGCCAGGCGGTCGCGCGCAGGGTCGGCTGCGGCGCTCCGGCCGAGCGCGAAGGCCCACAGCCGGCGCACGCCAGTGGCCGGCGCCGCAGCGGCGTCCAGGCCGCGCTGGCTCCCTTGCACCGCCAGCAGCAGCATGACGAGGACGACGAACTTGACCAGCGGCACGGCAATGCTGGCGACGAAGACCACGATGGCGATGTCCGGCGCGCCGCCGCGCCACAGCTCGACCACGCCACCCAGGATGGTGTGCTGGGAGTCGTCGAGCAGCCCGGTGGTGCGCATGATGGGCAGCAGGTTGGCCGGCAGGTAGAGCAGCAGCCCGGTCAGCAGGAAAGCCCAGGTGCGCGCCAGGCTGTCGGGCTTGCGCCGGTGCATGCGGCTGCCGCAGCGCGCGCAGCGCAGCGCGCGGCCCTGGCCCGCTGCGCCTGGGCCTGGGCCTGGGCCATCCGCTGCGTCGAGGTCGTGGACAAAGCCGCAGACCTCGCAGGCCAGCAGCCGGTGGCCGTGCTGGCCTGCCGTCAGCCGCCGTGGGTTGGCGTGCGCCGCGCCGGTTTCCTCGGCGTAGCGCCAGAGGGTGCGCGCGTCCAGCCGCGCCAGCAGGGTCAGCAGCAACACCAGCGCGGCCATCGACCACAGGCCGACGCCGACGATGATCGTGGCCATGTCGGCCATCTTGATGATGGCCACCAGCACGCCCAGCACGAACACCGGCACCATGCTCCAGGGCCGGAAGCCGCGCAGCCAGCGCGTGGCGACCTCGAAGCCCGGCGGCACGCGCTGGCGCATCAGCATCAGCAGCAGGCCCAGCAACAGCAACAGTTGCGCCAGCGGCAGCACGAAGGCTGTCAGCAGCGCCATCAGCGCCACGCCCCACAAGCCGGGCTGCTGCCAGGTGACGGCGATGGCCTGGAGCAGCGAGGCCTGGCGCGCCATGCCCTGCACCTCCAGCGTGACCAGCGGATAGGCATTGGCCAGCACGAAGGCCACCACGGCGGTCAGACAGATCGCCAGCATCTCGCGCGGCCCCAGGCGCTCGTGGCGGTCGAGCGCGAGCTGGCAGCGCGGACAACGCGCCACCTGCCCGCGCGCCAGCGGCGGCACTGCGCAGCACTGGTCGCAGTGCTCGCAGACCGCGACGTGAGCAGCGGTGGGGGCGGGGGCGGGAAAACGCGGCATGGCGCGAAGTGTAGTGGCCGACGCGGCAGCGACTGCGTCGGCGCGCATAACTTTATTCGGAGGGCAATGCCATGCAGACGCGGTCTTGTCCGACACGATGGGGGCTGCCCATCACCCCGGGTTTTCACTAAAGTGTCTCCAAATCACATGAACGGACTTCCATGGCTCTACGCAATACAACCCCTCTGCCCCACCCGCTGCCGGCCGCACTGACGCCGATGGCGGCCATGGGCGCCGGGCCTGGCGCGCCCACGTTCCATGTCAGCACGCGACGCCAGGTCGACACAGTCGTGCTCGACCCAGGCCTGCGGCAAAAGCATTTCGAGGTGCTGGCCGCCATCCGCAGCAACGTCAACGAGTCGTCGATCGACGCCGCCATCAAGGCGCGCCTGGGCTGGCTGCTCGACGAACTCGACGCCCACCTGGGCGTGGCGACCTTCCACGCCAAGCGCGCCGCGCTCAGCCGCTTCGCCGACGATCATGGCGCGGTGCTGTTCCCGGTGGTGGGGCCGCTGATCGAGACCCTGGCCGACCACCCCTGACGATCTGAATCGCCGGTGGGCAGGCTGTCAGCCCTGCGCCAGCCCGGCCACACGGCCCATGGCGAGGCCGGCGGCGGCGGTGCGGGTTTCGACGCCGAGCTTGGCGTAGACGTGTTCGAGGTGCTTCTTGACGGTGGCCGTGCTGCAGCCCAGGATGTCGCCGATGTCGCGGTTGGTCTTGCCCTTGACGACCCAGTAGAGCACTTCGGCTTCCTTGCCGGTCAGGCGCAGGGCCTGGCCCAGCGCCTCGATGCGCGCGGCGTCCGACGACTCGCGCAGCACCAGCAGCCATTCATCTTCCTCGGTCTGCTGGTGCAACGCGACCACCAGCCGCTTGTCGGCCAGCGGCAGCACCAGGTTGACGGGTTCGCGGCCCTGACCGGTAGCGGCGATCTCGCGCCGCATCCAGTCCAGCAGGCGCGGCGCCACCCGCTGCGGCCGGCTCGCCGCCCGCATCGTTTCGGCCTTCTCGGCCTCCTCGACCGGTTCTTGCCCCTCGTTGCCCAGATAGGCTTCCATCAACTGTCGCGCCAGCGGCGTGCCCCATACCAACCGGCCGTCGCCGGCACGCACGACCACGGTGGCGTGGCCGAAGGCGTCGAGCGCGTTGCGGGCGTGGCGCGCCTGGCGAGCGCCGCGCATGTGGGCGGCGATGCGCGCCAGCACCTCCTGCGGCCGGACCGGCTTGGTCACGTAGTCGACGCCGCCGGCGGCATAGGCAGCGACGACGTGCTCGGTCTCGGTCAGCCCGGTCATGAAGATCACCGGGATGGCACTGGTCTGGGCCTGCTCCTTGAGACGGCGGGCGACCTCGAAGCCGTCCATGCCGGGCATCACGGCGTCGAGCAGGATGACGTCGGGCGCCATCTCGGTGGCGCGCGCCAGCGCAGAAGCGCCGCTGGTGGCCACCAGCACGGTGTAGCCGGCCTCGTCGAGCGCGTCGTGCAGAAAGGCCAGGTTGTCGGGCCTGTCGTCGACGATGAGGACGATGTCCGAGGCGCTGCGGTCGAGCGCGGCCTCGCGCGCCGGGCGCTTGCCGCACGGCAAGGCATCGGCCGGGTCGGCCGGCTGCGGGGGATGGGCGGGGCTCGGGCTCATGGCCGGGAGATTTCTTGGACGGGTGCGGCGGCGCCGGGATCGCCAGGATCGGCAGGCTCGCGTTCTACCATGTCCAGCACGGCGTCGAAGGCAAAGGCCCGCGCCAGTGCGCGGGCCCGCTCGATCCAGGCCAGCCGCTCGGGCCAGCGCGCCTGCATGTCGTCGAGCACGCGCTGCACGCCGCGCGGGTAGCCAGCGCGCGCGGCCTCGGCCAGCGCGGCGTGCCATTCGCGCGCCTCGGACGGCCACGGCTGGGGCTGGCTGGCCACCATGAGCGCTAGCGGTTCAGGCGGCACGGCCGCCAGACCGGGCGCGCCCGGTGCTGCGGCCCCGGCGGGCGCATGTTGCCATTCGAGCCGCAGCCGGCTGCCGAGCCAGTCGAAAATGTTCTCGATGCGCACAGGCTTGAGCAGGAAATCCTCGGCGGTGATGCCGACCGCGTTGTCGGCGCCCTTCTCGAAAGCGTTCGCCGAGACCACGGCGATGGGCGCCTCGCTCAGGCGCTCGCGCTGGATGGCGGCGATGGTGGCCCAGCCGTCCAGCCCGGGCATGGCCAGGTCCATGAAGAGCGCGTGCGGCAGTTCGGCCGAGCCCTGCAGGATGCGCAGCGCGCGCAAGGCCTCGTCGCCGGAGGCGAACTGCCGCACGGCAAAGCCCAGCGGTTCCAGCGCGCTGGCCAGCAGTTGGCGGTCGTCGCGTTCGTTGTCGACGCACCAGACGATGCGCCGCGCGCCCGCGTAGCCGGTGCGCGCCGCCCTCTCCCTCGCCAGCGGCTGCGGCTGGCCGCGCGGCACGGCCAGCTCGGGCAGGAACAGGCGGATGCGAAACAGCGTGCCCTGCCCGGGCGTGCTGCTGGCCGTCAGCTCGCCGCCCATCAGGCCGGTCAGCATCTTGCTGATGGTCAGCCCCAGGCCACTACCGCCGCCCGCGGCCGCGCCGCGTGCGAAGGGCTCGAAGACGCTGGCCAGTTCGGCCTCGCTCATGCCGGGGCCGGAGTCTTCGATCTCCACCGTCGCCATCTCGCGCGCATGGCGCAGGCGCAGCGCGACGTGGCCGGCGTGGGTGAACTTGACCGCGTTGCCGAGGATGTTGATGAGGATCTGCCGCACCCGCTTCTCGTCGGCGCGCACCCACTCGGGCAGCGACGCCGGCATGTCGAGCCGGAAGGCCAGCCCCTTGCTGCTGGCCTGCAGCGCAAACATGTCGGCGATCTCACGCATGCCCTGGCGAAAGCGCATCGGCCGGATGTCGAGCGTGAGCTTGCCGCCCTCGATGCGCGCGACGTCCAGCGTGCCCTCGATCAGCGACAGCAGGTGGTCGCCGCTGCGGCGGATGGTGG
The DNA here is from genome assembly GCA_047606565.1 of Comamonas sp. GTDB lineage: Bacteria > Pseudomonadota > Gammaproteobacteria > Burkholderiales > Burkholderiaceae_C > Comamonas_F. The sequence continues at coordinate 10,439 of JASGEH010000131.1, forward strand.
CCACCGCCGCGCGCCGGTGCGGCGGGATGGCCTCGTCGCCATCGAGCAGTTGCGCATAGCCCAGGATGCTGTTGAGCGGCGTGCGCAGCTCGTGGCTGATGGCCGAGACATAGCGCGTCTTGGCCTCGTTGGCCTGCTCGGCGTGGTGGCGCGCCTGCTCGGCCACGCGCCGCGCCTGCTGCAGCGCCTCGTCGGTCAGGCGGTGCGACTCGATCTCCTGCACCAGCAACTGGGTCTGCCGGTTCGATTCTTCCTGCGCCACCTGCCGGCTCTTGTGCGTGAGCACCAGCCACCACGCCACCACCCCGGCCACCAGCAGCAGCGCGGCGTAGACCTTGAGGTAGCCCAGGCGCAGGGCGGCGGCGACGCGCGGCTCGGCCAACGGGCCCAGCAACTGCGCCTCGTGGCGATAGATCAGCCCCAGCAGCGCGGCCAGCAGCAGCACCACCGCCGCCATCAGCAGCAGGAAATGCCCCAGCCCGGTCTCCAGGTAGGGCCAGCAGGCGCGCGGCAGCACGGCCTGGCTGACGGCGCGCCACTGCACCGCCAGCGTGGCCTCGGGCTTGCACTGGTCGTGGCAACGCGCGTCGAGCGAACAGCACAGCGAGCAGATGTTGCCGACGTAGGCCGGGCAGTAGCTCATGTCCTCGGGCTCGTAATGGCGCTGGCAGACCGTGCATTGCCGCACGGCCACGCCCTTCTCCACATTCGCCCCGGCATGCGCCTCATCGCCCAGGGCCGCGCGCCGGCCCTGCTGGCGCCGCAGGAAACGGTGCGCCGCCGCGTCGGCCTCGGCCGCCACGCCGCCGGGCAGCGCGGGCACCTGCGCCGTCAGCGTGGTCAGCGTGCGGCGCACCAGGTAGTAGCGCCCGCGCGTGGCCAGCGCCAGCGCGGGCGAGGCCAGCAGCGCCGTCGCCATGGCCAGCACGGCCGAGAAGGCCTGCGCCGTCTCGCCCAGCCAGCCCAGGTAGGCCGCGATCGACACCAGCGAAGCCAGCCCCATGGCGCCCACGCCCACCGGGTTGATGTCGTAGAGGTGGGCGCGCTTGAACTCGATGCCCGGCGGCGACAGGCCCAGCGGCTTGTTGATGACCAGGTCGGCCACCACCGCCATCATCCAGGCGATGGCGATGTTGCCGTACAGCCCCAGCACGGCGCCCAGCGACTGGAACACGTCCAGCTCCATCAGGCTCAGGGCGATCAGGATGTTGAAGATCATCCAGACCACCCGCCCCGGATGGCTGTGCGTGAGCCGCGCAAAGAAGTTGGACCAGGCCAGCGAGCCGGCGTAGGCGTTGGTGACGTTGATCTTGAGCTGCGAGACAAACACGAACACCGCGGTGGCCGCCACCGCCCATTGCGGGCTGGCAAACACATAGGCGTAGGCCGCCAGATACATCTGATTAGGATCGACCGCGTGCTCGGCCGGCACCGCGTGGCGGATCGCCAGATAGGCCAGCAAGGCGCCGCCCAGCATCTTGAGCACGCCCAGCACCACCCAGCCCGGCCCGCCCGCGATGACGCCAGCCCACCAGCGCCAGCCCTGGCCCGGGCGCCGCTCGGGCATGAAGCGCAGGTAGTCGGCCTGCTCGCCCATCTGGGTGACCAGCGCCACGCCCACCGTCAGCGCGGCGCCGAACTTGAGCAGGTCGAAACCGCCCGAGCCACCGTCGGCGCCCGCATAGCCGGCCCATTCGGCCACCAGCCCGGGGTTGTGGTGCAGCACGTAAAAAAACGGCAGCACCAGCAGCACCAGCCACAGCGGCTGCGTGAGCGCCTGCAGCCGGCTGATGGTGGTGACGCCGAAGGTCACCAGCGGGATCACCACCAGCGCGCACAGCAGGTAGCCCAGCGCGGGCGGGATGCCGAGGGCGAGTTCGAGCGCGTAGGCCATGATGGCCGCTTCCAGCGCGAAGAAGATGAAGGTGAAGGTGGCGTAGATCAGCGAGGTCAGCGTCGAGCCGATGTAGCCGAAGCCCGCGCCGCGCGTGAGCAGGTCCATGTCCAGCCCGTGGCGCGCCGCGTAGTAGCTGATCGGCAGCCCGGCCAGGAAGATCACCAGCCCGGTCGCCAGGATGGCCCAGAAGGCATTGACGAAGCCGAACTGCACCAGCAGCGTGGCGCCCACCGCCTCCAGCACCAGGAAGGACGCGGCGCCGAAGGCTGTGTTGGCGACGCGGAAGGACGACCACTTGCGAAAGCTGCGCGGCGTGAAGCGCAGCGCGTAGTCTTCCAGGGTCTCCTGCGCCACCCAGTTGTTGTAGTCGCGGCGGATCTGGATGACGCGCTGCACGGCCGCCGGGCTGCTGCGCGTGGGGTCAGCAGGTGGGTTCATCGCTGCGGGCCGATGCAAAGGTCGTGCCCAGGCCCGCCCCCGGACGCCTTCCCCCTGGGCCAAAAGGCGAATTGACCCAACACCCTCGAAACCAGCAAACTGGCACGCAATCCGCTACAGAAATCATCATGGAACTGACGCCACGCGAAAAAGACAAGCTGCTGATCTTCACCGCCGCCCTGCTGGCCGAGCGCCGCAAGGCGCGCGGCCTCAAGCTCAACTACCCCGAAGCCATCGCCTTCATCA
>JASGEH010000132.1:0-20490 GCA_047606565.1 Comamonas sp.
CCGGCTGGGCGGCGGGCACGCCCGGGCTCGTGCAGCGCGCGGCGGCCGGCGCGGCCACCTGGAACAGCGGCGCCACCACCAGCGTGCCGCCGGCCTGCGCAAGGCCAGCGCCCTCGGCGGCCTGCCAGCCGGCCTCGAAGCTGGGCCCCAGGTCGCGCGGATGCCCGTGCACGACGATCAAGGCCCGCGTGGGCGGCGCCGGCAAGACGCCACCCGGCCCGGCATCCCGCGCATCGGGCTGGCGCGAAGCGGCATAGCGCAGCCAGCCCCCGCCGGGCCGGGGCTGGAAGGCCTGCAGGCAGGCCGTGCCGGCGGGCCCGGCGCAGTCCACGGCAGCGATTGGCGGCACGGGGCGCCCGGCCGCCAGCGGTGCGCAGCCGCCCAGGCCGGCCAGCAGGGCCAACAAGGCGGCCCGCGCCGCTGTCGCCCGCAGGGCAAGGGGGAGCCGGGAAGCGTCGGCGCGAAGGACAGTGCTCATCGTGCCGACCATGGTAGCGGGCCCTGGCCGCCGCCCGGGGACGCGATGCCGCTCAGGCCGCCTGCGCCTCGCGCACGCGCTCGAAGAAGGCCGCGCGGTCCGCTTCGCCAGCACGAGCATTCAGGCGGTTGACACCGCTGACCACGGCCTGGATAGAGGCAGTCAGGATGTTGGCGTGCATGCCCACACCGAAGGTGCTGCCGGCGGCGTCAGTCCGCGCCACCTCGGCATAGGCCACCGCCGTCGCGTTGGCGCCCTGGCCCATGGCGCGTTCCTCGTAGTGGTGCAGCGTGATGGGCAGGCCGATGGCATTGACCAGCGCGTCGAGCGGGCCGTTGCCCGTGCCCTCGAAGCGCACCTCGCGGCCGTCGAGCGTGGCGTTGAAGACGATGTGCTGCTCGTCGCCGCGCTCGCTCAGGGTGTGGCTGCGGTAGGCGAACGGCACCTTGGCGTCCACGTATTCCTGCTGGAACAGGGCCCACAGCTGCTGCGCCGTGACTTCCTGGCCGGTTTCGTCGGTCACCTTCTGCACCGCGCCGCTGAACTCGACTTGCAGGCGGCGCGGCATGGCCAGGCCGTAGACCGATTCGAGCAGGTAGGCGATGCCACCCTTGCCCGACTGGCTGTTGACGCGGATCACCGAATCGTAGGTGCGGCCCAGGTCGGCCGGGTCGATCGGCATGTAGGGCACGTCCCAGGTGGCGTCGGGCTGCTGCGCGGCAAAGCCTTTCTTGATGGCGTCCTGGTGACTGCCCGAGAAGGCCGTGAAGACCAGATCGCCCACGTAGGGGTGGCGCGGGTGGATGGGCAACTGGTTGCATTCCTCCACCGTGCGCGCGATGTCGTTGATGCGCGAGAAATCCAGCCCCGGGTTGACGCCCTGGGTGTAGAGGTTGAGCGCCAGCGTGACCAGGTCCACGTTGCCGGTGCGCTCGCCATTGCCGAACAGGCAGCCCTCGACGCGGTCGGCGCCGGCCATCACGGCCAGCTCGGCCGCGGCCACGCCAGTACCACGGTCGTTGTGCGGGTGCACGCTGATGATGACGCTCTCGCGGTTCTTGAGGTTGCGGCACATCCACTCGATCTGGTCGGCGTACACGTTGGGCGTGGCGCATTCGACGGTGGCCGGCAGATTGAGGATGAGCTTGCGCTCGGGCGTGGGCTGGAAGACGTCGAGCACGGCCTCGCTGACCTCCTTGACCACCGGCAGTTCGGAGGTCGAGAACACCTCGGGGCTGTACTGGTAGACCCATTCGGTGTCCGGATAGCGCGCGGTCGCCGCCTTCACGTGGTGCGCCGCCTCGACGGCGATCTTGCGCACGCCGGCGACGTCGGTGTTGAAGACGATGCGGCGGAAGTTGGGCGCGACCGCGTTGTAGAAGTGCACGATGGCGCGGCGCGCGCCCCGGCACGACTCGACGGTGCGCTCGATCAGGTCCTGGCGCGCCTGGGTCAGCACCTCGATGGTCACGTCGTCGGGAATGTGGCCGCCCTCGATGAGTTCGCGCACGAAGTCGAAATCGGTCTGCGAGGCCGACGGGAAACCCACCTCGATCTCCTTGAAGCCGATCTCGACGAGCATCTTGAAGAACTGCATCTTGCGGTCGCGGTTCATGGGCTCGAACAGCGACTGGTTGCCGTCGCGCAAGTCGGTGCTCATCCAGATCGGCGCCTGGTCGATGACCTTGGAAGGCCACTGGCGGTCGGGCAGGGCGATGGGCGGAAAGGCACGGTACTTGGTGGCGGGGTTCTGGAGCATGGTCATGGCGAAACTCGTGGCAATCAGGAAGAACGGGGGTGTCGATGGAAAAGGATGTGGCTGGCGACGCCGCGCGGCGCGGCTTTCAGCAGGCCATCCGGCAGCCACCCTTCGGGGCCGGACAGCCGGTCCTTAGTCGTTGCGGCAGCAGGCCGGCAACCGGGTGGCGGAGAGGGGTGGTCATGGTCTTTTTAGGGGAAGAAAAACGAAAAAGCGTGCGGCACCTGGGGTGCGGCACGCTGCGAAAAACGGAAACAGGAAAAGTCTAGACGCGCGCCGCCAATTGCACCAGGCCTAGGGCTAGGAGCGACAGAGCCAGCAGCGCGCTGCCCAGCCGCACGGCGGCGCGCACGCGCAAGGCTTCAAGAGAGGCGGCACGCACAGCCGCCCGGCGACCGTGGGTGGCCGGAATGAGGGAGGCGTGTGTGCGTGACTTCATGTTGGATGCATCATGGACCGGGCTGGCGCGCCTGTCAAGCGGGTCGATCCGACAGACCCATCGCCCGGCAAGCGGCCGGCCTGGGGCGATCAGGACTTCGCTTCGGCCTTCTGCCAGGTCTTGGGCCGGAAGTACAGCACCTGCCCGCGCCCCAGGTTGCTGAGGTTGGCGTCGTCGTGCGGCACCTCGGCTTCCAGCAGATCGGGCTGGCCGTCGACGCGCAGCGACACCCGCGTGATGGCGCCCAGCGGCCGGATGTCGCGCACCTCGCTGCTGTGGAAGCCTTCCTGCGGCTGCTGCGACAGTTGCACGTCATGCGGGCGGAACAGGATCTCGTGGTCGCCGTCCTGGCGCAAGCGGTTGGAGTCGCCTAGGAAGTGGTAGACAAAGGGGCTGGCCGGCTTGGAGAGCAGTTCGGCGGGCGTGCCGACCTGCTCGACCACGCCCTTGTTGATGATGACCACGCGGTCGGCCACTTCGAGCGCTTCTTCCTGGTCGTGCGTGACGAAGACCGAGGTCAGGTGCACTTCCTCGTGCAGGCGGGCCAGCCAGCGGCGCAGTTCCTTGCGGACCTTGGCGTCGAGCGCGCCGAAGGGCTCGTCGAGCAGCAGCACCTGGGGCTCGACTGCCAACGCGCGCGCCAAGGCGATGCGCTGGCGCTGGCCGCCCGAGAGCTGGGCCGGGTAGCGGTCGGCCAGCCAGTCGAGCTGCACCAGATTGAGCAGCTTGTGGACCTTCTCGCGGATCACCGATTCGCTCGGGCGCTCGCGGCGCGGCTTGACGCGCAGGCCGAAGGCGACGTTCTCGAACACCGTCAGGTGGCGAAACAGCGCGTAGTGCTGGAACACGAAGCCGACGTTGCGCTCGCGCACGTGCACGTCGGTGGTGTCCTCGCCCGAGAACAGGATGTGGCCGGTGTCCGGCGTCTCCAGGCCGGCGATGATGCGCAGCAACGTGGTCTTGCCGCAGCCCGAGGGGCCGAGCAACGCGATCAGTTCGCCGGTGTTGATATGCAGGTTGACGTCGCGCAGCGCGTGGAAGCTGCCGAAGTGCTTGTCGATGTGCTGGATTTCGATGCTCATGGCGTCTGGGGCTCAGGGTTGCGTTCGGCCGTGCCGGTTCAGGGCTGCGGGTTGGGGTTCTCGGGCGGCAGCGCCGCCAGCGCGGCGAGGTCGCGCTCGTGCCGCCATTCGACGATGGACTTGATCACCAGGGTGACCAGCGCCAGCAGCGCCAGCAGCGAGGCGACGGCAAAGCCGGCCTGGATCTGGAATTCGTTGTAGAGGATTTCGACGTGCAGCGGAATGGTGTTGGTCTCGCCGCGCAGGTGGCCCGAGACGACCGAGACCGCGCCGAACTCGCCCATGGCGCGCGCGTTGCACAGGATCACGCCGTACAGCAGCCCCCACTTGATGTTGGGCAGCGTCACGCGCCAGAAGGTCTGCCAGCCGGTGGCGCCCAGCACGATGGCGGCCTGCTCCTCGTCGTTGCCCTGGGCCTGCATGAGCGGGATCAGCTCGCGCGCGATCAGCGGCAGCGTGACGAAGGCGGTGGCGATGATGATGCCGGGCACCGCGAAGATGATCTTGAGGTCGTGCGCCTGCAGCCAGGGGCCGAGCCAGCCCTGGGCCCCGAACACCAGCACGAAAGCCAGGCCCGCGACCACCGGCGAGACCGAGAACGGCAGGTCGATCAGCGTGGTCAGCACGGCCTTGCCGCGGAATTCGTACTTGGCGATGGCCCAGGCCGCGGCAACGCCGAAGACCAGGTTGATGACGACGCTGAAGAAGGCGGTGAGCAGCGTCAGGCGGATGGCCGACCAGGCATCGGGCTCGTCGATGGCGCTGAGGTAGGCCTCCCAGCCCTTGCGCAGGGCCTCGGTGAACACCGTCAGCAGCGGCAGCACCAGGAACAGCGCCAGGAAGACCAGGGCGATGCCGATCAGGATGCGGCGCACCCAGGGCGATTCGGTGGTGTTGACGCGCGCGACGCGCTGCGCGGACGGACGGGCCGCGGAAGTGAGGATGCCGCTCATTGCGAGTTCCCTCCGGTCAGGCGACGCTGCCAGGCCTGCAGGCCATTGATGATCAGCAGCAGGATGAAGGACGCCACCAGCAGCACGGCGGCCACGGCGGAGGCGCCCGCGTAGTCGAACTGTTCGAGCTTGACCAAGATGAGCAGCGGCGTGATTTCCGAGACCAGGGGCATGTTGCCGGCGATGAACACCACCGAGCCGTACTCGCCGATGGCGCGCGCGAAGGCCATGGCGAAGCCGGTCAGCAGCGCCGGCGCGATACTGGGCAGGATGACCTTGGCGAAGATCTGCAGCCGCGTGGCGCCGAGGCTGGCGGCGGCTTCTTCCAGTTCCTTCTCCGCATCTTCAAGCACCGGCTGCACAGTGCGCACCACGAAGGGCAGGCCGATGAAGATCAGCGCCACCACGATGCCCGAGGGCGTGTAGGCCAGCTTGATGCCGTTCGGCTCCAGGTACTGGCCGATCCAGCCGTTGCCGGCCAGCAGCGCCGTCAGCGCGATGCCGGCCACGGCGGTCGGCAGCGCGAACGGCAGGTCGACCAGCGCATCGACGATCTTCTTGCCGGGGAACTCGTAGCGCACCAGCACCCACGCCACCAGCAGGCCGAACACCAGGTTGACCAGCGCGGCGATCAGCGAAGCGCCGAAGGTCACACGGTAGGACGCCAGCACGCGCGGCGAAAAGGCCGCGATGACGAATTCGTTCCAGGTCAGGCCAGCCGACCAGAAGAACAGCGTCGCCAGCGGGATGAACACCAACAGCGTGAGGTACAGCAGCGAAAAGCCCAGCGTCAGGCCAAAGCCAGGCAGCACGCGGCGGCGCTTGCGCTGCGGACGCGGCAGGCCGCCGCCGGCCAGCGGGGAAGGCAGGGCGCTACTCACGGCCGGCCTCCGGGGACGCCGGCGCATGGGCGCGGGCGCTGTCGGTCAGGGGAAATCTCATGGGACGACTCTCGGCAAGGGGACGGAGCAAGGACTGCAAGCCAGGAAACCGGAAGCGCGGCAAAGCCAACCGCACCGTCCGGGCGCGGTTGGCTGGCATGGCCGCGCGCATTCTGCCCGCAGGAATCGACGGCTTATTTCTTCACGTAGATCTGATCGAAGCTGGCGCCGTCGTCGAAGTGGGCCTTGTTGGCCTTGTCCCAGCCGCCGAAGGCGCTGTCGATGGTGAACAGCTCGACCTTGGGGAACTGCGCAGCATACTTGGCGGCGGCCTTTTCGCTGGAGGGCCGGTAGAAGTTCTTGCCGATCAGGTCCTGCGCTTCGTCGGAGTACAGGTGCTTGAGGTACTCGGTGGCGACTTCGCGGGTGCCTTTGCGGTCGACATTCTTGTCGACCACGGCCACGGTAGGCTCGGTCTTGATGCTGACGCTGGGCACGACGATCTCGAACTTGTCGGCGCCGAATTCCTTGAGAATCAGGAAAGCTTCGTTTTCCCAGGCCAGCAGCACGTCACCGACGCCGCGCTGGCTGAAGGTGATGACCGAGCCACGCGCGCCGGAGTCCAGCACCGGCACGTTGCCGTAGATCTTGGTCACGAAATCCTTGGCGCCGGCGTCGCCGCCGAATTTGCGCTTGCCGTATTCCCAGGCGGCCAGGTAGTTCCAGCGCGCGCCGGCCGAGGTCTTGGGGTTGGGCGTGATGACGGCCACGCCCGGCTTGGCGATGTCGGCCCAGTCCTTGATGCCCTTGGGATTACCCTTGCGCACCACCAGCACGATGGTGGAGGTGTAGGGCGCGGAGTTGTTGGGCAGGCGCTTTTGCCAATCGGCGTTGATCAGGCCACCATGCGTGACCAGCGCGTCGACGTCGGGCGCCAGGCCCAGCGTGACGACGTCGGCGGCCAGGCCGTCGATCACCGTGCGCGCCTGCTTGCTCGAGCCGCCGTGGGTGTTCTTGATGGTCACATCCTGGCCGGACTTCTGCTTCCAGTACTGCGCAAAGGATTTGTTGTACTGGTCGTAGAGTTCGCGCGTGGGGTCATACGATACATTGATGAGCTCCACGGCATGCAGCTGCGTGCTCAGGGCCAGACCGGCGAGCGCGGCCAGGGCAAAACGGCGTAGGGACATGTATTCCTCCAGGATGAGCAAATTGCGCCGCCGGCAACGCCAGCGATCTCTATATGACTGGAGGTATGCTAGATGTCGATCTTTATTCCACAAACAACTTGTTGTTTATTTGTTTATGCGCTTCACGAATAAGATCGTGCAAATATCGATGGGTTCGCTTTCATTCCTGGCGGCTGGCGTCAGCCTCGGCACCGCAGCCTCGATGCACCACCCGGCCAGCAGGCCCTGTCCATGATCCGTAAAAGCAACGATCAGCCGCGCCCTGCACCGCCGGCTGCCGCAGGCTGGCTCGGTGACCTGCGGGTCTACCTGGAACCGGCCAGCCTGCGCATGGTTCTGCTGGGTTTTTCCGCCGGGCTGCCCTTGCTGCTCGTGCTGGGAACGCTCTCGTTTTGGCTGCGCAAGGCCGGCATCGACCGCGCCACCATCGGCTTTCTGTCGTGGGTCGGCCTGGTCTATGCCTTCAAGTGGTGCTGGGCGCCGCTGGTCGACCGGCTGCCGATCCCCCTGCTCACGCGCTGGCTGGGCCGGCGCCGCAGTTGGCTGCTGCTGGGGCAGGCGCTGGTTGCCCTCGGGCTGCTGGGCATGGCCTCGGCCGATCCGCGAACCGGGCTGCAGGCGCTGGTGGGCTGCGCGCTGCTGGTGGCCTTCGGCTCGGCGACCCAGGACATCGCGCTCGACGCCTACCGCATCGAATCGGCCGCCGCCCACAAGCAGGCGGCGCTGGCGGCCACCTACCAGACCGGCTACCGCCTGGGCATGATCTGGGCCGGCGCCGGGGCGTTGTGGCTGGTCGCGCAGTCCACGCCGGCGCAGGCGGCGGCCGGCGGCTACGCGCTGGCCGCCTGGTCATGGGCGTATGGCGCGATGGCCGCCTCCATGCTGCTGGGCATGGCCACCACGCTGCTGTCGCCCGAGCCGCGACCACTCGCGCTGCCGCCGGCCCGCACGGCGGGCGAGTGGCTGCGCGGCGCGCTGGTCCAGCCCTTTGCCGATTTCCTGCTGCGCTACCGCTGGCAGGCGGTGCTGATCCTGGCACTGATCGCCACCTACCGCATTAGCGACGTGGTGATGGGCATCATGGCCAACCCCTTCTATGTCGACATGGGCTACACCGAGGGCGAAGTCGCCACCGTCACCAAGGTCTACGGCATTGCCATGACGCTGCTGGGCGCTTTCTTGGGCGGGGCGCTGTCGATGCGGCTGGGCGTGATGCGGGTGCTGATGCTGGGTGCGCTGCTGTCGGCGGCCACCAACCTGCTGTTCGCCTGGCTGGCCACACGCGGGCACGATGTGCCGGCGCTGGTCTGGGTGGTCTCGGCCGACAACCTCTCGGGGGGCATCGCCTCGGCGGCCTTCATCGCCTACCTCTCCAGCCTGACCAACGTGCAGTATTCAGCCACGCAGTACGCGCTGTTCTCGTCGATGATGATGCTGCTGCCCAAGTGGGTGGCCGGGTTCTCGGGCGTATTCGTCGACGCGCACGGCTACGTCGCCTTCTTCAGCGCCACCGCCTGGCTGGGCCTGCCGGTGCTGCTGCTGGTGGCGTGCACGGCACGGCTGCAGCGCCACACCCATTCATTTACTTGACTTTACGATGGCGACACGTTCTTTTTCCGCTCGTGCACGAGCATCCCTGCCATGACACAACAGTTGCTGATGATCGAAGATGACGTCCGTCTGGCGCAGATGGTGGGCGAATACCTGCGCAAGTCCGGCTTCGGCTTCACCCATGCCGACACGGCCACCGCAGGCCTCGCGCGGCTGCAGGAGCTCAAGCCCGACCTGGTCATCCTCGACCTGATGCTGCCCGACCTCGACGGCCTGGAGACCTGCCGGCAGATCCGCGGATTGCCGGTCGAGCTGGCGCGCACGCCGGTGCTGATGCTGACCGCCAAGGGCGATCCCATGGACCGCATCATCGGCCTGGAAATCGGCGCCGATGACTACCTGCCCAAGCCCTTCGAGCCGCGCGAGCTGCTGGCGCGCATCCGCGCCGTGCTGCGGCGACGGCACGAGCCTTCGACGGCGCAGACGCCGGTGCTGAGCTTCGGCTCGCTGGAGATCGACCGCGACGCCCGCTCCGTCACCATCGCCGGGCGGCCGTGCGAGCTGACTTCCTACCAGTTCGACCTGCTGGTCACCCTGGCCGAGCGCGCCGGCCGCGTGCTCACGCGCGACCAGATCATGGAAGCCGTACGCGGGCGCGAACTGGAGGCCTTCGACCGCTCCATCGACGTGCACATGGGCCGCATCCGCGCGGCCATCGAGGACGACTCCAAGAACCCCAAGCGCATTCTCACGGTGCGCGGCGTCGGCTACGTGTTTGCCCGGCAGCAAGCCTGAGCCGGCAGCACCGTCCATGGACAGTCTGGCCTCCCGCCCGCTGCGACAGTTCACCCAGAAGCTCTACCTGCGCATCTGGCTGGCCGTGCTGCTGGCCGTGGCCGTGCTGTCGCTGCTGGTTGGCTGGGCCTGGCAACTGGCCTCCGAGCCTCCGCTGCGCGAAGTCATCCTGCGCGACCACGCCGGCACGCTGATCGGGCGAGGCATACGCCTGCCGCCGCCGCCCGAGATGCTCGAGGACGAACCACCACCGCCCGAGAGCGACCCGCCAGACGACGACTTCCATGGTCTGCAGATCCCGGCCCAGCTCAGCGATGGCAGCAAGGTCATGGTGCAACTGCCGCGCCCGCCCCGGAACGCGTGGTGGCACCAGCCTTTCGGCTTCCTGTGGACGCTGACGCTGGTGGCCATCGCCGTGGCCCTGGCCACCTATCCCATCATCCGGCACCTCACGCGGCGGCTCGAGACCCTGCAGCGCAGCGTCGAAAAATGGGGCGAGGGCGACCTCAGCGTGCGGGCCGAAGTCCGGGGCGGCGACGAAATCGCTTTTCTCGCCCGCCGTTTCAACCACTCTGCCGAACGCATCGAGGCGCTTGTGACATCACACAAATCCCTGCTGGCCAATGCCTCCCACGAACTGCGCTCGCCACTGACCCGCATCCGCATGGGTCTGGCGCTCATGGACGACCACGCCAACGAAGGCCTGCGTGACGAACTGGCACGCTCGATCCAGGAGCTCGACCAGTTGATCGACGAAATCCTGCTGGCCAGCCGCCTCGACTCCCAGGCCTCCGACCTCGGCTCGCCGGTGCCTGTCGACCTCGTCGCGCTGGCTGCCGAGGAATGCGCACGGCTGCAGATCGACCTGGCCGAGGCCGCTTCTGCCGAAGTCAGTGGCATCCCCAAGCTGCTGCGACGGCTGATACGCAACCTGCTCGAAAATGCCGTGCGCTACGGCCAGCCCGGCCAGGCAGCCCACGCGACCGCCCTGAACGATGACGGCAGCGACACGAGCGACGTCTCGGCCGTGCTGCGCCAGTTGCCCGACGAGTGGATCGAGTTCCGTGTCAATGACCGCGGCCCGGGCGTGCCCGACGAGCAGAAGGAACGCATTTTCGAGCCGTTCTACCGCCTGCCCGGCGCCAGCGAGCGCAATGGCGGTGTCGGCCTGGGACTGGCGCTGGTGCGCACCATCGCCGAACGCCATGGCGGCAGCGTGCACTGCGAGGACCGTCCCGGCGGCGGCGCCAGCTTCGTCGTGCTGCTGCCCGCCTCCGTGCCCGGGGTGTCCGCCGACTCGCTTCCCGCTTGAGCGATCCGGCTTCTTGCTGCAATGCAGCAAGAAGCCGCTGCGCGAAGCGCCTGCGTGCGAGTCCTACAATGCGCTTCCCGACCGCATCCCCGCCCGCATCTTCGTGATCCCGGGCGAGCATCGATTGCCCTCTTGTGGAGACCGCCCCCCCATGACCGCCAGCAGTGAAGACAAACGCGCCGAGCTGCGCCGTGCCGCCCTCGAGTACCACGAGTTCCCGCGCGCCGGCAAGATCTCGACCACCGCCACCAAGCAACTGACCAACCAGCACGACCTGGCGCTGGCCTACTCGCCCGGCGTGGCCGCGCCCTGCGAGGAAATCGTCAAGGACCCGGTCTCCGCCTACCGCTACACCAACCGCGGCAACCTGGTGGCCGTCATCAGCAACGGCACCGCCGTGCTCGGCTTGGGCGACATCGGCCCGCTGGCTTCCAAGCCGGTCATGGAAGGCAAAGGCGTGCTGTTCAAGAAGTTCGCCGGCCTCGACTGCTTCGACATCGAGGTCGACGAGAAGCACGACCTCGACCGCCTGGTCGACGTGATCGCCGCGCTGGAGCCCACCTTCGGCGGCATCAACCTCGAAGACATCAAGGCGCCCGACTGTTTCTACGTCGAGCGCAAGCTGCGCGAGCGCATGAAGATCCCGGTCTTCCACGACGACCAGCACGGCACCGCCATCGTGGTCTGCGCGGCCATCATCAACGGCCTGCGCGTGGTCGGCAAGGACATCAAGGACGTCAAGCTGGTCACCTCGGGCGCCGGCGCGGCCGCCCTGGCCTGCCTGAAGCTGCTGGTCAAGCTCGGCCTGCCGCGCGAGAACATCTGGGTCACCGACCTCGCCGGCGTGGTCTACACCGGCCGCACCGAGCTGATGGACCCCGACAAGCAGCAGTTCTGCCAGCCCACCGAGCAGCGCAAGCTCGCGCAGGTGATCGCCGGCGCCGACGTCTTCCTGGGCCTGTCGGCCGGCGGCGTGCTCAAGGCCGAGATGGTCGCCACCATGGCCGCCAAGCCCGTCATCCTGGCGCTGGCCAACCCCTACCCCGAAATCACGCCCGAGGAAGTCAAGTCAGTGCGCGACGACGCGGTGATCGCCACCGGCCGCTCGGACTACCCGAACCAGGTCAACAACGTCCTGTGTTTCCCCTACATCTTCCGCGGCGCGCTCGACTCGGGTGCCACCACCATCACCGACGAGATGGAGATCGCCACCGTCTACGCCATCGCCGAGCTGGCCATGGCCGAGCAGAGCGAGGTGGTGGCCGCGGCCTACGTCGGCGAACCGCTGGTCTTCGGCCCCGAATACATCATCCCCAAGCCCTTCGACCCGCGCCTGATGACCATCATCGCGCCGGCCGTGGCGCAAGCCGCCATCGACAGCGGCGTGGCCCAGCGTCCGATCACCGACATGGCCGCCTACCGCGAGAAGCTGGAGTCCTTCGTCTACGCCTCCGGCACCATGATGAAGCCCATCTTCACCGCCGCCAAGGCCTCCAACGCCAAGCGCGTGGCCTACGCCGAGGGCGAGGAAGAGCGCGTGCTGCGCGCCGCCCAGATCGTGGTCGATGAAGGTATCGCGCGCCCCACCCTGATCGGCCGCCCGGCCATCATCGCCAAGCGCATCGCCCAGTTCGGCCTGCGCCTCAAGGAAGGCCAGGACTACGACGTCGTCAATACCGACTACGACGAGCGCTACCGCGACTTCTGGCAGAGCTACCATCAGGTGGCCATGCGCAAGGGCATCACCGCGCCCATGGCCAAGATCGAGATGCGCCGCCGCCTGACGCTGATCGCCGCCATGCTGCTGCACAAGGGCCACGTCGACGGCATGATCTGCGGCACCTGGGGCGTGACCAACATGCACCTGTCCTACATCGACCAGGTGATCGGCCACGCACCCGGCGCCCAGACCTACGCCTGCATGAACGGCCTGATGCTGCCCGAGCGCCAGGTCTTCCTGGTCGACACCCACGTCAACTACGACCCGACCGCCGAGCAGCTCACCGACATCACCATCATGGCCGCGCAGGAGATGCTGCGTTTCGGCCTCAAGCCCAAGGCCGCCCTGCTGTCGCACTCCAACTTCGGCAGCAGCAACCAGCCCAGCGCCATCAAGATGCGCGAAACCCTGGCCCTGCTGCAGCAGCAGGCCCCGTGGCTGGAGGTGGATGGCGAGATGCATGGCGACATGGCGCTCGACGCGGCCGCGCGCAACCGCCTGATCCCCGACTCGCCGCTCTCCGGCAACGCCAATCTGCTGGTGCTGCCCAACATCGACGCGGCCAACATCGCCTACAACCTGCTCAAGACCGCCGCCGGCGGCAACATCGCCATCGGCCCGGTGCTGCTGGGCGCCGGCAAGCCGGTGCACATCCTGACGCCGAGCGCCACCGTGCGCCGCCTGGTCAACATGACCGCGCTGACCGTGGCCGAAGCCAATACCGTCGGCAAGTAAGCCGCCGGCCCACCCACCAGCACCAAAACGGTGCCTGGTGGGCATATACCACAAATTGAACGCCCCCTCGAGCGACTGCTTATAAATTAAGCAGTCGCTTGCTTTTTGGGCAGACTTCGCGCACACTAACGCGCTTGGAATTGCGGGGGTAAACCCGAAACCGTGCCCAGCGAAAGTCACCATGTTGCAAGCGTCTGTCCGAAGGTTGGGACTCATCGGCATCGTTTCCGCGCTGCTCGCAACAGGCCCAACATTGGGGCACGCCCGGGGCCCCGTGCCTGGCGTGCAGGCCACCCTGCCGACGGTGGCCCTGGCCGAGCTGCCCCGCCAGGGCCGCGAAACCTACCAACTGATCCTGGCCGGTGGCCCCTTCCCCTACGACAAGGACGGCAGCGTATTCGGCAACCGCGAGCGCCTGCTGCCCGCCTCTGAACGGGGTTATTACCGTGAATACACGGTCCGCACGCCCGGCGTCCGCAACCGGGGAGCGCGAAGAATTGTCTGCGGGGGGCGTCCTCGCACACCAGATGCCTGTTACTACACCAGTGACCACTATGCTAGCTATCGAAAAATTGCGCCCTAGCCACGGGAGTGCCGTTGCCGCCGCGCCGACGAACAGCCCGTCCGTGCCGCATGAAGCTGGCTCTGCCGCGGCAACCGAGCTCGACAACCCGCTGCGCTCGGTGCGCAGCAACATCGTGCAATCCATCCGCGCCTTCCGCCCGCAAGACCTGCAGGCCACCGCCGTGCGCCAGGGTTTCCACTTCCTGTACGCCAACCTGGCCCAGGCCCAGACCAAGCCCGAAGTGCTGGAGGCCATCGGCCGCCAGTTCATGCTGCCGCCGCATTTCGGCAAGAACTTCGATGCGCTCTACGACTGCCTGACCGACCCCATCAGCAAAGCCGGCCCGCAGCCGGGCTTCGTGGTGGTGCTCGAACAGATTCCGGCCTACGGCAAGTTCGACGCCGAGGCACGCGAGCAGTTGCTCGACATCTTCCGAGAGGTCGCCGACTACTGGGCCGAGCGCAAAATCGCCTTCCGCTGTTTCTATTCTTTTCTGTAGCCCGTTCTGCAAACGCCGACCAGGCGGAACGGGCCATCGAGGTCACCCCGGGCAAGGCCATGTCCAGCCATGGCGCAGGCGCATCGCCCGACCGCTGGGTCGACATCACGCCGCAGGCCCTGCGCATGAGCAGTCCCTTCAATGCCAGCTACTGGCTGGCCGTGGCCTGACCCGGCCAGTCCCGCCCGGCCGTCCGGCCCCGCGCCCAGAAAAAGGCTCCGCTTGCCCGGAGCCTTTTTTCTGCCCGATCGCCGATCCAGCGGCGCTCGGAACGCGCTCAGGGTTGTGGGCCCACGGCCTGCGCCAGCGCCACGTATTCGGCCACCGGCACTTCCTCGGCGCGGCGCTGGGCATCGAAGGTGCCGCCAAAGCCGCGCGCGTCAAGCCAGCGCCCCAGCGTGTGGCGCAGAATCTTGCGCCGCTGGCTGAAGGCGACCTGCACCAGTTCGGACAACAGCGCCTCGTCGAGCACGGGCGGCGCGGCCAGCGGCACCATGCGCACCACGGCGCTGTCGACGCGCGGCGGCGGATCGAAGCTCTCGGGCGGCACGAACAGCACGTTCTCCATGGCGTAGCGCCACTGCAACATCACCGACAGGCGGCCGTAGTCGGCGGTGGCCGGCGCGGCCACCATGCGGTCGATGACTTCCTTTTGCAGCATGAAGTGCTGGTCCTCGACCGCGTGCACATACTGCAGCAGGTGGAACAGGATGGGCGAGGAGATGTTGTAGGGCAGGTTGCCGACCACGCGGACCCTGGGCGTGCCCAGGCTGGCGGCCACCTGCGCGAAATCGACCTTGAGCACATCGGACTCGATCACCTGCAGGTGCGGATGCGCGCGCAGCCGCTGCGCCAGGTCGCGGTCGAGCTCGACCACGGTGAGGCGGCCCAGGCGTTCGACCAGCGGCTGCGTCAGCGCCGCCAGCCCGGGGCCGATCTCGACCACCGGCTGGCCAGGGCGCGGATCGATCTCGCGCAAGATGGCGTCGATGATGCCGTCGTCCGACAGGAAGTGCTGGCCGAAACGCTTGCGCGCGACATGGCCGCCGCCGGATCGCACGGGGCGGGCGGCGGCGGATCGGGCGGCGTCGCGGCTCATGGCGCCGAGGGCGCGTTGCGGTATTCGACGAAGGCGCGCGAGCGGATGTCGCGCACCCAATCGGCATAGGACTCGTCGGCCTTTTGCTCGCGCAGGATGGCGCGCACCGAGTCGCGCTGCTCGCGTTCGCTGACGGTGCCCTGGCGACGCTCGACAACCTGGATCAGGTGCACGCCGAAGCGCGAGACCAGCGGCTCGGAGATCTGGCCGGCGTCGAGCTGGTTCAGCGCCTGCTCGAATTCAGGCACGAACTGGCCCGGGTTGGCCCAGCCGAGATCGCCGCCCTGCGCGGCCGAGCCGTCCTCGGACTGCTGGCGCGCCAACGTGGCGAAGTCGGCGCGGCCGGCGAGGATGTCCTGCCGCATCTGGTCGAGCCGGGCGATGGCCTGGGCCTCGCTCAGGTTGGCGGCCGGGCGCAACAGGATGTGGCGCGCATGGGTCTGCGTGACCAGCACGCCGCCGGTGGGCGCCTGCGGCCGCTCCAGCACCTTCAGGATGTGGAAGCCCGCGCCCGAGCGCACCGGCCCGACCACGCCGCCGATGGGCGTGGACCGGGTGCTGGTGATGAACAACTCGGGGTAGCGGTCGGCCGGACGCAGGCCCATGGCGCCGCCTTGCTCGCGGTCGACCGCGCTACCGTCGGAATTGGCCTTGGCCAGCGCGCCGAAATCGGCGCCGGGCTGGCGTGCCTGCTCGGCCAGTTGCTGGGCCTTGGCCTGCAGTTGCTCGACTTGCTGCGCCGAGGCGCCTTCGGGCACGGCCACCAGAATCTGCGCGAGGTTGACCGGGCCACTGGCCGCGCCGCCCTGGCCGTGCGCGGCCAGGTAGTCGTCGATATCGCGCTCGCTGATCTGGGCGCGGCCATTGCCAGCCTGCTCGCGCACGCGGCTGAGCGTGATCTGCTCGCGCAGCGTGGTGCGAAAGCCATTCCAGGTCATGCCGTCGGCCTCGACACGGCGGCGCAGCTGGGCCAGGTCGCCCAGGCCGTTCTGCCGCGCGATGTTGAGCGCGACCTGGTCGATCATGGTGTCGTTGACGTCCACCCCCAGGTCCTTGGCCGCCTGCAGCTCGGCGCGGTCATTGATGAGCTGCTCGAGCACCTGCGGATACAGCTGCGCGGGCGGCGGCAGCTGCTGGCCCTGGGCCTGCTGGCGCACGCGGACGACCGCCTGTTCCAGCTGGTAGCGCGTGATGGGCTCGGAGTTGACGATGGCCACGATGTAGTCGGCCTCACGCGCGACGGCAGCCGCGGGCGCGGCGCTCAGGGACGGCAGCGAGAAGGCGTTGCCGGAGGAGCCCCCCAGCGACAAGCCTGAACGCAGGCCCTGGGCCTGGGCCGGCACGGCCACACTCGACAGAAGACACGAAGCCAGGATGGCCAGGGAGAATTTTTTAGTCATAGTTGCTGAAGCGGCTGGGCGCCACGAGGGTGTCGTCGCGCAGGGGCTCATAGCCGGAAACGTTGTCTGAGAAGGAAGTCTGGGCACCAGTTCCCAGGCTGGCGAAACCCGTGAACTCGAGCTGGAACAAAATGCGCTTGGTGGAGGTCGAGGTGCTGGTCTGGGTGCGCTGCACGCCCACCCGCGCAATGTAGCAGCAGCCGTCATACTCGAAGCCAACCAGGGCATTGACGAAGCGGTGATCTTCCAGACTGTAGTTGATGCGGCCGACGCTGTGCAGCCGCCCGCCTCCCAGGCCTGCACCGGCCAGGGCGAAATCATCCGGCTTGCTCCGCCAGAGGTCGTCGAGCGGCCACTGCCAGCTCATGTTGACTTGCTCGGTGTCGGTGTTGCGATCGAGGGTGTAGGAAGCCGTCACGCGACGGTAGAGGCCCGGCGAGTACGTGGTGCCCAGCGTGGTGCGCACCGAACGCTGATCCTCGTAGTTGTACTGGATGGTGGTGTCCGAGCTCCAGTGCGCGTTCCAGTTGATGCTGGCGCCGGCCAGCAGGTCGCTGAACTTGTCGGTGACCGGGCTCCCACTGGGCAAATAGACGTTCTGAGTGGCGAAGCGCAGGCGCTGCGCGATGGCGAATTTCATCACCTCGCCGCCGCTGGCCGGGTCGATGAAGCGCGAGGTCGCCCCCAGCGTGAGCAGGTTGTTGTCGACCACGCGGTCGCTGCCCGAGTAGGGCGAGTCGGCGTAGATCGAGGCGAAGTTGAAGTCGTTGGCCGCGGTGTCGTAGACCGGCAGGAAGTTCTGGTTGCGGTAGGGTGTGTAGACGTAATAGGCGCGCGGCTCCAGCGTCTGGGTGTAGTCGCTGCCCCACACGTGGGTCTGGCGTTCGAAGACCAGGCCGCTGTCGAGACTGACCGTGGGCACCACCACGCTGGCGCTGCGGCGGCCGTCGGCCAGCGGCGTGTCGAAGTCGTAGGCCATGCCCTGCAGCTTGACACTGGGGATGAAGTAGGCACCGGGCGTACGCCAGGGGCGACTGATCTGGGCCTTGAGCACGGCGCGGTCGGCATTGGGCTGGTGGTTGAGGCCGCTGTTGTCCCAGAAGTGGCTGACGTCGCCGCTGAAATCGACGTCAAAGCCGCTGTGGTCCCAGTCGCGCTTGGTGTAGCGCATGGCCAGCTGGCTGCGGTCGTAGGGCGGCAGAATGACCGAATCGCTGTCCTGCAGGATCTGCCACTTGGTCACGCGCAGCAGGCCCGAGTAGCCGCCGTCGCTCCAGTCGAGCTTGAAGTCCTTGGGCAGCAGGCGCTGGGTCCAGCCGTTTTCCTTGAAATCGGTGAAATCGCGCCAGTAGTTGTGGTCGCTGACCTCGTTGTAGTTGATGTGCAGGCCGATGCGCGAGGCCCCGGGCCAGTCGGTGCGGTACAGGGCGTTGTGCTTCCAGCGCAGGCCCCAGCGCTTTTCGTCGCGGATGCGGTCGTCGGGCAGCAGGTTGTAGCGGATCTGGCCGGTGTAGTCCTCGCCCAGGTAGCGGAACTGCGTGCGCCAGTCGATGCCGCGCTTGAGCATGAGCGTCGGCGCGATGGTGGCGTCGTACTGCGGCGCGATGTTCCAGTAGAAGGGCTGGCTGTAGGTGAAGCCGTTGGTGCTGTCGAGGCCGATGGTCGGCGGCAGCAGGCCGCTCTTGCGCTTGTCGCTCAGCGGAAAACTCATGGCCGGGGCCGCCAGCAGCGGCACGCCCTTGAACTTGAGCACCACGTCACGCGCGTAGCCGATGTCCTGATCCTGGTCGAAGTCGATGCGACGAGCCTTCAGGACCCAATCGGGCGACCAGCTCTTGCCCGGCTCGCGGGCGCAGGTGCTGAAGGTGGCGTCGTGCGCGACGGCCTGATGATCGTTGATGAAGTCGACCCGGCTGGCGTCGCCATTGCCGCCGTTGATGGCCAGGTGGTAGCGCGGCCGCTTGAAATAGCCGGCGTAGGTGTTGACGTTGATATCGAGCTCCGGCCCCTCGAAGGTGTTGCCATCGCGGTTGATGAGGACATTGCCCTCGGCGTGCGCGCGCGCGGTGCGCGAGTCGTAGGTCAGGCGGTCGGCGCGGATCATGCCGGTGCCACGGCGCAGCTCGGCATGGCCCTCGAGGGTCATGGTGCCTTCGGTCTGGCCACTCAAGCGGTCGCCCGAGACGAACATCGGCAGCAGCGACTCGTCGAGCACCGGCTGCTCCTGCAGCTGCGTACTCGGGCGCAGCGACAGCGGCGTTGGCGCGGGATCGGGTTGAGTCACCAGCGCCTGGGCGTGGGCAGCGCCGGCGGGAACGGCCCAGGCGACCAGCACGGACAACAGGCCGGGCGCCAGGCGGAAGCTTGGTTTGCGAGGGACAGGACGCATGAATGAGGAAGTGCGGGTCACCAGCGAAGCGAGGACAACAGTGCTTCGCCAAGCAGCCACTGTGGCAGAAGAAAAACGGCTTGGCGCGGTGCACGCGGCCGGCCCATCCGCATGCGGAGCCACCAGCCGGCACGCCGGCAGTCCGCCGCCGATTCGTACAATGGATTATCCATGACCGCATGACTGCGCCCCGGCCCGCCCCCCGGCCCGGCCGTCGATGTGCCACGCCACCGCCCAGAACGACTTCATGTCTTTTCCCCCTATTTACTGGACCGATCCCGCGCGCCAGCTCGCCTTCCACACCTGGCTGCAGGCCATCGCGCCCCGCCACGGACTGCGCCCCGAAACCGTCCGACTGGCCTCGGCCGACGCCAGCTTCCGGCGCTACCTGCGCGTGGATGCTGAAGCCCATGCGCCAGCCGGCAGCTTCATCATCATGGACGCCCCACCCGCGCTCGAAGACAGCGCCCCCTTCGCGCAGGTCGCCGGCCTGATGGCCGAGGCCGGCCTGAACGTGCCGCGCATCCTCGAGTGGGACCAGCCGAACGGCTTCCTGCTGCTCGACGACCTGGGCGGGCAGACCCTGCTCGAACGCATCGCCGAGCAAAACGGCCAGGCGCCCGGCCTGGCGCCGCTGGCCGCGCCCTCGGCCGAGACCCACGGGCACCTGCTGCAGGCGCTCGACGCTCTGGTGGCCTGGCAGCGCGCCTCGCGGCCCGGTGTGCTGCCGGCCTATGACGCGGCGTTGCTGCGACGCGAGCTGCAACTGTTCCCGGACTGGTACATCGCCCGCCACCGTGGGCTGACACTGGACGCCGCGCAGCAGGCCGTGCTCGACCAGAGCTTCGCGCGGATCGTGCGCCACAACCTCGATGCGCCGGCGGTCTTCGTGCACCGCGACTTCATGCCGCGCAACCTGATGGTGCCGCGCCAGCCCGGCCAGCCGCCGGGCGTGCTCGACTTCCAGGACGCGGTCTACGGCCCCGTCACCTACGACATCGCCAGCCTGATGCGCGACGCCTTCCTGAGCTGGGACGAGGAAGTGGTGATCGACCTCACCATCCGCTACTGGGAAAAAGCGCGCCAGGCCGGCCTGCTCGACCACCAGGGCTGGGCCAGCGACTTCGGCGCCTTCTACCGCAGCGTCGAATGGATGGGCCTGCAGCGCCACCTGAAAGTCGCCGGCATCTTCGCGCGCCTGACGCTGCGCGACGGCAAGCCCAAGTACCTGGCCGACACCCCGCGCTTCCTGGGCTACATCCGCCACACCGCCAGCCGCTACATCGAGCTCAAGCCGCTGCTGCGCCTGATCGACCAGATCGAGGGCACGGCGCTGACGGAGGCGGTTTCGTTCGGGCGGCTCTGAGAACCTGTTCACGATGAACTTCTCATGGGGCGAGCATGAAAAGATCGTGAACAGGTTCTGAGACAGCGGGCCAGCGCGGCCCGCGTAAATAAAGGCAAAACCCGCCCAAAGCAAAGCCCGCCGTCTCGCGAGGGCGGGCTTTGCCTGTGCGATCCGGCAGGGCCTGGATCAGAACGGGATGTCGTCGTCCATGTCGTCGAAGCCGCTGGCCGGCTGCTGCGGCGCGCGCGGGGCGGCGGCCGGTGCGGCAGTGGGGGCCGGAGCCGGACGCGGCGCG
>JASGEH010000133.1:0-12863 GCA_047606565.1 Comamonas sp.
GACGTGGTGATCTGCACCTTCCACGCGCTGGGCGTGCGGCTGATGCGCCAGTACGGCACGGTGCTGGGCCTCAAGCCCCAGTTCTCCATCCTCGACGCCGACGATGTGCTGTCCATCCTGAAAGACGCCGGCGGCAGCACCGACAACGCCGCCGCGCGCCAGTGGCAATGGACCATCAGCCTGTGGAAGAACGAGGGCCTGAACGCTGCGCAGGCGCTGGCGCAGGCCGGCGACGACCTGGCGCGCGCGGCCGCCGTCGTCATGGCGCGCTACGAGGAGCGGCTGGCGGCCTACCAGAGCGTGGACTTCGACGACCTGGTGGGCCTGCCGCTCAAGCTGCTGCGCGAGCACCCGGACGTGCGCGAGCAGGTGCAGCAGGCCATGGGCCACGTGCTGGTCGACGAGTACCAGGACACCAATGCCACCCAGTACGAGCTGCTCAAGCTGATGGTGGGCGAGCGCGGCCGCTTCACCGCCGTGGGCGACGACGACCAGTCGATCTACGGCTGGCGCGGCGCCACGCTGGACAACCTCAAGAAGCTGCCGCTGGACTACCCCGCGCTCAAGGTCATCAAGCTCGAACAGAACTACCGCTCGACCTCGGCCATCCTGCGCGCGGCCAACAACGTGATCGGCCCCAACCCCAAGCTGTTTCCCAAGACGCTGTGGAGCGACCTGGGCGAGGGCGAGCCGGTGCGCGTGAACGCCGCCGACAACGAGGAGCACGAGGCCGAGCGCGCCGTCGCCCGCATCCTGAGCCTGCGCGCGGGCGACGCCGTGGCCGCCGAGGGCAGCGCGCAGTTCAAGGAGTGGAAGAACTTCGCCATCCTCTACCGCGCCAACCACCAGGCCCGCGTGCTGGAGAAGGCGCTGCGCCGCGCGCAGATTCCGTACAAGGTTTCGGGCGGCCAGAGTTTCTTCGACAAGGCCGAGATCCGCGACCTGTGCGCCTGGTTCCGGCTGCTGGTCAACAACGACGACGACCCGGCCTTTCTGCGCGCCATCGGCACGCCCAAGCGCGGCATCGGCCACACCACGCTGGGCAAACTCGGCGAGTTCGCCACGCAGTACAAGGTCAGCCTGTTCGAGGCGCTGTTCTCCAACAGCCTGCAGACCGTCCTCGGCGCGCGCGCGGTCGGCTCGCTGCACGAGTTCGGCCGCTACGTCAACGACCTCGAATACCGCGCGCGCCAGACCCTGGGCGCCGAGGACGCCTCGCGCTTCCTCACGGACTGGCTCAAGGAGATCGGCTACGAACAGCACCTGCACGACAGCGAGGACAACGAGAAAGTCGCCGCCGCGCGCTGGGGCAACGTCATCGACTTCTGCGACTGGATGAGCGGGCGCTGCGGCGGCCAGATCGACGACGCGGCCGGCGCCGTCGGCGGCCCGGAGATCAAGTCGCTGCTGGAGGTGGCGCAGAACGTGGCGCTGCTGTCGACCATCAGCGAGCGCGAGAAGGACCAGAACGTGGTCACCCTCTCCACCCTGCACGCCTCCAAGGGCCTGGAGTGGCCGCACGTGATGCTGATCGGCGTCAACGAGGGGCTGTTGCCCTTCAAGCTCGAAGACGACAACGGCCGCCAGCAAGTCGTCAGCGAAAACATCGCGCAGCGCCTGCAGGAAGAGCGCCGCCTGATGTACGTCGGCATCACGCGCGCCCAGCGCTCGCTGGCCGTGAGCTGGGTCAAGCAGCGCAAGCAGGGCCGCGAGACCGTGCGCGGCGTGCCCAGCCGCTTCATCGCCGAAATGGCGCTCGACCAGGCCACCACCCAGGAAGACCCGCGCGCCAAGCTCAAGGCCCTGCGCGCCGAATTCGCCCAGAAAGCCCTGCACGACAAGAACAACGCCGCATGAATCTGCTGCCCCTCCCCCGCCCCTTCGCCCGGCCCCGCCGGGCCCTGGCGCTGATCCTCGCGCCCCTCCTGCTGCTGGCCGCCTGCGCCCCGCTGCAGCCCGCCGCGACATCGGCCACGGCGCCCCCCGAGGCCCCGGCCTGCCCGCTGCGCGCGGCCGGTGCCGAAAGCGCGCCGCTGTACGGCGACTGGACGGTACAGATCGACGGTCAGCCCGCCGGCCGCCTGCAGCTGCAGCGCCACCCGGACTACCCGGGCAGCGTCAGCGGCACCTACACGCGCGAAGCGGCCCCCGGCCAGCCCCCGGCGCCAGCCGCACGCGTGGCCGGCGACATCGACCAGGGCCTGTTCACGCTGGAGGAATCGGCCGACGGCAAGACCACCAGCGGCCGCTGGAGCGGCCAGTGGTCGCCCGCCGACTGCGCCAACGAAATCCGCGGCAGTTGGATCGACGCGCGCCACGAACAGGCCATCCTGTCCCCTGGCGACAACAGCGCCGCGCCCGCGCGCCATGCTTTCACCATGCGCCGGGCCGCCGGCTGGCAATAATGCAAGCGCTTTCCACCCGACACGCCACGCCGTGACCGCCATGATCCGACCCGCGCCCCCGCTGTACGCCCTGCTCTGCGCCTTGCCCGCAGCCGCCCTGGCCCAAGCACCGACCACGACCACGGCCTCCACCCCGGACAGCGCCGGCGACGCCGGCTGGCAGGCCTGCTACGCCATGCAGGCCAGCGAAAGCGAGCAGTTGACCTGCTTTCGCCAATGGGCTGCCCGCCAGCCCGGCATCGCCCCCGGCACCCGGCCCGAGGGCCAGGGCGGGCTGCCGGTGGCCCCCATCGCCCCGGCCCAGGTGCCGCCCGCCGCCATCGCCGCCGCCCCGCAGGGCAGCGACGAAGCTGGCCGCGACGTACGCCTGGTGCCCGTGCCCACCGCGCAAGACTGCAAGGCCCGCCAGTACTCGCCGCTGTCGCGCTTCTGGGAGCTGGAGCCCGGCACCGACTGCGGCCTCTACACCATCCGCGGCTACCGCCCGATGAGCGCCATGCTGGCCGGCGGCACCCACATGAACCGCCTGCCGACCTCGGCCAACCCGGTCAACGACGCCACCGTCTACCAGCCCTTCCAGAACGCCGAGATGTTCGTGCAGCTGTCCGTGCGCACCAAGCTCGCGCAGGGCCTGTTTGTCAACACGCCCAGCTTGCGCGACTCGCTCTGGGTCGGCTACACCCAGCGCAGCTACTGGCAGATCTTCAACAGCCAGCTCTCGCGCCCCTTCCGCAACACCGACCACGAGCCCGAGCTCACCTACATCCTGCCCAGCAACCTCTCGCTGGGCGGCGGCTGGCGCTACCGCGTGACCGGCCTGTCGCTGGTGCACAACTCCAACGGCCAGAGCGATCCGCTGTCGCGCAGCTGGAACCGCGTGGTGCTGACGGCCGCCGCCGAGAAGGCCGACCAGTACACCGTCACCGCCCGGCTGTGGAAGCGCCTGCCCGAAAGCGCCGACGACGACAACAACCCCGACCTCACCACCTACTACGGTCGTGCCGATCTCACCGGCGCCTGGCAGGTCAACCGCCTCAACAGCCTCAGCCTGGCCGTGCGCAACAACCTGCGCGCCAGCGGCAAGGGCGGCGTCACGCTGGGCTGGATGCACACCATCGGCAACCCCGAGACCAGCAACCTGCGCTGGCACGCCGAGCTGTTCCACGGCTACGGCGACACCCTGCTCGACTACAACCACAAGCGCACCGTCTTCCGCCTGGGCCTGAGCCTGCTCGACTGGTAGAGCCGCGCGCGGCAGCATCCACGCGACATCCACGCGGCGCAGAACGATAGACGTTTTTGGCGCAAGCGCGCGCCGCCAGCCGTGCCAAGCTGCGGGCCGCCCGCGCCCCCCCCTCCACGCCATGCCCGTCCCGCCCCCGCCCCTGCCCCCGTCTCACGCGCGCGCTCACGTTCCCGCGCCCAGCCCACTGCTGGCCTTCGTCACGCGCCTGCACTTCTACATCGGGCTGTTCGTCGGCCCCTTCATCTTCGTGGCCGCCCTCACCGGCACGCTGTACGTGCTCACGCCGCAGATCGAGGCCCGGCTCTACGCCCACCTGCTGACCACCGCGCCAGCCAGCGCGGCGCAGCCGCTGGCCGCGCAGATCGACGCCGCGCGCGCCTATGCCGGCCCCGGCCCGCGCCTGTGGGCGGTGCGCCCGGCCACCGCCGAAGGCCTGACCACGCGCGTGATGTTCACCACGCCCGACCTGGGCGAATCGGAGAGCCTGGCCGTCTTCGTCGACCCGGCCACGCTGGCGGTGCGCGGCGCGTCCGTGATGTACGGCACCTCCGGCATCCTGCCGCTGCGCACCACCCTCGACCACCTGCACCGCAGCCTGCTGCTGGGCAGCGCCGGACGCCACTACAGCGAGCTGGCCGCCTCCTGGCTGTGGCTCGCCATGCTCGGCGGACTGATGCTGTGGCTGGCGCGGCGGCGGCATGAGGCCGCCGCCCTCACCCCGACAACCCCGACGCCCCAGACGACCCCGTCCGCGCGCCGGCTGCACCGGGGCATCGGCATGGCGGTGGCCGTCGGGCTGCTGTTCCTGTCGGCCACCGGCCTGACCTGGTCGCGCTGGGCCGGCGGCCACATCGACGGCCTGCGCAACCACCTGGGCTGGACCACGCCCTCGGTCAGCACCCAACTGGCCACGCCCGACGACCCGCACCACGGCCACGCCGGCCATGGCGACCACGAGGGCCACGACGGCCACGCCATGCCGCCCGCGCCCTACCGCCCCGCCGCCAGCGCCGACCCGGCCGCCATCGACGCCGTACTGGCAGCCGCGCGCGCCGGCGGCATCGACTCGCCCGCCGTCGAGATCCGCCCGCCGCGCAGCGCCGATCAGGCCTGGACCGTGCGCGAATACGACCGCAGCTGGCCCAGCCAGGTCGATACCGTGGCGGTGGACCCGGCCACCATGACGGTCGTCAGCGCAGCCTATTTCGAGGATTTCCCGCTCATCGCCAAGCTCATCCGCTGGGGCATCGACCTGCACATGGGCGTGCTGTTCGGCTGGGCCAGCCAGTTGCTGATGGCGGCCCTGGGCACCGCCACGTGCGCGCTGGTCGCGCTGGGCTACCTGATGTGGTGGCGCCGCCGGCCCGCGCCGGGCGCCCAGGCGCCCACGCAGACCCTGGCGCAAGCCTGGCTGGCGCTGCCGCGCGGCCTGCGCGCGCTGGCGCTGCTGGCCGGCGCCGCCCTGGGCTATGCGCTACCCGTGCTGGGCGCCAGCCTGCTGGCCTTCGTGCTGATTGACATCGCGCGCCACCGGCGCGCCGCCCAGCGCGGGCTGGCGCCGTCCGTGGCGAGCTGACGCGCGCAACACCCGCCGAACACGCCGCCGAACAAGCCCGCCTGCTTGCCGCCCGCGCGGCGGCGTGCGAGAATCCCGCCCTCGCGCCGCAGGACTGTCCTGCGGCGCGTTGCTTTTCACCCCCCGTTCACACTGCTTTCGCACCGATGCCTGCCGCCGCGTGGCCCTGCCACAACGCGTCGCCGCAGGGTTTCCCATGGGGAAGACGGGAATGCAGCCGTCGATGTGAAGCCCGAAATGGAACCGGAAGACACGCCAGACTCCATTCGCAAGCTGCACGCGGGCGCTGGGGGTTTGTTCTGTCCTTGTTTTTGTGACCGTGCCGCCATGACCTACGCCGTCAAGGAAATCTTCTACACCCTGCAAGGCGAAGGCGCCAACGCCGGCCGCGCCGCCGTGTTCTGCCGCTTCGCCGGCTGCAACCTGTGGAGCGGCCGCGAGGCCGACCGCGCCAGCGCCGTCTGCCGCTTCTGCGACACCGACTTCGTCGGCACCGACGGCACGCTGGGCGGCAAGTACCGCAGCGCCGACGCGCTGGCCGAGCGCATCGCCAGCCAGTGGCCGGCGGCCGCCGGCGGCCCTGCGCGCGCCACGCCGCTGGCGGTGCTGACGGGCGGCGAACCGCTGCTGCAGGTCGACGGCGCGCTGGTCGAGGCCCTGCACGCGCGCGGCTTCGAGATCGCGGTGGAAACCAACGGCACCATCGCCGCGCCGGCCGGCATCGACTGGATCTGCGTCAGCCCCAAGAGCAGCGCGCCGCTGGCGCAGGCCCGGGGCAGCGAACTCAAGGTGGTCGTGCCACAGCCCGAAATCGACCTCGCCGCGCTGGAGGCCCTGCCCTTCGCGCACCGCTTCGTGCAACCCATGGACGGCCCCGAGCAAGCCGCCAACACGCAATGGGCGATCGCCTGGTGCATGGCGCACCCGGCCTGGCGCCTGTCCGTGCAGTCGCACAAGGTCATCGGCATCCGCTGATGCACCGCCTTTTTCTTCCCGCACCATGCGCTACGAACTGACCCAGGAATTCTTCTTCGACGCCGCCCACACGCTGGAGCGCGCCATCGAGGCCGAACCCAGCCGCCGCATCCACGGCCACACCTACCACGCCGCCATCAGCCTGGCCGGCCAGCCCGACCCGGCCACCGGCATGCTGATCGACCTCGGCTTCTTCCGCGCCGAACTGGCCCGCGTGCGCGACCTGCTCGACCACCGCCTGCTCGACGAAGTGCCCGGCCTGCCCTCGGGCACGCTGGAAAACCTCTGCGCCTTCCTGGCGCGCGAGCTGCAGCCGGCGCTGCCGCAACTCTGCAAGGTGACGGTCGCGCGGCGCGCCTCGGGCGACTGCTGCACGCTGTACCTGGAATAAGAAGAAAGAAGGCGCTGGCACGCCATTCCTGAGAAAATCACCGCCATGAACGCCATCAACACCCACGAACTGATGCAAACCCTGGGCTCGCAGGCCAAGGCCGCCGCGGCCCACATGGCCCGGGCCGGCGCGGCCGTCAAGAACCGGGCGCTGCGGCGCCTGGCCGAATTGCTGCGCGAGCAGGCCGGTGCGCTGCAGGCCGACAACGCGCGCGACCTCGACCGCGCCGTGGCCGCCGGCCTGGCCGAGCCGATGGTCGATCGCCTGCGGCTCACGCCCAAGGTCATCGAGACCGTGGCGCTGGGCTGCGAGCAACTGGCGGCCATGGCCGACATCATCGGCGAGATCAGCGGCTTGCGCGAGCAGCCCAGCGGCATCCGCGTGGGCCAGATGAGGGTGCCGCTGGGGGTCTTCGGCATGATCTACGAGAGCCGGCCCAACGTCACCATCGAGGCCGCCAGCCTGGCCATCAAGAGCGGCAACGCGGCCATCCTGCGCGGCGGCTCGGAGGCAATCGACTCGAACAAGGCGCTGGCGCGGCTGGTGCAGCAGGCGCTGGCCGACGCCGGCCTGCCGCCCGACGCGGTGCAACTGGTGCCCACCACCGACCGCGAGGCCGTGGGCCAGTTGATCGCCATGCCCGAGTACGTGGACGTCATCATCCCGCGCGGCGGCCGGGGGCTGATCGAGCGCATCAGCCGCGAGGCGCGGGTGCCCGTCATCAAGCACCTCGACGGCAACTGCCACACCTATGTCGACGATCCCTGCGACCTGGCGCTGGCCGTCAAGGTCGCCGACAACGCCAAGACCCAGAAGTACAGCCCCTGCAACGCCAGCGAGGGCCTGCTGGTGGCGCGCGGCGTGGCGGCGGACTTCCTGCCGCGCATCGGCGCGGTCTACGCCGCCAAGGGCGTGGAGATGCGCGGCTGCCCCGAGGCGCTGGCGCTGCTGGGCGAGGTCGCCGGCGCGCGGCTGGCGCCCGCGACCGAGGCCGATTGGTCGACCGAATACCTGGCGCCCATCATCAGCGTGAAGGTGGTGGACGGCCTCGACGAGGCGATCGCCCACATCAACCGCTATTCCTCGCACCACACCGACGCCATCCTGACCACCGACCACGTGCATGCGCAGCGCTTCCTGCGCGAGGTCGACTCGGCCAGCGTCATGGTCAACACCAGCACGCGCTTCGCCGACGGCTTCGAGTACGGGCTGGGCGCGGAGATCGGCATCAGCACCGACAAGTTCCACGCGCGCGGGCCGGTCGGCATCGAGGGCCTGACATCCCTCAAGTGGGTGGTCCTCGGACAGGGCGAGATCCGCCAGTGAGCACTGGCCGGCGCTGACACGGCGCCGCCGCATCCTCCCGCGACACTGCGCGCATCATGAAAATCATCATCCTGGGTGCCGGCCGCGTCGGCGAGAGCGTGGCCGAGAGCCTGGTCTTCGAGGGCAACGACATCACCGTCGTCGACACCGACGCGCAGCGCCTGCGCACCCTCGAAGACCGCTTCGACCTGCGCGGCGTGGTGGGCAACGGCATCCAGCCCAGCGTGCTGGCCGAGGCCGGCGCGGACGACGCCGACCTGTTCATCGCCTGCGCCGCGCTCGATGAGACCAACCTCGCGGCCTGCAAGATCGCCCACGCCGTCTTCAACGTGCCGACGCGCGTGGCGCGGGTGCGCATGCCCGACGTGCGCAACGACACGGCGCTGCTGTCCAAGGACAACTTCGCGGTCGACTGCGTGATCTGCCCGGAGGAATCCATCACCCGCTACATCGGCAAGCTGGTGGAGTACCCCGAGGCGCTGCAGGTGCGTGAATTCGCCGGCGGCCTGGCCTGCCTGCTGTCGGTGCGCGCCATGCTGGGCGCGCCCATGGTCCACCACAGCATCTCCGAGCTGGCCGCGCGCGTGCCGGGCGCGGCCATGCGCATCGTCGCCATCTACCGGCGCCTGGCCGACCAGCCCGACCGCTTCATCGTCTGCAAGGGCTCGACGCGCATCCAGCCCGGCGACGAGGTCTTCGTGCTGGCCGCGCGCGAACACGTCGAGCAGGTGCTGGCCGCGCTGCACACCGACCAGCAGCCGGTGCGCCGCATCATGATCGCCGGCGGCGGCCGCGTGGGCGAGAGCGTGGCGCTGGAGCTGGCGCGCAAGATGCCGCTCAAGATCATCGAGGCCGACAAGGAACGCGCCGTGCAACTGGCCTCGCGGCTGCCCTCCAACGTGCTGGTGCTGCATGGCGACGCCACCGACGAGGACTTGCTGGAGGAAGAACACATCGCGGGCGTGGACCTGTTCCTGGCGCTGACCAGCGACGACGAGGACAACATCATGTCCTGCCTGCTGGCCAAGCGCATGGGCGCCACGCGCGTGCTCTCGCTGCTGTACCGGCGCAGCTACGCCGACCTGATGCACGGCACCCAGATCGACATCGCGCTGTCGCCCTCGCAGGCCATGCTGGGCGAACTGCTGGCCTATGTGCGCCGCGGCGACGTCGAGGCTGTGCACAGTCTGCGCCGGGGCGTGGCCGAGGCGCTGGAGCTGGTGGTGCGCGGCGACAAGAAAAGCTCGCGCGTGGTCGGCCAGGCGATCGCCGACATCCGGCTGCCCGAGGGCTGCGCGATCGGCCTGGTGGTGCGCGGCATGCCGCAGCCCGCCGGGCACGACGAGGACGGCAAGCCGATTGCCGCCAAGGGTCCCATCGGCGAGGCCCAGCCGCGCGTGCTGGTGGCCGACGACGACCTGGTCATCGAGTCCAACGACCACGTCGTGATCTTCCTGCCGCGCAAGCGGCTGGTGCGCGACATCGAGAAGCTGTTCCAGCCGCGCGCCACCTTCTTCGGCTGACCCGCCACCGCCCATCGCCTACAGCGCCCGCTTTCCGCCCATGTCCGACCATCTCCCCGTTTTCAGCATGCTGGGCATGCTGCTGCTCATGATGGCCGCCGCCATGGGCGTGCCGCTGGCCGTGGCCTGGCACGTCCACGACCCGATGGCGCCGGCCTTCGTCGCCGGCATGGTGGTCACCGGGGTGGTCGGCCTGCTGATGTGGCTGAGCCTGCGCCACCACGGCACCGAGCTGCAGCCGCGCCACGGCCTGCTGCTGGTAGCGCTGGCCTGGGTGGTGATGCCGCTGTTCGCGGCCATCCCGCTGCTGCTGGCCTTCCACGAGCTGGGCCGGCCGCTGACGCTGGCGCACGCCTACTTCGAGACCGTCTCGGGCCTGACGACCTCGGGCGGCACCGTGCTGTCCGGGCTGGACCAGTTGCCGCTGTCGATCAACTTCTGGCGCACCTTCCTGCAGTGGATCGGCGGCATGGGCCTGCTGATCCTGGCGGTGGCGGTGCTGCCGCTGCTGGGCGTGGGCGGCAGCCAGCTGTTCAAGGTCGAGGCCGCCGGCCCGCTCAAGGACAGCAAGCTCACCCCGCGCATCACGCAGACCGCCAAGGGCCTGTGGAGCGTTTACGCCGGCATGTCGGTGCTGTGCGCGCTGGGCTACTGGTGGGCCGGCATGCGGCCCATGGACGCGCTCATGCACATGTTCACCACCGTCAGCCTGGGCGGCCTCTCCAGCTACGACACCAGCCTGGGCCATTTCCAGTCACCGCGCATCGAGCTGGTGGCCGCCGTCTTCATGCTGGCGGCGAGCTGCAACTTCGCGCTCTATTTCAGCGTGCTGCGCAAGCGCAGCCTGCAGGCCTTCTGGCGCGACCCCGAGCTGCGCGCCACGCTCGGGCTGATGCTGGGCAGCGGCCTGTTCGTCTCGCTGCTGCTGTGGGCCAAGAACGTCTACCCGCTGGCCGAAGCGCTGCGCTACGGCATGTTCAACACCATCTCGGTGGCCAGCACCACCGGCTACGCCACCGCCGACTACCTGCACTGGCCGATCTTCACCAGCGTGCTGCTGGTGCTGCTGTCGGGCGTGGCCACCAGCGCCGGCTCGACCGGCGGCGGCATCAAGATGGTGCGGCTGCTGATCCTGCTCAAGCAGGCCAAGCGCGAGCTGCAGCGCCTGTCGCACCCGCGCGCGGTGCGCCCGGTCACGCTGGGCGGCAAGGTGGTGGACAACCCCGTCATCTTCGCCGTGCTGGCCTTCATCTTCATGTACGGCTGCACGGTGCTGGTGCTGACCATGGTGCTGCTGCTGACCGACCTCGACCTGGTCACCGCCTTCACCGCCGTGCTCGCCAGCGTCAACTGCATGGGCCCGGGCCTGGGCCAGGTCGGCCCGCATTCCAACTTCTCGGTGCTGACGGACTTCCAGATCACGGTCTGCACGCTGGGCATGCTGCTGGGGCGGTTGGAGATGCTGAGCTTCATCGCGCTGCTGATGCCAGGGTTCTGGCGCAAGTAGGGCGCGCCCGCAGCCGGTCCGCCCGGCCGGGCGGACCGGCGCGATCCCCCTAAAATGTCCCGGCTATTGTTCTGCGCCACCGCATAGAAGGACGCCATGGTTCCGCACCTCATCACCGCTCTGTCCGGCCCCATCAACGAGCTCGAACAGCGCATGCTCGACGCCATGCCCGTCATCGAGCGCTGGTTCCGGCTGGAGTGGATGGAGCACACGCCGGTGTTCTACAGCGCGGTCGACATCCGCAATGCCGGCTTCAAGCTGGTGCCAGTGGAAACCAGCCTGTTTCCCGCCGGCTGGAGCAACCTGACGCGCGACATGCTGCCGCTGGCGGTGCAGGCCGCGCAGGCCGCCGTCGAGAAGATCTGCCCCGAGGCGCGCAACCTGCTGATCGTCCCCGGCGAGCAGACCGACAATTCCTTCTATCTCAGCAACCTGCTGCAGTTGCGGCGCATCTTCGAGAACGCGGGGCTGAATGTGCGCTTCGGCTCGATCGACCCGGCGGTCAAGGCGCCGCGCGAAATCAAGCTGCATTCGGGCGAGAAGCTCGTCATCGAGCCGCTGCAGCGCACCCGCAACCGGCTCGGCCTCAAGCACTTCGACCCCTGCACCATCCTGCTCAACCACGACCTCTCCAGCGGCGTGCCCGGCATCCTCGAAGACCTGCACGAGCAGTACCTGCTGCCGCCGCTGCACGCGGGCTGGCCGCTGCGGCGCAAGTCCAACCACCTCAAGGCCTACGAGGAAGTCGCCAAGCGCTTCGGCAAGGTGCTGGGCATCGATCCGTGGCTGATCACCCCCTTCTCCAGCCGCGTCAGCGACGTCGCCCTCGACACGCCCGAGGGCCTGGAGCGCCTGCGCGCCGAGGCCGACGCGCTGTTCGCGCGCGTGCGCCGCAAGTACAAGGAATACGGCATCACCGAGAAGCCGCTGCTGGCCCTCAAGCCCAACAGCGATGCCGAGGTGCTGCCGGGCGGCGCCAGCCTGCTGGTGCTGCGCGACAGCGCCGACCTCGATGCGCTGCAGCGCAAGCCGCGCAAGTCCGCCACCGCCAAACCGACCGACAAAGCCCCCGGCAAGGCCGGCCGCAAGTCCCCGGCCATCACCACCGACCTGATCCTGCGCGAAGGCGTGCTGACCAACGAGCGCGTGCACGACGCCGTCGCCGAACCGGTGGTCTACATGCTCGACCGCTACGTGGTCGGCGGCTTCTACCGCATCCACGCCGACCGGGGCAGCGACGAAAGCACCAACGCCCCCGGCTCGCGCTACGTGCCGCTGGCCTTCGCCGAAAGCCACCACCTGCCCCAGCCCGGCCAGCAGGCCGGCGCCAGCGCCCCCAACCGCTTCTACATGTACGGCGTGATCGCCCGGCTGGCCATGCTGGCTGCCAGCTACGAGATGGAGGCCACCAATCCCGAGGCCGAGGTCTATTAGAAGAAGAGCGTGTTCACGCCCCCAGCCCGCTAGGCGCGGAAGTGGTCGAACGAGCGCCAGTCCGGGCTGGCCTCATGGCCTTGCAGGTCCAGCCAGCGCAGCCCGGCGGCGGCCTCGATGGCGCCGATGCGGGTGACCGGCGTGGCGCTGCGCTCGGCCGCCGCCTGCACCGCGTCGCGCCGGCCCGGCGGCGCGGTGAAGACCAACTCGTAGTCGTCGCCCCCCTGGGCGGCATGGCGCCAGGCCAGCGCCGGGCCCTGGCCCCGCAGCGTCGGGCTCATGGCCAGTCGCAGCAGCCGCGCGTCGAGCCGCGCACCAGCGCCCGAAGCGTGCAGGATGTGGCCGAGATCACCGGCCAGCCCGTCGCTCACGTCGGCGCAGGCCGTGGCCACGCCGCGCAGCGCCAGGCCCAGTGCGTTGCGCGGCGCCGGCCGCTCCAGCCGCGTGCGCACGGCGGCCAGCACCGCCTCGACGCCCGGC
>JASGEH010000134.1:0-3331 GCA_047606565.1 Comamonas sp.
CCCTGCTGCGGGCGCTGCGCCGCGCGACGCCGCCCCGGGCGCTGGTCTACGGCTCCACCAGCGGCGTCTATGGCGATCAGGGCGGGCGCTGGATCGATGAAACCGCGCCGCTGCGCACCCACACGCCCCGGGCGCTGCGGCGCGTGGACGCCGAGCGGCAGTTGCGCCGGCCCGCGCGCGGCGGCACCCTGCGCGCGCGCATTCTGCGCATCCCCGGCATCTACGCGCCCGACCGCGAAGGCGGCACGCCCGAGGCCCGCCTGCGGCGCGGCACACCCGTGCTGGCCGCGCCCGACGACGTCTACACCAACCACATCCACGCCGACGACCTGGCGCGCGCACTGATCGCCGCCCTCTGGCGCGGCGCGCCGGCCCGCGTCTACAACGCCTGCGATGACACCGAGTTGAAGATGGGCGACTACTTCGACTTCGCCGCCGACCGCTACGGCCTGCCGCGCCCGCCACGCATCGCGCGCGCGGCGGCGCACGAGCAGCTGTCGCCCCTGCAACTGAGTTTCATGAGCGAATCGCGGCGGCTGCTCAACCAGCGGCTCAAGCAGGAACTGGGGCTGCGGCTGCGCTACCCGACGGTAGCCACCGGGCTTTGAACACACGCCACCGGCGCGCGGCAGCCGCGCGCGACTCCCGGCCCCGCCACGCGTAAACCACCGGAAAGCCACCGGTAAAGTTGCTGAAAAACGCTCGAATTTTGCAAATGCAGCCGCTCTAATGCGGACATCCCTTCCGTTTCGACGAGTTTTCAGACATGCGCAAGATCCCTCACCGACTGACCGCCGCCGCACTGGCGGCCATCACCGCGGCCACCGCGCTCAGCGGCTGCGTGGTGGCGCCCGCGGCCCCCCCTTACGCCGAACTGTCGCCCGGCCAGCCGCTGCCGCCCGACTACCGCGACGACCGCTACCGGGTCGACGACTGGCGCGCCCGCGGCCTCTACGAGCCGCCGCCGGGCTACGGCTGGCGCTACGTCGACGGCCAGTACGTGCTGGTAGCCGTGGCCACCGGCATCATCGCCGCCGCTTTCCTGGGCGCCCTGTTCGGGCCGGGCGGCCACGGCCCCTTCTTCGGTCCGCGCTAAAGGTCCGCGCTAAAGGCTCCTGCTAAAGGCCCGCGCCCGGGCCGTTGCGGCCGGATGCCGCAGCCGTCCGGCGCCCCACGCTGCCCGGCGCGCCCCACTCGCTGCGGCACTCCACGAAGGTGCGCGCCGTGCACTGGCGGCAGATGGCCGGGTCGAGCCGGCGGTAGATGTCGCCGATGGCGGTGCGCTTGTCCGGGTAGACGTGATCGGCGCCCAGCCGCTCCAGGAAGCCGGTGCGCGTCCATAGCGCCACCACCTGCGGGCGCGGACGGTGGAAATACAGGTCCCCCCCCAGTGCCCGGCGCGCCTGAAGCTCGGCTTCCCACAGCTCGCCGCCGGCCAGGTCGATGAAGTTCATGCTCTTGGCCATCACCAGCAGGTGTTTTTGCGGGTCGGGCGTGGCGCGCAGCGCGTGCAGGCGATCGGACACGGACGGCGTGGCGCCGAAGTAGATCTCGCCTTCCATGCGCAGCAGCTTGAGCTGCGGGCACTCCGGCAGCGGGTGTGCATGGCCTTCGAG
Source organism: Comamonas sp. (assembly GCA_047606565.1). Classification (GTDB taxonomy): domain Bacteria; phylum Pseudomonadota; class Gammaproteobacteria; order Burkholderiales; family Burkholderiaceae_C; genus Comamonas_F. Next base: position 1,617 of record JASGEH010000134.1, read on the forward strand.
CACCTCGAAGCGCCGGTCCATGCCATGGCGACCAAAGCCCATGCTGCGCATCACCGGATGCGAGGTGCGGTACAAGTAGGCCAGCAGCGACACCATGGTGCCCAGCACAATCGCCATCTCCAGCCGCAGCGTGAGCGTAGCCACCAGCGTCAGGCCGGCGATCAGGCATTCGCGGCGGTCGTTCGCCCACAGCCAGCGCCAGCGCCGGCCGTCGAGCAGGTTCCAGGCCACCAGCAGCAGCAGGCCAGCCACCCCGGCCATCGGGATGTGCCCGAGCTGCGGCGCCAGCAGCGCCACCAGCGCCAGCAGCAGCAAGGCCGAGAACACCGCCGCCAGCGGTGTGCGCGCGCCCGCCTGCAGGTTGGGCAGCGAGCGATTGACCGAGCCGCATGAGACGTAGCACGAGAAAAAGCTGCCGACGATGTTGGACAGCCCTTGCCCGGCGAATTCGCGGTTGATGTCGATGCGCTGGCCCGAATGCTGCGCCACCGCCTTGGCCATAGACACCGACTGGCCCAACGCCACGATGGTCAGCGCGAAGGCCATGCCGGCCAGGTCGGCCAGCCGGCTCAGGTCCGACAGCGGCCAGCTCGGCTGCGGCCAGGGCGAGGGAATCTCGCCCACCGTGCGCACCGCATCCAGCGACCACGGCGGGTGCCACGCGGGCGTGTTGATGAACACCGCCGCCAGCGTGCCGGCCAGCAGCGCCAGCAGCATGCCCGGCCAGCGCGGCCGCCAGCGCCGCAGGGCCAGCGCCACCAGCAGCGTCAGCAGCGCCACGGCCAGCGACTCGGGCTGCAACAGGCCCAGGTCGGCGGCGACCTCCTGCACCACCTGCCAGGCACGGTGGCCGACCACGTTCTCCAGCCCCAGCACGTCCTTGAGCGCATGGATGGCGATCAGCAGCGCCGCGCCGTGGGTAAAGCCCATCAGCACCGAAGGCGAGATGAAATTGGCCAGCGCCCCCAGCCGCAGCACCCCCACCAGCCACTGCATGACGCCGACCAGCAGCGTCACCATCAACGCCAGCTCGACATAGGCCCCGCTGCCCACCAGGGCCAGCGGACTGAGCATGGCGAACAACGCCAGCGAATTGGCATTGGTCGGCCCCGACACCACGTGCCAGCTCGACCCGAACAGCGCCGCCACGATGCACGGCACGATGGCCGTGTACAGCCCGTATTGCGGCGGCAGCCCGGCCAGCGCCGCAAAGGCAATGCCCTGCGGCAGCACCAGCACCGCGCCCAGCAGCCCGGCCAGCGCATCGGCGCGCAGGGTGCGGCCGTCCACAGCCAGCCACCAGTCACCCAGCACGCGCCGGCCCAGACGCCGCCACGGCGCGGGCGCGCCATCGGGCGGGGGAAAAGACGGGGAAGAGGACATGCGGCGAGGGCATCGGCCTGGCATGCCAGGCATACATCGGGGCAGAGAACGTGTTGACGATCCGAGATCAGCGGCGAACGCGGCGGCAACGCGCAGCCTGGCGCCGATCATGCCAGAGCCCGGCCAGCCGCGCCGGCCCACCGGTGGCAAGATAGCGCCACTTCTGGCTACCTCGCGCGCCCATGCCCTCCACCCAGTCCCCCGCCCCATCGTTGCGCCCGCCCACCCCAGCGCGGCGCGCGTTGCTGCGCAGCCTGGCCGCCCACGGTGCCGTCGCCTGGCTGGCCGCCGCCACGCTCGCCGGCTGCGGCCAAGAGCGCACGGCGCGCCCC
>JASGEH010000135.1:0-3120 GCA_047606565.1 Comamonas sp.
CCGCCCGGCGCCGCGGCCCCGGCCGGCGGCGCCCCGCGCGCGGCGACGACGCTGCAGACGATCAGCCCGGCGCTGTCGGGCAGCCAGCGGTAGGCGCGGCCGAACGCGGCGTTGAGATGGCCGGCGCCGACGCGGTGCGCGTCGCCGCTGTCAGTGGCGACCAGCCACAGTTCGAGGCCGGCCGGCGTATCGAGCGCCAGCGCGAGCCAGTGGCCGTCGGGCGACCACGAGGGATCGATGAAGCGCGCGCTGTCCGGCAGCCGGACGCGGCGCTGCGATCCGTCGCCGATGTCCTCCAGCGTCACGCTGTTGAGCCAGGCGCTGCGCGCTTCGCCGGGGCCGTTGTTGCGCGGATTGATGCGGTAGCCCGCCAGACGCAGCACCGGTTCGGCGAGCGCCGCGATCGTCGGCAGGTTTTCGCGGCCGAGGATCGCCAGCCGTCGGTGCTGACGGTCGACGCTGACGGCCGGTGTCGGCGCGGCATCGAGGATCTCCGGAATCGGGGCGGGCGGCAGCCGGTAGCCGGACGGCTCGCCGGCGCGAACGGCGACGGCGCCGCAGGCCAGCAGGCCGCCCAGGATCAGAGGGCGCAAGCGGCGGAGCATGAAAGGATGGCGCATGGGGCGGGTCATGAAGGTTGATAGAAGCGGAAGGTAGTGTCGTCTGCCGCTCAGGGGCGTGACAACGAAAAAGCCCGCACCGGTTCCGGTGCGGGCCTGTGGCCGACCGCGCTGTTCAAGCCGCGCGCCGGCGCCGCAACAGCGCTGCGCTTCCGAGCATCAGCAGCAGGCCGCCGCCGAGCGCGCCGCCGCCGCTCTTCGAGCTGTTGGTCGACGAGCCGGTGCCGGTCAGCGTCAACGACACGGTGTCCGGGCTGGAACTGCTGTCGCTGACGATCGTGACCGTGCCGGAAAAAGTGCCGGCCGACGTCGCCGTGGCGCTGACGGTGATCGTGCAGCTGCTGCCGGCGGCGAGGCTGGTCACGCAATCGCTGCTCTGCGCGAAGATGCCGTCGACGGTGACGCTGGAAATCGTCACCGTGTCGTCGCCGACGTTGGTCACGGTCATGGCCTGCTCTACGCTGTCGCCGACCGCGACGCTGCCGAAGGCGATCGCGGTGGTCGACAGCTCCAGCGGTGTGCCGGTGGCGCTCAGGTCAATGGACACCGTGGTGTCGTCGCCGGTCGTGACCGACAGCGTGCCCGAGCTGCTGCCGGCCGCCGACGGCGTGGCGGTGACGGTGAGCGTGCAGCTGTCATCGGTGCTCGAGTCGTCGGTGGCGGCCAGCGTCGTGCCGGTGCACGCGTCGCTGGCGACCGCGAAGTCGCTGCTGCTCGTGGCGGCCGATGCGATCGTGACCGCGTCGTCGCTGGTGTTGGTGACCGTGACGGTGGTGGCGTCGCTCGTGACGCCGATCACGACGTTGCCGAAATCGATCGTGTTGGGCGAGAGGCTGATCGGATTGAACGCAAGCTTGTACAGATAGTTCGCGTAATAGGTGGCGGCCGTGCTGTTGCTGGTCTGGTAGGCGCCCGACGTCGTCGGAAAGTCGGTCGACAGGGTCTGGCCCGTGCCGTATACCGCGTTGCCCGCGAAGCCCATCCCATATCCGCGATCGGTACTGCCGCCGCCGAGGAAGGTCGAATACTTCAGCGTACTGCCGTCCTTGCTCAGCTTGAACACGACGGTGTCGTAGCCGCCGTTGCCCGAAGTCTGATAGGCGTCCGACGTCGTCGGGAACAGGGTGGAGCCGGCGTACGAATAGCCGAAACCGTAGGCGTAGCCGTAGTCGTCGACGGCCAGGCCGTAGAGATATTCGTAGCTGGAACCGCCGATATAGGTCGAGTAGACCAGTCCGGAAAGGTCGGTCTTCAGCTTGCTGACATACATGTCCGTGTACGCGGTGCTCGACGAAGCGTTGCTGCGCGTGGTCTGGTAGGCGCTGCTGGTCACCGGAAAATCCGTGCTGGCCGTGTAGCCGGCGACATAGACGTATCCCGAGTCATCGACGGCGAGGCCGCCATAGTTGTCCTCCTCGGCCGAGCCGCCGATGTAGGTGGCGTAGGTCACGCTGCTGGCATCGGCGCTGAGCTTGGCGACGAAGCTATCGTAATCGCCGGCGAGGCTGGTCTGCAGCGCCGAAGCCGTCACCGGGAAATCGCTGGAACTGGTGATGCCGGCGACATAGACGGCGCCGGCGCTGTCGACCTTCAGCGAGTTGTCGTAGATGTACTCGTACTCGCTGCCGCCTAGCAGCGTCGAGAACACGAGGCTGGAACCGCTGGCGTCGAGCCGCAGGACGACGGCGTCGCCGCTGCCGCTCAGCGCCGTCTGGTAGGCTCCGCTGGTCGTCGGGAAATCGCTGGAGCCGGTGTAGCCGCCGAGGTAGACCGAGCCGTCGTCGGCCAGCGCGAGCGAGCGCAGATAGTCCGAGCCCGAGCCGCCGATGTAGGTCGAGTAGGTCAGGCTCGAGCCGTCGGCGCTGAGCTTGGCCGCGAAACCGTCGTAGGAGCCGCCGCCGCTCGTCGTCTGGTAGCTGCCCGAGGTGACCGGAAAGTCCGACGATGCCGTATAGCCGATGATGTAGGCGGCGCCTTCGTCGTCGACCGCGATCGCGCGGCCATAGTCGGCTCCGGAGCCGCCGATGTAGGTCGAGTACTCGAGGCTGGAACCGTCGTCGCTGACCTTGGTGACGAAAACATCGTAGCCGCTGTCGAGCGCCGTCTGGTAGGCGCCGCTGGTCGTCGGGTAGTCGGTGGAGGTCGTGTAGCCGATGACGTAGGCAGCGCCGTCCCCGTCGACCGCGATGCCGCGACCGTAGTCGGCGCCGGTGCCGGAGCCGCCGAGATACGTCGAATAGTCCAGCGTCGGATCGATCACCAGCGGCTGGCTGCGATCGTAGTCGCCGAGCGCGAACGCCACTTCCTGTCCGGCGCCGATCTTGAACGCCCCCTCGACCGGCTGGCGCTGCCCGTCGCGCTCCTGATAGACCACCGGCTTGTGCTGCACGAGTTCTCCGCCGGCGGCGGCGATGTGCAGATTGCCGTCGGCATCGACGCTGAGCCGGTCGGCGCCGGCGAACCGCAGGCGGATGGCGTCCGGCGACTTGCCCGGCGCGAC
>JASGEH010000136.1:0-5932 GCA_047606565.1 Comamonas sp.
CGCCCTGGCCCTGGCCGCGCCTGCCGCGCGCGGGCAGCAGCCCGCCGCCACCGCCGCCACCGCGATCGCGGTGGCAATCCCCGCCCAGCCGCTGGCCGCCGCCCTGCAGGCGCTGGCCACCCAGGCCAACCTGACGCTGCTGGCCGCGCCCGAACTGCTCGCCGGCAAGGCCGCGCCGGCCGTCCAGGGCACGCTGGCGCCGCTCGACGCCGCCCAGCGCCTGCTCGCCGGCAGCGGCCTGGAGGCCCGGCTGTCGGGCCACACGCTGACCATCGCGCGCGCCGCCGTGCCCAGCACCACGCTGGGCGAAGTCACCGTCACCGGCCAGCAGGATGCGCGCGAGGAAACCTACGACACCGCCGCCTCGGTGGCCGTCATCACGCGCGACGACATCGACCGCCTGCAGGCCCGCAACACCAGCGATTTGTTCGCCGAGACCGCCGGCGTCAACGTGGCGGTGGACCGCACCAGCCCCGGCGTGGCCGTCAACATCCGTGGCCTGCAGGACTTCGGCCGCGTCAACATGATGGTCGACGGCGCGCGCCAGAACTTCCGCCAGGTGGTCGGCCACAGCAACACCTCGCGCGCCTACGTCGACGCCGACCTGCTCGGCGGCGTCGACATCGACAAGGGGCTCAGCTCCACCGCCGGCGGCGCCGGCGTGCTGGCCGGCAGCGTCAACTTCCGCACGCTGGAAGTCGGCGACCTGGTCGACAAGGACGGCAAGATCGGCGGCCGCGTCAACGCCACCACCGGCAGCAACGGCTACAACTTCCAGGGCAGCGCCGCCGTCGGCTACCGCGCCAGCGAGGACCTGGGCTTCGTCGCCGCTGTCAGCCGCAAGAAAGTCGGCGAATACGACCCCGGCACACGCGGCGACCCCTACGTGCCCGCCACCTACGCCAGCACCGTCACCGACGGCGCCATCGAATACACCGACCAGGACCAGACCAGCGCGCTGCTCAAGGCCGACCTCAAGCTCTCGTCCACCCAGCGCCTGAAGCTGGGCTACGTCGCCTACCAGGCCGAATACGCCGAGGACACCAGCCGCGACAAGCTGACCAACCACACCCTCAATGCCAGCTACGAGTGGAAGCCCGGCTCGCGCTGGATCGACCTCAAGGCCACCGCCTACGCCGTGCGCACCACCAGCGCGCGCGACCGCAGCGGCACCAGCGCATCCAGCAGCCAGGGTATCGACAACCAGACCATCCGCACCACCACGCTCGGCGCCACGCTGGAAAACACCGCGCGCCTGCAGGCCTGGGGCCAGGACTTCGAATGGGTGCAGGGCGGCGAAATCTTCCGCGACCGTACCCACTCGGCCGCCAGCACCAACGGCAGCAACGCCTCGTCCTACCTGCTCGACGGCGACGCCTCCACCTGGACCACGCTGAGCAACCCGGCCGGCATCCGCACCGTGGCCAGCGTGTTCAACCAGCTCAGCTGGTTCCACCAGGACTGGCTGCAACTGTCCGGCGGCCTGCGCTACGACCGCTACTACCTGCAAGGCGCGGGCGACGTCTACCTGGGCACCGTGGCCTATGGCGACGACTCGACCCAGGGCTGGTCGCACGTCGACGTGGACCGCCATGGCGGCCGCCTGCAGCCCAAGCTCTCGCTCGCGCTCACCCCCACCGACTGGCTGCAGCCTTTTGCCAGCGTCGGTCTGGGCTACCGGCCGCCAGCCATCACCGAGACCCTGCTGTCGGGCCTGCACAGCGGCAGCAACGCGATCCCCTATCTGCCCAATCCCAACCTCAAACCTGAAACCTCGCGCAACTACGAGATCGGCGTCAACCTCAAGCGCGACGGCTGGTTGCTGTCCGGCGACAAGGCGCGCCTCAAGGCCGCGCTGTTCCGCAACGACGTCAGCAACTACATCATGATCGCCGATGTGGTCAATCCGAGCAGCGCGTTGACCAATATCTCGAACATGGGCTATGTCAACCTCGATGGCACGGCCGTGTTCAAGGGCTTCGAGCTGCAGGCCGACTACGACGCCAGCCGCTGGTTCGCGCAGTTCTCGTACACCCGCACCTTGTCCGACTTGGGCGAAGGCACTTACAACCGCTGCCCGCTGGGCTGCAGTGTCAGTACCCAGGGCACGGCCAGCGGCATCTCGTTCTTCTCCATCACGCCCGAAAACAAATTCGCCCTCAGCGGCGGCGTGCGGCTGTTCGAACGCAAGCTCACTCTGGGCGCGCGCTGGACCTACAACTCGGGCACACCCAATGTCTTCAACAACAAAACCTTGCAACTGCGCACTGGCGCCTGGAGTGGCTACCACCTGATCGACCTGTGGGCCAGCTACCAGGCCACGCGCAACCTGACGCTGCGTGCCACCGTGCAGAACCTGCGCGACCAGCTCTACTACGACGCGCTCAGCGGAACCGATTTCTATCGCGGGCCGGGGCGCACCTATCTGGTGTCGGTGAACTGGAAGTTCTGACACCCACCCGCCCCCAACCCGAGGAGATTTCGCCATGTTCGCGCCATCGCCAGATTTCGCAGCAGTCGTGACTCCCTCCCCCCTGGCGGGGGAGGGCTGGGGAGAGGGGGACGCTCGCACGGGCGCCAGCGGTCGATCGGGCGCCGCAGCCCCCTCACCCCCAGCCCCTCTCCCGCGGGGGGAGAGGGGAGCGAAGTGCGGCCTGTGGCCTGTGGTCGAGGGGAAGCGAAGAGCGGCCTAGAAATTCGGGCGGCGCCCCCCACGCGCAGCGCCGCCCACCCCAACGGCTTGGCCACCAAGGACCCTGGTGACCAAGGCGGTAGTAGCCAGCCCGCAAGGGCCAGCCAAAGGAGCCGCGAGGCCCGGCCAGCCGGCCGGACATCGCGGATTGTTCAATGGTAAGTGAGTGAAAGGAGTTGCCCATGGCAACAATCACGCTTTCCAGTGCGACCTACCTGGACTTGAGTACAGGGACGTCGTATGCGTCGGGGTCGTATTTCTACGACTACGACAACAACTACGTGCAGTCTTCGCACGGCGCTTTCTACGGCACCATCCCCGATGGGTACAGCTACGGCGGCACCCAATGGGCGAGCTGGGCCGGAGATAGCAATGAGTCGGCGGTCACGGCCCTGGTGGTGGAAGGTAGCCTCGGCTACGACATCACGACTCATGTCCTCGAAGGCACGATCGACACCATCACCTTCGGCACGGACATCAGTGGCGACAGCAGCACCGGCTATTCGGTGTCTACGCCCCAGGTCACCATCACCGACCTGGGCCTGACCGGCGATGACACCACCGACGTCATCACCGACCTGTACAGCGGCAGCAGCGAAGCGCTGCGCGCCTATCTGTACAGCGAGGACCTGACCATCATTGGCAGCGATGGCGATGACACCGTGGTCAGCGGCGAGGGCGACGACGTCATCTCCGGCAATGCCGGTGACGACGACCTGAATGGCGGCGGCGGCGACGACACGCTGACTGGCGGTGACGGTGCTGACACCTTCACTTTCACCAGCTACGTCAGCAGCGAGGACGACTCGACCGTGACCGACTTCGGCGATGACACCATCACCGACTTCGACGCGAGCGAAGGCGACACGCTCTACATCGACTACGACGTGTATGGGCTGACTGCCGACGAGATCGCCGCGCTGTTCACGGTGAACGACGACGGCGATGGCGTGATCGACCTGTCCGACTACGGCGGCGGCACGATCACCTTGACCGGCGTGACCAGCCTCGATGCCTCCAGCATCGTGACCGAGTCCACCGTGGCCGCCTGAGGCACTTAGCCTCGGCATGCCCCCGCGCCGGGCCTGGCGCGGGGTTTTTCTTATTTTTGCAGTCTCAATCTGTCATGGCACACATTCTTTTTACAGGCGGGATTGGCCTGCGTCTTGTCGCATGGATAGGCTTGTTGGCCGTGTTCGGGGGGGTGACGGCTTCTGCGCATGCCGCTACCGAATATACAGGCGAGGTTCAGGTTGACCGCTTGGCCTGGGGTCGGCAGGTTTCCGTTACCGCCAACAACAATTTTTGGAAGCCGGACTATCCGCCACTCCCCGCCAGCGATGGCTATCTGTATGGCATCCGGAATATGACAAAGGCCAATGGCAGTGACTATGCTGCATGGCGCATGCCTGCTGATGGTGGCACGGTCTCCAAGATAATCTCCTATAGCGACGGTGGTAGCGTAGCAGGCCAGGGTTGGTTCTCCGAATCTAGCGCGGGTGAAATCTATGGCGTACGCTCGACAAGTTCGACCGATAACACCAACGGTCAGACCGCATTTTTCAAGCTGGATTCGAGCTACGAGCCAGTCAATGTCGCATCAACCATCCTGTCCTATACGACCTCAGGCGGGGTGAGAACCTGCTTGCCGCAACTGCTGCCCGACAGCGCGGGCAATCTCTATGGCGTTTGCCAGTACGACTACACAGAAAGTACCACCAATGCCGGCCCCGTGGTGTTCAAGCTCGACAGCAGCGGCAACTACAGCGTGGTGGCGCACCTGCCGATCCGGACTTACTACCTCACTCTGGCGTATTGCCTGGCGGGAACGGTTTCGACCACGAACGCTAGTGCGTTCGGCACGCCGATCAGCATGGTTCTGAAGGATGACTATCTCTATCTGCTGAAAACCTATGCTGAAAGGAGTTGCGACACAGGCTCGCTGGTCACGACGACCGGCGTGGCGTTGCATAAGATTGCGGTGGATGGCAGCAGCAGCACCGTGCTGCATGAATTCGACACCGATTCGGCCTTGCCGACCACGACCTACGACTCGGGCATGGTCATTGCCAACGATGGCTACCTCTATGGTATTGCGGGCAGTACCGCCACCACCACCACCACGGCAGCGGTTCAGGGGAGCTACACCCTCACCATCGATGGCACGGCGAGTGCGGACCCCGGCTTTATCTGGCGAATCTCGACCTCGGGCACTGACTATGCGGTCATGCATACCTTCGACTGGACCAATGGCGCAGGCCCTTACGGCGCCCTGGCGCTGGGTGGCGATGGGCGCATCTATGGCGTGACTACCGTCGGCGGTAGCAATACGCGCGACGACACATACATCTGCCCGGAAGACTACAGCAGCAGTAGTTCGATCAGCAACTCCAAATGGACTGCCTACGTCTGCGATTCGGACGGCTCGACCGACGGCGTGCTCTATAGTTTTGATCCCAGTCTGGTGGATAGTGGAACGCCCTATGCCGTACAGCACGAATTTAGTCGCTACACCACGGGCAAGTCTGCGCGTGGATTGCGTGTGGATACGGATGGCAGCAAGCTTTATGGTGCTGCCCTAAAGGGAGGGACGTTCCTGGAAACGGACTATACAGTTTATACGCAGGATTCTGAGACCGGCGCTTGGTCGAGCACTTCTGGAACCAAGATGGCTTACCAGGATTACGGCTCAGTCTTCGCCGTCACCCTGATCGAAGCCGACGCCGCCGTAATCGACAGCTTCACGTCGTCGGCCGACAGCGTGACCCAAGGCGATAGCTTCACCCTGTCGTGGTCCACCACCAACGCCGAAAGCTGCACCGCCAGCGGCGACTGGAGCGGATCGGTCGATACGTCGGGCAGCGTGGAGCTGTCGCCCACCGACGTGACGACCCACAACTACACCTTGACCTGCTCGGGCGAGGACGGTACGAGCGATGCGGTCAAAACGGTGAGTGTCACCGTCACCGCCCCCGCCAACGCCGTGGTCAGCAGCGCCAGCTACGGCAACGGCGGCGGCGGCGCGGCCAGCACCGGCTTGCTGGCCGCGCTGGCCGGCCTGGGCCTGCTGGCCTGGCGGCGGCGGGCGGGTGGTGCCAACCCCTCTCCCGCGCGGGGCGAGGGGAGCGCAGTGCGGCCTGCGGCCGGGGGGTGGTAATGGCGGCCCGCCGGCCCGCGCGCGGCGCAGGCGCACGGCGTGGCGACGGCGCGGTGGCGCAGGCGCTGGGCGCGTTGCGGCGC
>JASGEH010000137.1:0-13623 GCA_047606565.1 Comamonas sp.
CCGTTTCCTCGCCGTTGCACAGGACATCCGCAACGCGTTCGTGCGTGCGATCCATGACCACCCCAAGAGCATCTCCGCCACGCTGGCCGCCGTGCTCATGACCAGTGGCGCCGCCGCCTTCGCGGTCGCCTCGCTCGGCCCCGACGCGGCCGATCTGCCAGTGCACGAAGTGCTGGAAGCCGTCACCCCCCAGGCCACTGCCCTGGCCCCGCTGTCGGCTACCGACGCGCTGCCCTTCACCCTCTACCGCACCGAGGCCGTGCGCAGCGGCGACTCGGTCGACACCCTGCTGGCCCGGCTGGGCGTGGCCGACAGCACGGCCTCGGCCTTCATGCGCGGCAACGCCACGGTCCGCCAGCAGATCCTCGGCCATGCCGGCCGCCTGGTGCAGGCCGAGACCGACGACCACAACCGCCTGACCCGCCTGACCGTGCGCTACGTCAACGACGACAGCGGCAACTTCAAGCGGCTGGTCATCACGCCGCAGGCCCGGCCGGCCACCGGCGTCGCGGCATCGCGCGTATTCGGCAGCCGCATCGAATCGGCGCCCCTGGTCGCCACCGAGCGTATCGGCAGCTTCACCATCGACAGCACGCTGTTCGCGGCGGTCGACGCCGCCCGCCTGCCCGACAGTCTGACCAGCCAGATCGCGGAAATCTTTGGCAACAAGATCGACTTCCACAACGACCTGCGCCACGGCGACCGCTTCTCCCTCGTCTACGAGGCGCTGGAGGCCGACGGCGAGCCCATGAGCACCGGCCGCATCCTGTCGGCCGAGATGGTCCATCAGGGCAAGACCTACAACGCCATCTGGTTCCAGCCCAACGGCGCCGACAAGGGTGCCTACTACACGCTAGCCGGCGAGAGCCTGCAAAGCAGCTACCTCAGCCGCCCGCTGGCCTTCTCGCGCGTGACCAGCGGCTTCTCGGCCCGCTTCCATCCGGTCCTGCACACCTGGAAGGCCCACACCGGGGTGGACTTCGGCGCCCCCACGGGCACCCCCATTCGCACCGTGGGCGATGGCGTGGTGGAATTCGCGGGCGTGCAAAGCGGCTACGGCAAGGTCGTCTTCATCAAGCACAACGAGAGCCAGACCACGGTCTACGCCCACATGAGCCGCATCAAGGTGACCGAAGGCCAACGAGTGGCGCAGGGCACAACCATCGGCCTGGTCGGCTCGACCGGCTGGGCGACCGGCCCACACCTGCACTTTGAGCTGCGCGTCAACGGCGAATTCAAGGATCCGCTCGACATCGCCCGCTACAGCCAAGCCCGCAAGCTGGCGGCCGCCGACCGACCAGCCTTCGAACGGCAGGTCGCCATGGCGCGGGTCAACCTCGCCGCCGCAACCACGCTACAGACCGCCAGCGCCCAGTAAGAACGCCCTCAAAGTGTCCAACTGAGCAGAGCCCGGGCCAACCCGCCCTTGCCGCAATCCTCGTTCGCATGACTCTCGCTGCGCACCCTGGCGCCCTGTTCATCGGCCTGATGTCCGGCACCTCGCTCGACGGCGTGGACGCGGTGCTGGCCCGTTTCGACAACCATGTGGATGCGCCCGCCGCGGCCAGTGACGCCCCCCGCGTCCTCGCCCATGTCGCCCTGCCGCTGCCCGCTTCCCTGCGGCAGACCCTGCTCGACCTCAACACCCCAGGCCCCGACGAGCTGCACCGCGCCGCGCTGGCCGCCAATGGACTGGTCCGCGTGTATGCCGAGGCCTGCCACGCATTGATGGAGCGCACCGGCACCCCGGCTGCGCACATCCGGGCCATCGGCGCCCACGGGCAAACCGTACGCCACCGCCCGGGCGCGCAGGCCGGCGCCGACGACGACCCGACCGGCTACACCCTGCAGCTGAACAACCCGGCCCTGCTGGCCGAGCTGACCGGATGCACCGTGGTGGCCGATTTCCGCAGCCGCGACGTGGCCGCCGGCGGCCAGGGCGCGCCGCTGGTGCCGGCCTTCCACGCGCAGGTCTTCGGCCGACCCGACGCCGACGTGGCCGTGCTCAACCTGGGCGGCATCGCCAACCTCACGCTGCTGCGGGCCGGCGTCCGCGCCGATCCGGCCGGCGACGCGGGCCCCGCCATCCTCGGCTTCGACTGCGGGCCGGCCAATGCGCTGATGGACCACTGGATCGCCCGGCACCGGCAGCAGCCCTATGACGCCGACGGCCTGTGGGCCGCGAGCGGCAGCGTCCACCCGGCGCTGCTCGGCCTGCTGCTCGCCGAGCCCTTCTTCCAGCAGCCGCCCCCCAAGAGCACCGGCCGCGACCTGTTCCACCCGGCCTGGCTCGACGCCCGGCTGGCAGCCTTCCCGGACCTGCCCGCGCAGGACGTGCAGGCCACGCTGCTGGCGCTCACGGTGGAGAGCGTCGTCGCCGAGCTGGCGCGCCACCTGCCCACTGGCGAGCACCTGCTGGTGTGCGGCGGCGGCGCGCTCAACGGCGCGCTGATGCGCGGCCTGCGGCAGGCCCTGGCCCGCCACGGCCTGCCCGCGCAAGTCGCCAGCACCGCCAGCCACGGCCTGCCGCCGCTGCAGGTCGAGGCCGCCGCCTTCGCCTGGCTGGCGCGCTGCGCGCTGCAGGGCTGGCCGGGCAACCTGCCTTCAGTCACCGGCGCGGCCGGCGCCCGCGTGCTGGGCGCGATCTACCCGGCCTGAAATCCGTTCATTCACCCAGAAAAACGGCCCCTGGGGCATCGCTTGCACGATGCGCCAGGGGCCGTTTTTCATTGCCGGGCGATCGGGCGATCAGGCGGAGAAGCTCGATCCGCAGCCGCAGGTGGAGGTCGCGTTCGGGTTCTTGATGACGAACTGCGCGCCCTCCAGGTCTTCCTTGTAGTCGATCTCGGCGCCGACCAGGTACTGGTAGCTCATGGCATCGATCAGCAGCGAGACGCCGTTCTTGCTGAGCGTGGTGTCGTCGTCGTTGACGATTTCGTCGAAGGTGAAGCCATACTGGAAGCCCGAGCAGCCGCCGCCCTGCACGAAGACGCGCAGCTTGAGGTCGGGGTTGCCCTCCTCGGCGATCAGGTCGGCCACCTTGGCGGCCGCGCTGTCGGTGAAGACGAAGGGCAAGGGCATGTCTTCCACGCCGGCAGCGGCGTTGGAAATCTCGGGGGCTTGTTCGGCGACAGCGTTCATGGCGTTCTCCAGTCGGTGTCCGTGGGGTATCCGGGGAATCGGTAGGTATCGGGTCGGTCGCGGCTCTCGGCCAAGCAGGGCCTTGGCGACACGGCTTGTGGATGTGACCGTCATGGTACTGCAAGCGGCAGCAGCCTGCTTGGGCAGGCAGGCAATGCCCCTGCTGGCGGTGAACCTCGCACCACCGGACGGTGGTGCCAGAAATGACGAAACCGCCCGGAGGCGGTTTCGTCGATGGCCCGGCCCACCCATTCGGCCCCAAGAGCCGGATGGACAGGCCTGGCGTGCAGCGCGATCAGCGCTTGCTGAACTGCTTGCGACGGCGGGCGCCGCGCAGGCCGACCTTCTTACGCTCGACTTCACGGGCGTCACGGGTCACATAGCCGGCTTGCGACAGGCTCGGCTTGAGCGCCGCGTCGTAGTCGATCAGGGCACGGGTGATGCCGTGGCGCACGGCGCCAGCCTGGCCCGATTCGCCGCCGCCGTGGACGTTGACCTGGACGTCGAAAGCTTCGGCGTTTTCGGTCAGCACCAGGGGCTGCTTGGCGATCATGATCGAGGTCTGACGGCCGAAGTAATCGGCGATGTCCTTGCCATTGACCGTGATCTTGCCGGTGCCCTTCTTCAGGAACACACGGGCGACGCTGGACTTGCGACGGCCGGTGCCGTTATTCCATTCACCAATCATCTCAAGACTCCTTAGATGTCCAGCACTTTGGGCTGTTGGGCGGTGTGGGGATGCTCGGCACCACCGTACACCTTGAGCTTCTTGATCATGGCGTAGCCCAGGGGACCCTTGGGCAGCATGCCCTTGACGGCCTTTTCCAGGGCGCGGCCAGGATGCTTGGCCTGCATGTCGCGGAAGTTGGTGGCGTAGATGCCGCCCGGGAAGCCCGAGTGGCGGTAGTAGACCTTGTCGAGCGACTTGGTACCGGTCACCTTCAGCTTGGCAGCGTTGATGATCACGATGTAGTCGCCGGTATCGACGTGAGGCGTGTAAATGGCCTTGTGCTTGCCGCGCAGACGGAGGGCAACTTCGCTGGCTACCCGTCCGAGCACCTTGTCGGTGGCGTCAATCACAAACCACTCGTGCTGCACCTCAGCGGGTTTTGCGCTGAATGTCGTCATGAGTTTTTCTCTTTCGAAAAAGGGGTTTGGCGGGCTCTTTTCCACGGTCGGTGCTCTTCTGAAGAGAGCCTCTTAGGTGGGGTCGCCAAGCCCCGGGCGCATGAAGCACCCGGCACCTGGCCTTTGCCGCGGAGCCCAGAAAATCGCTGCAAAGCCCGCCATTATAAGAAAAACCCCCAGAAATCCGCTCACGCGGGCTTCCAGGGGCCAATGAGCCCGTTGAATGTGTGCGCTTGCCGCGACACCGGGCTCCAGGCGACACCGCCTGCCAGACAACTTGCACGGGGGCCACGCGCGGGCCGGGGCCGCAGAAACGGTCGCCCAGGCCCACGCTGCAGGCTCCGGACTCCGGTGAAGTCCATGCGCTCGATTAAGCCGTGGCGCACGCCCTGCGCCTTTGCGCCAGATCAACCTCGCCGCCACGCCGCGCGGCCGCGCCCGGCCTTCCGTGACCAGACTTGAGCCAGGTCAAACCGCCGCGCCCCGCCGCCCATGCACCGCTGCCGGCGGCCAGCGGGTACCATTCGCGCCATATGTTCAGCTACCGCCACGCCTTCCATGCCGGCAATCACGCCGATGTGCTCAAGCACACCGTGCTCATTGCCATGTTGCAGCACCTCACGCAAAAGGAGGCCGCGCTGACCGTCATCGACACGCACGCCGGCTCCGGCCTCTACCGCCTCGACGGCGATGCCACGCAGACCAGCGGCGAGGCCGAGGAAGGCGTGTTCGAGCTGCTGCGGCGCATGGAGACGATGGAGGAAGACCTGGCGCCCGCGCTGACCGACTACGTGGAGCTGGTGGCCGGCTTCAACCCCTCGGGCGTGCTCAAGCACTACCCGGGCTCGCCCTTCATCGCCCAGCGGCTGCTGCGCGAGCACGACCGGCTCAAGCTGTTCGAGCTGTATCCGGGCGATGCGCGCAACCTGCGCCTCAATGTCGAGCAATTGAAGGCTGGCCGCCAGATCCAGCACGCCATGGAAGACGGCTTCGAGGCCTCGCGCAAGTACCTGCCGCCGCCCAGCCGGCGCGGCCTGGTGCTGATCGATCCGAGCTACGAGCTCAAGAGCGACTACGGCCGCGTGACGGCCTACGTGGACGAGATGCTCAAGCTGTTCGCCACCGGCACCTTCGCGGTCTGGTACCCGATCATTCCGCGCGCCGAGGCGCACGACCTGCCGCGCAAACTCAAGAACCTGGCAGTGCGCGCCGGCAAGCCCTGGCTCAACGCTTCGCTGGCCATCAAGTCCGGCAAGCCCGCACCGGGCCAGCGCAGCGGCTTGACCGAAAGCGGCATGCTCGTCATCAACCCGCCCCACACGCTCAAGCCAGCCCTCGCGCAGGCGCTGCCGCAGATGGTGAAGCTGATGGGGCAGGACCGGCAGGCCGGGTTCGAGCTGAAGTCGGGCGGCTGACGCCCGTGGGTTGCGAAGCGTGCAGCGCCTGGCAACCCGGGTTTCAGCGGCAATCCGCGGGCGCGCGGCGCGCGTGCACGAAGAACTCCCGGTTGCCGTCGCCGCCGGCGATCGGCGAGTCCAGCCAGTGCAGCACCGGCAGCTTCAAGCCGGCGCAGCACGTGCGCAGCCGCTGTTCCACCTCGCCGTAGCGCGCCTCATCCCGCACGATGCCACCCTTGCCGATCTGCTCGGGCTGCAGCTCGAATTGCGGCTTGACCAGCATCAGCAGTTCGCCCTCGGGCCGCAGCAGGGGCACCAGCGCCGGCAGCACCAGCGTCAGCGAGATGAAGGACAGGTCGCCCACCACCAGGTCGAAAGCGGTGTGCCCCGCGGGCGCCAGTTGCGCGGCCGTGAGCTGGCGGGCGTTGATCTTCTCCAGCGCCACCACGCGGGCATCGCCGCGCAGCCGTTCATGGAGCTGCGCGTGGCCCACGTCCACGCCCACCACGGCCGCCGCGCCCTGCTGCAGCAGGCAGTCGGTGAAGCCGCCGGTGGACTGGCCGACATCGAGGCACACACGCCCGGCGACATCGACCCCGGCGGCCCGCAGCGCGCCTTCGAGCTTGAGCCCGCCGCGCGAGACGTAGCGCGACTCGGCATCATCAGCCAGCCGCAGTTCGGCGATGGCGGGAATGTCCTCGCCGTTCTTGCGCACCGCGCGCCACGGCTGCGCCACGGTCAGGCGCCAGCGCAGGCCGCCCGCGATCAGGCGCGCGGCCTGCGAGCGCGAGGCCGCGAGGCCACGCTCGACGAGCAACTGGTCGGCACGCATGTCGGATGAAGAGTGGGAAGGCGCCGCCCCGGCACGGGCCGGGACACGGTTTCAGGGTTTTCAGTAGCGGTAGGTGTCGGGCTTGTAGGGCCCTTGCTTGCTGACGCCGATGTAGGCGGCCTGCTCGTCGGTCAGCACGGTCAGTTGCGCGCCCAGCTTGGACAGCTGCAGGCGCGCGACGTGCTCGTCGAGCAGCTTGGGCAGCACGTAGACCTGGCCGGCCTGGTAGGCATCCGGCTTGGTGAACAGCTCAATCTGCGCCAGCGTCTGGTTGGCGAACGAGGCCGACATGACGTAGCTCGGGTGGCCGGTGGCGCAGCCCAGGTTGACCAGCCGGCCCTTGGCCAGCAGCGTGATGCGCTTGCCATCCGGGAAGATTACGTGGTCGACCTGCGGCTTGACCTCTTCCCACTGGTATTTTTCCAGCGAGGCGACGTCGATCTCGTTGTCGAAGTGGCCGATGTTGCAGACGATGGCCTCGTTCTTCATCGCCACCAGGTGTTCGTGGCGGATCACGTCCTTGTTGCCGGTGGTGGTCACGAAGATGTCGGCCTTGTCGGCGGCGTACTCCATGGTCACGACCTTGTAGCCTTCCATCGCGGCCTGCAGGGCGTTGATGGGGTCGATCTCGGTCACCCAGACCTGGGCGCGCAGGGCCGACAGCGCCTGCGCGCAGCCCTTGCCGACGTCGCCGTAGCCGGCCACCAGCGCGACCTTGCCGGCGATCATCACGTCGGTGGCGCGCTTGATGCCGTCGACCAGCGACTCGCGGCAGCCGTAGAGGTTGTCGAACTTGCTCTTGGTGACCGAGTCGTTGACGTTGATGGCACGGAACAGCAAGGTGCCCTTGGCCGACATTTCGTTCAAGCGGTGCACGCCAGTGGTGGTTTCCTCCGTCACGCCGATGATCTGCGCGCCCTTGCGGCTGTACCAGGTGGCGTCCTCGGCGAGCTTGGCCTTGATCGCTGCGAACAGGATGCGCTCTTCCTCGCTGGCCGGGTTGGCCAGCAGGCTGGCATCGGTCTCGGCGCGGCGGCCCAGGTGCATCAGCAGCGTGGCGTCGCCGCCGTCGTCGAGGATCATGTTGGGGCCTTCACCCTCGGTGCCCTGGGCGCCGAAGTCGAAGATGCGGTGCGTGTAGTCCCAATAGTCGGCCAGCGACTCGCCCTTGATGGCGAACACCGGCGTGCCACGGCCGTCATCGGCGCCGTTGGCCACGATGGCGGCGGCGGCGTGGTCCTGGGTGGAGAAGATGTTGCACGAGGCCCAGCGCACGGTCGCGCCCAGCGCCTGCAGCGTCTCGATCAGCACGGCGGTCTGGATCGTCATGTGCAGGCTGCCGGTGATGCGCGCGCCCTTGAGCGGCTGGCGCGCGGCGTATTCCTCGCGGATCGCCATCAGGCCGGGCATCTCGGTTTCGGCAATGGCGATTTCCTTGCGGCCCCAGGCGGCAAGCGAGAGGTCGGCGACGACGTGGTCGACGGCGACAGTGCGGGGGAGACTGGCGTTCATGGTTTTTTCCTTCTCGGACGATGAAAAACCACGCGCAAGGGGTCGGAGAAAAAGACTCACCGCACTGGTCGCGTGGGTGAGCGTCGTTGCAAGTCGGGTGGCCGAGCCTCGCATCCCTGGCGGATGCTGCAACGCTCCTCGGCAGCGCCCGATTCTAGCGCAGGGCCTGCCAGGAAAGGCCGCGCCCACACGGCCGGCGAGGCCGCCCCGGTAAAATCACGCGCTTTGCGGCGCCGGCCTGGCGCCCGCCCCCACCTTCCCCGCCTCCGATCCGTGTCCTCCCTCACCACCGAAACCCGGCGCCGCCGGACCTTTGCCATCATCTCCCACCCCGACGCGGGCAAGACCACGCTGACGGAAAAGCTGCTGCTGTTCTCCGGCGCCATCCACATCGCCGGCGCGGTCAAGGGCCGCAAGGCCAGCCGCCACGCCACCAGCGACTGGATGGAGATCGAGAAGCAGCGCGGCATTTCGGTGGCCAGCTCGGTCATGCAGATGCTCTACCGCGAGCACGTCGTCAACCTGCTCGACACGCCCGGCCACAAGGACTTCTCGGAGGACACCTACCGCGTGCTCACCGCCGTCGACTCGGCGCTGATGGTGATCGACGCGGCCAACGGCGTGGAGCCGCAGACGCGGCGCCTGATCGAGGTCTGCCGCCAGCGCGACACGCCCATCATGACCTTCGTCAACAAGCTCGACCGCGAGGGCCGCGACCCGCTGGAGCTGCTCGACGAGGTCGAGCAGGCGCTGGGCATTCCCTGCGTGCCCATGACCTGGCCGGTCGGCCAGGGCAAGGCCTTCGGCGGCATCATCGACCTGCGCCGCCAGCACATGCGCATCTTCAAGGCCGGCGCCGACAAGATCGCCGAGGACGATGCCGACGAGATTGTCCCGCTGAGCGACCGCGCCACGCTGCTGGCGCGCTTCGGCCACGAGTTCGAGCTGGCCGAGCAAAGCATCGAACTGCTGCAGGGCGCGGCCCCTGCGTTCGACCAGGACGCCTTCTTCGCCGCCCGGCAGACGCCGGTGTTCTTCGGCTCGGGCGTCAACAACTTCGGCGTCCAGGAAATCCTCGACGCGCTGGTCGACCTGGCACCCCAGCCACGTTCGCGCCATAGCACGCGCAAGGACGGCGGCACGGTCGAGGTCGCGCCCGACGCCGAGGGCTTCTCGGGCGTGGTCTTTAAGGTACAGGCCAATATGGACCCCTCGCACCGCGACCGCATCGCCTTCGTGCGCGTGTGCTCGGGCCGCTACGAGTCCGGCATGAAGCTGCGCGTGCAGCGCAGCGCCAAGGAATTGCGCCCGACCAGCGTGGTGACCTTCATGAGCCAGCGCCGCGAAGCGGTGGACGAAGCCTACGCGGGCGACATCATCGGCTTCACCACGCACGGCGGCGTGCAGTTGGGCGACACCATCACCGCCGGCTTGCCCAGCCAGGCCGAGCTGCAGTACACCGGCCTGCCCTTCTTCGCGCCCGAGCTGTTCCAGGTGGTCGAGCTGGCCAACCCCATGAAAAGCAAGCAGTTGCAGGCCGGCCTGGTGCAGTTGGGCGAGGAAGGCGCGATCCAGGTGTTCCGCCCGGTCGCCGGCGGCTCCATGCTGCTGGGCGCCGTCGGCCAGTTGCAGTTCGAAGTGGTGCAGCACCGCCTCAAGGCCGAGTACGGCGTGGACTGCCGGCTGATGGGCTCGAGCTTCGTCGGCGCGCGCTGGATCACCGCCGAGACGCCCGAACAGTTGCGCAAGTTCATGGACCGCAACGCCACCAAGCTGGCCTACGACAGCGCCGACACCCTGGCCTATCTGCTGACTTCGCCCTACGACCTGCGGCTGACGCAGGAGCGCCACCCCGAAATCACCTTCCACGCGCTGCGCGAGCACGCGGGGCTGGCCCTGCAGCAATCCTGATGGCTGCGGCCCCAGCGCCCGACCGCTTGCGCCCGCTGGCCGAATGGCCGGCCCGCGCCGCCGCCGGCATCGCGGGCGTGCTGACCGACATCGACGACACGCTGACCACCGACGGCGTGGTGCCGGCCTCCACGCTGGCGGCCCTGGCCGCACTGAAGGCGGCCGGCCTGGCGGTCATCGCCATCACCGGCCGCCCGGTGGGCTGGAGCCTGCCGTTCGCGGCAAGCTGGCCGATCGACGCCATCGTGGCCGAGAACGGCGCCGTCGCCCTGCAACGCCAGGCCGACGCGTCGGTACGCAAACACTATCTGGAAGCCGATGCCGCCACCCGCCGCGCCAACCACGCACGCCTGCAGCGCGTGGCGCGCGACATCCTGGCGCACGTTCCGGGCGCCGCACTGGCACACGACAGCGCCGGCCGCGAGACCGACATCGCCATCGACCACGGCGAGCACCACCACCTGCCTGCCGAACACATCGAGGCGGTCGCCGCCCGCATGCGCGCTGCCGGCCTGAAGGCCAGCGTGAGCTCCATCCACATCAACGGCTGGCTGGGCGAGCACGACAAGCTGCACGGCGCACGCTGGGCGCTGGGCACACTGCTGGGCCGCGACCTCGACCGCGAGATGGCGCGGTGGGTCTACATCGGCGACTCCCCCAACGACCAGCGTATGTTCGAGGCCTTCGCGCACAGCGTCGGCGTGGCCAACATCGCGCGCTTCGTGCCGCAGTTGACCCACTTGCCGCGCTATGTGACGCTCTCGCCGCGCGGGCAGGGCTTCGAGGAACTGGCCCGGGCCATCCTGGCCGGCCACGCCCCCGGCATCGGGGGCGAACACCTGGGCGCGGGCTAGGGCTTGGGCCGGGGCTGAAGCACGCTGCGCACGCGCCCCTGCAGGTCCGCGACCCGCGTGTCATGGTCGTAGTCGAGGCGATCGGCAGTGGTCCGGTCCTGGTCACGGATGATGAGGACCGGCAGGTCCGACTGGACCCGGTTGTCGTTCGGGAAGGCCCGCAACTGATCGCCCCGGAACTCCATGCGCGGCTGCATCTGGCCCTGCTTGTTGAGGCCGGGCTCGCGCACCACCACCGCATCGTGCTGCAGTTGGACTTCCTCGCCACCGCGCAGGCTCACGGCCTGGCGCGCCGTCGCGGTGGTCAGTTGGTCGGCATCGTCATAGCCGCGGATCCGCGCGGCATCGACTTCGAGCCGGTCATCGGCCGGAAAATGGCGGCCCTGCTCACCCCTGATCTCGGTCTTGAGATGGCCATCCTCGCGATAGGTGCGCATGGCGAAGTCCTGCATGCTGTAGTCCGGGTCGCTACGCTCGCTCAGGGGCTGTATCGCATCAGGCGGCGCGGCTGTGTTGCTGACCAGCCAGAAGGTGCCCAGCGCCAGGACGCCGACGATCAGCACCGGCAGGTAAAGGCTCAGTACATCGCGCAAGCGGCTCCAGCCCGAACATCCGGGCCTCGCATGCGCTGCCGGCGCTGCCTTCAAGGTCGTGTTCATGCCGCGTAATCCTGCAACAGCTCGACGTAGCGGCCACTGGCCATGAGCAACAGGTCGCAGAATTCGCGAGCGGCACCCTGTCCGCCCGCCAGGGCCGTCACGTGGTGCGCCACGGCCTTGACCTCGGCGTGCGCATTGGCCGGGGCGCAGGCGAATGCGCAGCGGCGCATAGCGGGCAGGTCGGGCCAGTCGTCGCCGATCCAGGCGCTGGCACTCCAATCCAACTGCAGTTCAGCCAGGATGGCCTCGGCCGCCGGCCGCTTGTCCTCGGTTCCATAACGCACATGGGTCACGCCCAGCGCGGCCAGGCGGTGGCGCAAGGCGGGCGAATCCCGCCCCGTCACCACGGCCGGCGTAATACCCGCCTTGGCCAGCAGCTTCAGGCCGTGGCCATCAAGCGTATTGAAGCGTTTGAACGCTTCGCCTGCCTCGCCGATGTACAAACCGCCATCCGTCAGCACACCGTCGACATCGAAGAAGGCCACCCGCACGCCCTGCGCCTTGAGCAGCAGCTGTGGCACGACCGCCAAGGCGGGCGTCAGGCCGGGCAGGGTCACGTTCAGTGGAACATCCGCGACTTCGGTCAACTCTGCGCCGTCGGGGGCAGGCGGCGCGTCGTCCACCGTCCGGGCAATCCGGGAACGAGCAGGCGACTTCGGCCGTTTCTCGCGCGTTGCGCGGGGCACCGCCGGCGGAACCCTTGCGGCGTCCTGCTCCGAGACCGCAACCGGTTCCGGCGATGGCTCATCCCCGAACAAAAGCTCCTGGGCTGGCCGTTGAGAAGACGAGTCATCCACCCAGGGCGAGAGCGCCAGATCGGCCACAAGGGCCTCGGCACGCGCAACGTCATCGGTTTCCTGCCGCCGAGAAGAAGAGGCCGATCCAGACACCTCCGGCGGCGCCGGGGTCTCGATGACCGGTGGCACGTCCACTGCGGCGACAACACCACCGTCGATCGGCTCCACCGGGGAGCGGCGCGTCCTGCTCGCAGGTTTACGGGGTTTTCTCATATGACCTTCGCCTGCATCAAATCCTTGCTGGTCACCATGCCGACCAGCGTATTGTCCTCGTCCACCACCAGCACGTCGCTGATGCGGTGGGTGTCCATCAAGGCAGCGGCCTCGGCCGCCAGTACATCGGCCCGGATCGTGCGCGGCTGGGTCTTCATCACTTCACGCGCCGTCAGGGCACGCAAATCGCTCCCTTGAGCGACCAGGCGACGCAGATCACCATCAGTGAAAATACCCAACACCCGGCCCTGCGCATCGACGATGGCCGCCGCACCCAATCCTTTGAGGCTGATCTCTCGCATCAGTTCGATCAGCGGTGTCGATGGCGCCACGCTGGGCACCTCGCGGCCTTTGCGCATCACGTCGGAAACATGCGTGAGCAGGCGCCGTCCCAGGGCACCGCCCGGATGCGAACGCGCGAAATCTTCCTTGGCGAAGCCGCGCAGCCCCAGCAGCACGACAGCCAAAGCGTCGCCCAGAGCCATCTGCGCCGTGGTGCTGGCGGTTGGCGCCAGATTCAGCGGACAGGCCTCGCGATCCACGCTGCTGTCGAGGACGATGTCGGCGTGCGTCGCCAGACTGGAGCGCGCCCCACCCGTCATCGCGATCACTTTCACCCCCTGGCGCTTGAGCACCGGCAAAAGCACCAGCAATTCGTCGCTCTCGCCACTGTTGGAGATGGCCAGCAGCACATCATCGGGCTGCACCATGCCCAGGTCGCCATGGGCCGCCTCACCGGGATGAACGAAGAATGCGGGCGTCCCCGTCGACGCCAGTGTGGCGGCGATCTTGCGCCCGACATGGCCGGCCTTGCCCATGCCCATGACCACGATGCGGCCACGGCAGTCCAGCACAAGCTCCACCGCCGCGATGAAGGACGCCCCCAGCCGACCGCGCAGGCCCGATACGGCCGCGGCCTCGATTTCCAGAGCATCCTGCGCCAGCGCAAGGACTCGTTGCGTATCCAATGTCATGGGCCCATTTTATCGGGCCCCGCCCGGGCTGCGACCCGCAGCAAGGGCAGCATGAGGGATCGTGCGGAAAAGACGCCTGTTTTTCCATTTCCCCAAAGCAAAGCGCCCAGCCTTGTTAGGGGCTGGGCGATTTGGGCTGTAAGAGCCTGACGATGACCTACTTTCACACGGGAACCCGCACTATCATCGGCGCGGAGGCGTTTCA
>JASGEH010000138.1:0-5161 GCA_047606565.1 Comamonas sp.
CGCGGCGCCTCGGCGGGCCGCAGCAGTCCCGAGACGGCCACGCTGACCGGTTCGGCGCCACCCGTGCCGGGGGACGCCGTGGCGGCGGCAAAGCGGGCTTTCTCGGTGTTGGGGATGTAGCCCTGGTTGATCCACACCACGGCGGCCGGCTCGGCGTCGAGGCGCAGCGGCGTCATCACCCAGTAGCCGGGGCCGAGGTCGGTGGCGGCGTAGACCAGCAGCCGCTGGCTGGTCAGCAACTGGCCCGACAGCCGGACCTTGCGGTAGGCCTCGGCCTGGACGTCCAGGCCCGGCCAGGCCGCTGGCGGCGCGACGGCCACGGGCGCGGCGGACAGGCGCGAGGCGACCTGCGCCATCAAGTCCCGCTTCCAGCCCAGCCGCTGGACCTGCCAGCCGCCCAGCGCCAGCAGCAGGGCCAGCGTGAGACACAGCGTGCCCAGCATCGCCAGGCGGCGCCGCAGGCTGCGGAGAGGCGAGACGGCCATGGCAGCGCGCGGTGGCGTCAGGGCTGCGGCACGGCAGCACCGTGCAGAGTCTGCCCACCCATGAACATGGGAATCATGTTGACGTGCAGGTTGTGGACCACCCAGATCGAGCCGATCAGGCAGATCACGATGACGATGAAGGTGAAGACCAGCGAGATCAGCGTCCAGCCGCCCTGCAGGCCGGGCTTGAGGTGCAGGAAGTAGACCAGGTGGAAGAACATCTGCACCAGGCCCAGCCCGAGGACCCAGCCGACGGCGGCGGCCCGGGTCTCGACGGCCTGGGTCATGACCAGCCAGAACGGGATCAGCGTCAGCACCAGCGAGACGGCGAAACCGATGGCGTAGTCCCTCAGGGTGCCGTGACCGGCCTCGGGCGCGCCGGCGTGGCCGGTGTGGGAAAGGGGATGAGCGCTCATTTGAAGACTCCATTGGGCGTCAGCACGATGCCCACCAGATAGACATAGGAAAACACGCCGATCCAGACCAGGTCCAGGAAGTGCCAGAACATGGACAAACACATCAGGCGGCGCTGGTTGGCCACGCCCAGGCCGTGGCGGCGCAGCTGGAACACCAGCGTGAGCAGCCAGATCACGCCGAAGGTGACGTGCGCGCCGTGGGTGCCGACCAGCAGGAAAAAGGCCGAGAGGAAGGCGCTGCGCTGCGGCCCGGCGCCGTCGAGGACGAGGTGGTAGAACTCGTAAATTTCGACGGCCAGGAAGACCAGCCCGAAAGCGGCCGTGACCAGCAGCCAGAAGTTGGTGCCTTGGACCTTGCCCTTGTACGACTGCAGCATGGCGAAGCCGAAGGTGATGGACGACAACAGCAGCATGAAGGTGTTGAACAGCACCAGCGGCAGCTCGAACAGGTCGGCCGGCGTCGGGCCCGCCGCGTAGTTCATGCCGACCACGGCCACCATGGCGAACAGGATCGAGAAGATCAGGCAGTCCGTCATCAGGTAGATCCAGAAGCCCAGGCCGGTGGGACTTTCGGTCACGCTGCCGTGACCGTGGGGTTCGTCGGGCAGGTGGTAGATGCGTTCGCCCGTGGGCGTTTGCAGAGGGATTGCAGTCATGGTCGGTCGATGCGTGAAGTGGGGGGTGGGCCGCGCCGATTCAGGTCGCGGCCCGGTCTGCTCAGACGGCCTTGGCGAGCTGGCGGGTGCGTTGCGCCTCGGTCCGCTCGATTTCCCCGGCCGGGATGTGGTAGTCGCGGTCGTAGTTGGATGTGTGATAAATCACGTAGCCGACGATGGCGGCGAAGGACAGACCGGCCAGCCACCACATGTACCAGATCAGCGCGAAGCCCAGCACCACGCTCAGCGCGGCGATGACCATGCCGGCGGCGGTGTTGCGCGGCATGTGCACCGGCTTGAAGCCCGCGAGCGGCCGCTGGTAGCCGTGCTCCTTCATGTCCCACCAGGCGTCGACGTCGTGCACCACCGGGGTGAAGGCGAAGTTGTAGTCGGGCGGCGGCGACGAGGTCGACCATTCGAGGCTGCGGCCATCGCCCCAGGCGTCGCCAGTCAGGTCGCGCGTCTTCTCGCGCTGCACCCAGCCCACCACGATGGAGAGCACGAAGGCCAGGATGCCGCACAGGATGAGCACGCCGCCGATCAGCGCGGTGATGAAGAAGGGGTGCAGCGAGCCGTCCTCGAACTGGCTCAAGCGGCGCGTCACGCCCATCAGGCCCATCAGGTACAGCGGCATGAAGGCGACCCAGAAGCCGATCAGCCAGCACCAGAACGAAACCTTGCCCCAGAAGTCGCTCATCTTGAAGCCGAAGGCCTTGGGAAACCAGAAGGTCATCGCCGCGAACAGCGCGAAGACGACGCCGCCGATGATGGTGTTGTGGAAGTGCGCGACCAGGAACAGGCTGTTGTGCAGGATGAAGTCGGCCGCGGGGATGGCCAGCATCACGCCGGTCATGCCGCCGATCACGAAGGTGGCCATGAAGCCCAGCGTCCACAGCATCGGCACTTCCAGGCGCACCTGGCCCTTGTAGATGGTGAACAGCCAGTTGAACACCTTGGCCCCGGTCGGGATGGCGATGACCATGGTCATGATGCCGAAGAAGGCATTCACGTTGGCGCCCGCGCCCATGGTGAAGAAGTGGTGCAGCCAGACCAACAGCGACAGCACCAGGATGACCAGGGTGGCCCAGACCATGGAGGTGTAGCCGAACAGGCGCTTCTTGGTGAACACCGGCACGATCTCGGAGAACATGCCGAAGGCCGGCAGCACCAGCACGTAGACCTCGGGGTGGCCGAAGATCCACACCAGGTTGACGAACATCATCGGGTTGCCGCCGAGCTGGTTGGTGAAGAAGGCGGTGCCGAAGTAGCGGTCGGCCGTCAGCAGGATGAAGGCGGCGGTCAGGATCGGGTAGATCGCCAGCAGGATGATGTTGCTGGCCAGGCTGGTCCAGACGAACACCGGCATGCGCATCCAGGTCATGCCCGGGGCGCGCATCTTGACGATGGTGGTGACCATGTTGATGGCGCCCAGCGTGGTGCCGACGCCGGCGATGTTGAGCGACCACAGGTAGTAGTCCATGCCGGTGGCGGGGCTGTAGTCGACGCCCGACAGCGGCGGGTAGACCAGCCAGCCGTGCTGCGCATACTCGCCCACGAACAGCGAGATCATG
This sequence comes from Comamonas sp., assembly GCA_047606565.1. GTDB lineage: Bacteria > Pseudomonadota > Gammaproteobacteria > Burkholderiales > Burkholderiaceae_C > Comamonas_F. The sequence goes on from JASGEH010000138.1 coordinate 3,129, forward strand.
GTCAGGATGGCGCCGGCGGCGGTCAGCCAGAAGCCGAGGTTGTTGAGGAAGGGAAAGGCCACGTCGCGCGCGCCGATCTGCAGCGGGATCAGGTAGTTGAACAGCCCGACGATGATGGGCGTGGCCACGAAGAAGATCATGATGACGGCGTGCACCGTGAAGATCTGGTCGTAGTGGTGCGCGTTGAGGAAGCCCTCGCTGGTGCCCGACGAGGCCACCGCCTGGTGCAGCCGCATCATGAAGGCATCGGCGAAGCCGCGCAGCAGCATGATGATGCCCATCACGATGTACATGATGCCCAGCTTCTTGTGGTCGATCGAGGTGAACCAGTCGCGCCACAGCGGCCCCCAGAGCCTGAACTTCAGGACCACGGCCGCCACCGCCAGGCCCAGCACGGCCACGACGACGAAGGTCCACAGGATGATGGGCTCCTCCAGCATCGGGAAGGTATGGGCATCGAAGGTGAGCCGGCCCCACAGGGGATGGACGTTGGGACTGAAGATGGCAGCGGACATGGTGATTTCCGGAACGTGGATCGCCGCGGGCGACGGCGCCGCGGCGCTGTCGCCCAGCCAGTTTCCAGGGGAAACTCGATCGACCGGGGCCTGACGGGAAGAAGAAAAACGCAGCGGATCAGAGCGCGCCGGCGGCGGTGCCCGGCACGGTTGGGTTGGCCGTATTGGTGACGGTTGTGGCGGCTGTGTCGGTGGCCGTTTCAGTGGCCGTGCACACCGTCTCGGTCATCGGGATGCCGGCGTAGCCGGCGAGCGCCATGCGGGTGTTGAAGTCGCGGCGGCGGTCGTATTGCAGGCGCTGGTAGTTGGCCTGGCTGTCGGCGCCACCGCCGCCGGCCATGTCGATGTGCATCATCTCGTCCATGCACATCAGGCCGGGGATGGCGCACATGTTGGCGATGGCGTGGAACAGCCCGTCGTCGACCCGGCTGTAGTAGCGGGTGCCGAAGTACGCGACGTTGCCGCGCGCATTCTTCTGGTCGAACTGGTCGAGCGCCTGGTACTCGGCACGGTCGAGCGCCTTGCCCGCGCCGCGCACCTTGGCCACCCACTCGCCGAAAGCCGCATCGCTCAGGCCGTGGAAGTAGAAGTACATCTGCGAGAAGCCGTAGCCGGTGTAGTTGCCGGAGAAGCCCTTGTAGGCGCCTTCGCGGTTGACGACGGCGTGCAACTGGGTCTGCATGCCCGGCATGGCGTAGATCTGCCCGGCCAGCGACGGGATGAAGAAGGAATTCATCATCGATGCCGAGGTGATCTTGAACGTGATCGGGCGGTTGACCGGCGCGGCCACTTCGTTGACGGTGGCGATGCCCAGTTCCGGGTAGATGAACAGCCACTTCCAGTCGAGCGCCGCGACTTCGATGAGCAGCGGCTTGCCCACGTCGGCGGTCGCGGCGGTGGCCGCGTCGCTGCGGCCGGGGTCGATGAAGCGGTTGCTGAAGCGCTTGACGGCACCCAGGTCCTCGTCGACGCCGGCGATGCGGGTCTGGCTGTCGATGCGGGTCAGCGGCCGGTAGGGGTCAAGCAGGTGGGTGGAGCCCCAGGTGACGGTGGCCAGCAGCCCGATGGTGGCGATGGGCACGCCCCAGATCAGCAGCTCGAGCTTGCTGGAGTGGTGGAAGCCGGGGTCGTAGGTGGCGCCGCGATGGGCGCGGTACTTGAGGGCGAACCCCAGCGTGGCGGCGATCACCGGCACGACGATCAGCAGCATCACCACGACCGAGAAGATCATCAGGTTGCTCTGCTGCCGGGCGATGTAGCCGGCCGGGTTGATCAGCGCCCAGTCGCAGCCGGACAGCAGGAGCGCCGCGCAAGGGGCACTGAGGGAAATCGTTCTTTTCAACATGATGGCAGGGCACCTCCGGGACGGCCGGATTGGACGGCCAGATTCCCGGGCCAGCGCGCACCGCCGGCAGCCAGGGCCCCGTGCGGCTCGCGCAGCAGGCGGGCGGCCTCCATCCATGGCCGGCAGTATGCGAGGCTGGCGCGCGCCGATCCACGCGGCGCGCGGAGTTTCCC
>JASGEH010000139.1:0-10691 GCA_047606565.1 Comamonas sp.
CTGCCGCCGGGCGATGCGGCCGCCGCGCCGGTGCCCGCGCCAGAGCAGCGGACGTTGGCCCCGCGCCCGGCCGCTGGCGCCGTGCAAGAAAACCTCGACGCGGGCGAGCCCATCGCCCACGGCCCGCTCGAAGCCGACGGCGTGATCACGCTGCCGGCCGCCGCCGCCATCGCCAACGCCGTGTTCGACGCCACCGGCGTGCGGCTGCGGCAGGTGCCGTTCGACAGCGAGCAACTGCGGCTGGCCCTGGCGCCGGCTCGGCCGCAGACGCCGCCTGCACGCCGATGGCTGGAGCGGGGCCGGGGCTGGCTGGCCGCGGGTGTCGGCCTGGCCGCCACCGCCGCCGGCTTGTTCGCCATGGCCTGGCCGGTCAAGCCCGCCCTCGCGCCGACCGACGGGCCGGACGTCTCGCTCTACTCGGCCGCCGCCATCGAGCGCGGCCGGCTGGTCGCCGCCGCTGGCGACTGCGTGGTCTGCCACACCGCCGCCAACGGCACGCCGAATGCGGGCGGCCTGGGCCTGGAGACACCCTTCGGCACCCTCTACAGCACCAACATCACGCCCGACCTGGACACCGGCATCGGCCGCTGGTCCTACAGCGCCTTCGAGCGCGCCATGCGCGAAGGCGTGCACCGCGACGGCCGCCAGCTCTACCCCGCCTTCCCCTACACCGCCTTCGCCAAGATGACGGACGCCGACATGCAGGCGCTCTACGCTTACCTGATGACGCAGCCCGCCGTGCGCAGCGAGCCGCCGAAAACCGAGCTGGCCTTCCCCTACAACCTGCGACCCGCCATGGCCGGCTGGAACCTGCTGTTCCACGACAACCAGGTCTATCAGCCGGATCCCACGCAAAGCCTGGAATGGAATCGCGGCGCCTACCTGGTCGAAGGCGCCGGCCATTGCAGCGCCTGCCACACGCCGCGCAACGCGCTGGGCGCCGAGAAAACCGGCCTGAGCCAATACCTGAGCGGCGGCGAGGCCGAAGGCTGGACCGCCCCCGCCCTCAACCGTCTGGCCAGCGCCCCCGTGCCCTGGACGGCCGACGATCTCTACCAGTACCTGCGCACCGGCTTTTCCGCCCGCCACGGCGTCGCCGCCGGGCCCATGGCACCCGTCATCCACGGCCTGGCCGAACTGCCCGAAAGCGACGTGCGCGCCATCGCCACCTACCTGCTCAAGCTGCCCGGCGCCGCCGCCGCGCCCACGCCGCAGGCCGAGACAGATCCTGTGACCGCAGCCGCGCCGTCACCCGAGCCGTCATCCGCGCCGCGCCTGGTCGAAGGCATCTCCCGATCGGCGCCAACCATGGCCGCTGCCGCGCCGGCCACTGTTGCGCCCCTCTACCTGGCCCACGTCAACGGCGAGCGCCTGTACCAGAACGCCTGCGCCGTCTGCCACGAAGCCGGCACCGGCCCCACGCTGTTCGGCGTCAAGCCCCTGCTGGCGGCCAACACCAGCCTGCACGGCGAAACGCCGGACAACCTCATCCAGGTCATCCTCCACGGCATCCAGGCCCCCGCCAACGGCGACCTGGGCTACATGCCGGGCTTTGGCGACAGCCTGGACGATACGCAGGTGGCCGACCTGCTGGGCTACCTGCGCGCACGCTTCGCGCCGCAGCAGCCGGCATGGCAGGGCCCCGAGGACGCGGTCGCGCGGCTGCGGCAGGCGCATGCCCCGGTTGAGGTGAAGCCGAGATAGAGGGGCGGGATCAGGACGCAGCCCGGGCCTGGGCGCGCTCAGTACCCGCCGAACAGCGCATCCAGGGCATCGACGATCAAACCGGACTGTGCGCGGAGGTTGCCCACGGCGGTCTTGAGTTCGGTGGCGGGGATGGCGCCCATTGCCGCCGTGTCGAGCACGACTGGGGTGCCGTCGATCTCGAAGGCGGGATTGAGGTCGCGCAGGGGAATCGGCACCAGGCTGGCCGCGCGCAAAGGAATGACCACGCGCGTGTGCAGGCCGCTGATGTAATCGTTCTGCACATCGAGCAGAAACGGCGTGGCCTTGCGCAGCCGGCTGTCGGGGTGGCGGTAGACGTCGAAGCGCGCCATGCGTCAGAAGCTCCGGTATTGGGCCAGCGGCAGGCCTTCGCTGTCGATGCGGGCGTTGTAGGCGGCGATGGCGGCCTGGTTTTCCTCATTCCAGCGGGCCCAGTAGCGGCGCTCGACTTCGGCGGCCAGCAGTTCGTCGACGACTTGGGAGATGTTCAGCCCCAGTTCGCGCGCCGTTTCGAGCACCTGGCTGTTGAGCGAGAGGTTGGTGGCTTTCTTGGGCGCATGGGCGAAGCGGCGCATGGTCGGCTCCTGGGTTCCAGTCCAAAATGGAATGTTATGCGCATATCTTATGCGCATTCAATCAAGATGAGGCCGGCACGTCCAGGTCCACCAGCACGCCCGCGTCCGCCACCTCCAGCCGCCGTGCCCGTGGCCAGGCTATGGCCTGTCGCACGCCGTCGTCGCCGTGCAGGCCGTGCAAGGCCGGGTACAGGGCGGAGGGAATCAGCCGGGGGTTGCCGGGCTGGCCGTGGTGGGTGGGCAGCACGGGTTGGCCGGGCTGTTGGCGCCAGTGGGTGATGAGGGCCTGGATGCTGGCGGGCTGGACGTCGCCCATGTCGGCGAGGGCGACAACGAGGGCGGCGCTGTCGCGGGCCAGCGGCAGCGCCGCGCCCAGCGAGGCGGCGAGGCCGGCGCGGCGGTTGAATGACCAGGCGATCTCGACGCCGTGCGCGCGGCAGATGCGCAGGCCCCAGGCGTCGCCGGGCGGCAGGACGACGACGACGCGGACGCAGGCGGCGCGCAGTGGGCGCAGCGCGGCTTCCATCAGCGTGGGGCCGCCGGGCCAGGGCAGGCGGCGCTTGTCGCTGCCGTAGCGCCGGGCGTGGCCGGCGGCGAGCAGCACGCCGGTGACGTCCGGGGCGGGGGATGGCGTGGGCATGTCGGGCCGGGCTGTGCGGGCGATTCAGTCGGGCAGCAGGCAGCCCCGAGAGGCTGGCGTGGGCTTGTCCGGGTTGGCCGCGTGGCTGACGGAGCCGCTGTGGCCCGCGGCGGCTGGCGCGGCCTGCTGGGCCGCCACCAGTTCCGCCAGCACCGAGACCGCGATCTGCGGCGGCGTGCGCGAGCCGATGGGCAGGCCGGCGGGGCTGTGCAGGCGGTTCAATTGCGCGGGGGGGACGTCGAGCATGGCGAGCCGTGCGCGCCGTGGCGCCGTGCTGGTGCGCGAGCCGACGACGCCGACGTAGAAGCAGTCCGAGGGCAGGGCCTCCATCAGCGCGAGGTCGTCGAGCCTGGGGTCGTGCGAGATGGCGAGCACGGCGGTGGCGGCGTCGGCGGCGCAGGCGCGGATGAGGTCGTCGGGCATGCGCGCATCGAGCGGGGCGCCGGGGACGTTCCAGCCCGATTGGTAGGCTGCGCGCGGCTCGCAGACGAGGACCTGGAAGCCGAGCGCCAGCGCCATGGGTGCGATGTAGCGGGCGACGTCGTTGGCGCCGACCAGGATCAGGCGGTGGCTGGGGCCGAGCCGGTGGCTGTGGCCGTCGGCATCGCGCGCCAGCCCTGGGGCGGGGAGTGCGGCGGGCCGTGTGTCCAGCGCGATTTCCAGCGCGACATGGCCGTCGCGGTAGCGCAGTGTGCGCTGCACGGTGCGGCGATCGGCCAGCGCCGCGAGGGTGCGCGCCAGCGTGGCCGGGTCGACGCGGTATTCGACGCTGACGTGGACTTGCTTGCCGCAGGGCAGGCGCAGGCGGTTCTGTTCCTCGGCATCGCGGCCGTAGCGCAGGCGTTCGCAGGCGGGCGGCGGCTGGCCCGCGTCGGCGGCGGCCCAGCGGGCCTGGACGTGGCGCGCCAGCACGTCTTCCACGCAGCCGCCCGAGACCGAGCCGGCCACGGCGCCGTCGTCGCGGATGGCGGCCAGGCTGCCGGGCGGGCGCGGGCTGGTGCCGTAGGTGTCGAGCACGGTGACCAGCACGGCGCGGTGGCCGGCGCGCTGCCAGGCCCGCAGCGTCTGCAGGACGTCGAGGGCCGGGCTGTCGGTCATGGCGGTGCGCGGGTCAGACGGTGAGATAGGCGCGCCGGACTTCTTCGTTGGCGGCGAGTTCGGCCATGCTGCCCTGGTACTGGATCTGGCCTTTTTCGAGCACGTAGGCGCGGTCGCTGACCAGTTCGGCGAAGTGGACGTTCTGCTCGGACAGCAGGATGCTGGCGCCCTTGGCCTTGAGGGCCAGGATCATGTGCGCCATCTGCTCGACGATGACGGGCGCGACGCCCTCGGAGGGCTCGTCGAGCAGCACGAGGAAGGGGTTGCCCATGAGGGTGCGGGCCACGGTGAGCATTTGCTGCTCGCCGCCGCTCATCTGGCCGCCGGGGCGGTCCTGCATGCGGCCGAGGTTGGGGAACAGTTGGTAGAGCGCGGCCGGCGTCCAGTTCAGGGCCTCGCTGCCATCGGGCCACAGGCGGTCGGGCTGGCGGCCGACTTCCAGGTTCTCGGTGACGGTGAGGTCGGTGAAGACGCGCCGGTCCTCGGGCACGAAGCCCAGGCCCATGCGGGCGATCTCGAACGGCGCCTGGCCGGTGATGTCCTGGCCGAGGAAGCGGACGCTGCCCTGGCGGCGGGCCAGCAGGCCCATGATGGCTTTGAGGGTGGTCGATTTGCCGGCGCCGTTGCGGCCCATGAGCGCGACCACTTCGCCGCGCTGCACGTTCAGCGCCACGTCGAACAGGATGTGGGCGGCGCCGTACCAGGCGTTCAGGCCGGCGACTTCGAGCAGCGTCTGCGTGCCGGGCGTGGCCGCGCCGATGGCCGAGTCCTGCCAGGCCGGGCGTTCTGGATTCAGGGTGGTGTTCATGCCGTGGCCTCCGCCGTGCCGGCTGGCGGGGTTTCTTTCTCGAAGGTCTTGCCGCTGCCGAAGTAGACCTCCTGCACCTTGGGGTGGTTGCGGATGTCGTGCGCGCTGCCCTCGGCGATCAGGCGGCCGCGCGCCAGCACGATCATGCGGTCGGCGTAGGCGAAGACCACGTCCATGCTGTGCTCGGTGAACAGCACGGCCATCTTGCGCTCGACCACCAGGCGCTTGGTCAGGGCCATCAGGTCGTTGCGCTCCTTGGGCGCCATGCCGGCGGTGGGCTCGTCCATGAGCAGCAGCTTGGGGTCGTTGGCCAGGCCCATGGCCAGCTCGACGCGCTTGACGTCGCCATAGGCCAGCTCGCTGCAGGGGCGGTCGGCCTGTGCCGCCATGCCGACCTGGTCGAGCAGTTCCAGCGCCTGGGCGCGGTACTGGCGGGCCGCCGGGCGCCACAGCGCGAAGGCCTGGCGGTGGTGCGAGAGCAGCGCCATCTGCACGTTCTCCACCACGCTGAGCGAGGCGAAGGTGGCGGCGATCTGGAAGGTGCGGCCCACGCCCAGGCGCCAGATGGCGCGCGGCTTCAGGCCGACCAGTTCCCGGCCGGCGAGCCGGATCGAGCCGGTGGTGGCTGGCAACTGCCCGCCGACCATGTTGAAGGTGGTGGACTTGCCGGCGCCGTTGGGGCCGATCAGCGCCAGCAGTTCGCCTTCGTGCAGGTCGAACTGGATGCCATCGACGGCGCGCACGCCGCCGAAGGACTTGCTGAGGTCGCGCACTTGCAGCAGCGGGGCTGGGGTCGTCATGCCTGTTTCTCCTGGGCCTGCGTGGCGGCGGGCGGGGGTGTTGCGCCGGAGGGCGGCGTGGCCTGCCTGCGGCTGTCCCTCCATTCGCCGATCTGGCGGAAGAAGCCGGCGATGCCCTGCGGGAACACCAGCACCAGCAGCAAGATGATGCCGCCGAACAGCGCGCGCCAGTAGTCGGTGGCGCGCATGATGGAGTCCTGCAGCACGTTGAAGGCCGCGGCCCCCACGACCGGGCCCAGCAGCGTCTGGATGCCGCCCAGCAGCACCATCACCAGCCCATCGACCGACTTGCCCACGGCCATGGCGTCGGGCGAGATGCTGCCCTTGGAGAACACGTACAGCGCGCCGGCCAGGCCGCCGAACACGCCGGCGATCACGAAGGCCAGCCACTGCACGCGCTTGACGTCGATGCCGATGGCGTCGGCCCGCAGCGCCGAGTCGCGTCCCGCGCGCAGCGCGTAGCCGAAGGGCGCGAACAGGATGCGGCGCAGCAGGAATACCGACAGGCCGACGGCCGCCAGCGTCAGGTAGTAGTAGGCCGTGCCGTCCAGCCACGCGGCCGGCCACACGCCGATCAGGCCGTTGGAGCCGCCGGTGAAGTCGTCCCACTGGAACACCACCGACCACACGATCTGCGAGAACGCCAGCGTCAGCATCGCCAGGTAGACGCCCGACAAGCGCACGCAGAACCAGCCGAAGGCCAGCGCGCCCAGGCCGGCCACCAGCGGGGCCAGCGCCAGGGCCAGCGGCATCGGCATGGTGGCGGCCTTGAGCAGAATGGCGGCGGCGTAGGCACCCAGCCCGTAGTAGGCGGCGTGGCCGAACGAATGCATGCCACCCGGCCCCATGATGAAGTGCAGGCTGACGGCGAACAGCACGGCCACCAGCACGTCCTGCGCCAGCACCGTGGCGTAGGGCAGCACGCCCGAGAGCAGGGGCAGCGAGGCCAGCAGCGCGAACACGGCCATCGCCAGCAGCTTGAACTGCGGCGAGCCCGGGCGCAGCGGCGCCTCCGGCGGGGCCGAGTTGCGGCTGGCGCCCTGCGGACGGCCCATCAGGCCCCAGGGGCGCAGCACCAGCACCAGCGCCATCACCAGGAACTCGACTGCCAGCGTGAGCTTGGAGAAGGAAATCGCCACGCCGAACACCGTGGTCACGCCCAGCCCGATGCAGATCGCCTTGATCTCGGCGATCAGCAGCGCGGCCACGTAGGCACCCGGGATCGAGCCCATGCCGCCCACCACCACGACCACGAAGGCCTCGCCGATGGCGCGCAGGTCCAGCGTCAGGCTGGCCGGCTCGCGCGGCAACTGGATGGCGCCGCCCAGGCCGGCGAGCAGGGCGCCCAGCGCGAACACGCCGGTGAACAGCCAGGCCTGGTTGACGCCCAGCGCGCCCAGCATCTCGCGGTCCTGCGTGGCCGCGCGCACCAGCACGCCCCAGCGGGTGCGCGTGAGCAGCAGCCACAGCAGCCCCAGCACCACGGGGCCGACGGCGATCAGCAGCAGGTTGTAGGTGGGATAGGCGCGGCCGAACAGGTCGATTGAGCCGGCCAGGCCCGGCGCGCGGCGGCCCAGCAGTTCTTCCGGCCCCCACAGCCACAGCACGGCGTCGTTGACGACCAGCACCAGCGCGAAGGTGGCCAGCAACTGGAACAGCTCGGGCGCCTTGTAGATGCGCCGCAGCAGCACGACTTCGATCAGCGCGCCGAAGGCCCCCACCAGCAGCGCCGCCAGGATCAGGCTGAACCAGAAGCCGACCACGTGGTCGGCGCCGTTGGTCAGGCGCTCGACCAGCGAGTAGGCCAGGTAGATGCCCAGCATGTAGAAGGAGCCGTGCGCGAAGTTGACGATGCGCGTGACGCCGAAGATCAGCGACAGGCCGGCGGCGACGAGGAACAGCGAGGACGCTTCGGCCAGGCCGTTGAGCAACTGCGCCAGGAAACCTGAGAAGTCCATGTCAGTCTCTTGTCTGGAGTCGGGGGCCGCGGGTCACGGCGGGAGCGTAGGTCAGGGCGCCGGGCGCAGCTTGCGGACGGCGTCGTCGCTGGGCAGCAGCTTCTCGCCGGGAACGTAGTGGACGTCCACCATCACGCCCTTGCCGTCCTTGAGCGCGATCTTGCCGACGTAGACGCCCAGCGTGGACTGGTGATCGAGCGCGCGGTATTCGATGGTGCCGTCGGGCGTGGCCACCTTCAGGCCGCTGAAGGCCTGGACCATCGATTCGGTGTCGGTCTTGCCGCCGGCGCGCTTGACGCCTTCGACGATGGACTTGATGGTGTCGTAGCCGATCACCGAGCCCAGGCGCAGGCTGCCGTTGCCGAACTTGGCCTGGTAGGCCTGCACGAAGGCCTTGTGCTCGGGCGTGGCTATGCTGTACCAGGGGTAGCCGGTGACGATCCAGCCCACCGGCGCCTCGTCGCGCAGCGGCTCCAGGTACTCGGGCTCGCCGCTGAGGACGCTGACCACTGGCGTGTCCTTGAAGGTGCCGCGCGTGGCGGCCTCGCGCACCAGCTTGGCCAGGTCGGCGCCGAACAGGGCGTTGAAGACGGCGTCGGGCTTGGCGTCGGCCACGGCCTGCGCCACGCTGCCGGCATCGACCTTGCCCAGCGGCGGCGCCTGCTCGGTGACGAATTCGATGTCGGGCTGCTGCGCCTTCATCAGTGCCTTGAAGGTCTCGGCGGCCGACTGGCCGTATTCGTAGTTGGGGTAGATCAGCGCCCAGCGCTTCTTCTTGAGCTTGAGCGCCTCGGGCACCAGCGAGGCCGCCAGCATGTAGGTGGACGTGCGCAGGCGGTAGGTGTAGGGGTTGCCGCTGCCCCAGGTGATCTTGTCGGTCAGCGCCTCGGAGGCCAGGAAGAACACCTTCTTCTGCTTGGCGTAGTCGGCCACGGCCAGGCCGACGTGCGACAGGAAGGTGCCGGCCAGGATGTCCACCCGCTCGCGCGAGAGCAGTTCCTCGGCCTGGCGCACCGCCTCGCCGGGGTTGGCGTTGTCGTCGCGCGTGACCAGCTCGAACTTGCGCCCGCCCACGCCGCCGGCGGCATTGGCCTCGTCGAGCGCCAGTTGCATGCCCTGCTTGTAGGCCTCCAGGAACACCGGCTGTGCCTTGTAGCTGTTGATCTCGCCGATCTTGATGGTGCCCTGGGCGTGGGCGGACAGGCTCAAGGCCGCCGCGCACGCCAGGCCGAGCCAGCGCAGGCGGGTCGGGATGACGGGGTGTTGACGAAAGCTCACGGTATCTCCTGGCAAGTGAATGACACGGGCATGCCCTCGCGGGTCAAATCAATAATTGAATGTGTACGCTCAAAATGCAACGCAAAAACCGTTCCATGCCCCAGCCTCGGCAACTGACCGTCTTCGCGGCACCGATGTGGAAGGTTTTGGTCCATTTGTCAAAAAGGAATGGCATCCGGATAGTGAGGTCCGCACAGCATTGGTGCCTTTCCCGTGGGGTGCGCCGCACGGACCATGGCAAGGTCTTGCAGGATGGTATTCAAGCGTGAACACCCTAATTTCCTGTCGATTCCGAAGGTTCGTCGGCCTCGCACATGCGGCGCAGCAGATAAACCAGCGCGATGCGCTCGGCCGGGTTGAGGGGGCCGAAGGTGCGTTCGGTGATGGCCAGGCCGAAAGGCTGCATCTGGGCCACCATGGCCTGCCCGGCTTCGGTCAGCGAGACAACGACCTTGCGCTTGTCGGTCGGATCGTGGTCGACCCGCACCAGTCCGCGCACCTTTAGGCGGTCGATGACGCCGCGTATCGTGGCTTGGTCGATGACGGTCGCCTTGACGATCTGGCTCAGCGAACTGCCGCCGTGGTCGCGCAGGGTGCACAGCACGACGAACTGCGCCACGGTCAGTTGTGAGTCGGGAATGGACTGCTGGAAAAGCGCGGTATGGCGCTGGTAGGCCCGGCGCAGCAAGTGGCCGACCTGTTCCGAGAAATCATAGGCGTCGTGAGTCATGCCGCGAGTATCCCTGTCTATTGGCAGGTCTGGCGCCGGCTGGTCATTCTGGAGCGGGCGCGTCGATGTCATTTTGTACTCAATTTGAGTATAAATAGGGGCCTGAATACCTGCCCGGCTAGAGGTTATTGCGCCGACAGGGCGCGGCAGGTCATGGCCGCCAGGCGCTGCAGCGCCTGCCAGCTGTCCTGCGGCCAGTCGGGTTGTTTCAGGCCCTTGACGATGCCGTCGACCTGCTGGGCAGCCGTCAGCAGGCGCAGCAACTGGCGGGCCGACAGGCGGGGCAGGGCGCGTTCGAACAGTTTTTCCTTGGCGCCCCAGATGCGGTTGTCGCGCAGGGCCATGGGCAGAGGGCGGCCGCTTGCCATGGCGTCGTGGACGCGCTTGAGGGCGCGCAGGTCTTCCGACAGCGCCCAGTGCACCAGCACCTCGTTTTCGCCTTCGGCACGCAGGCCGTCGATCATGCGCTGGGTGCGCGCGAGGTGGCCGCCGAGCACCGCCTCGGCGAGTTTGAAGACGTCGTAGCGCGCCACGTTGAGCACGGCGGCCTCGATCTGCGCCAGGCTCAGCTCGCCCGGGCCGTGCAGCAGCGCGAGTTTCTGCACCTCCTGGTGCGCGGCCAGCAGATTGCCTTCGACGCGGTCGGCGAAGAACTGCAGCGCCTGCTGGCCTTCTTCGCCCGCCGCCACGCGCTGGCCTTGCTGCGCCAGGCGCTGGGCGATCCACTGCGGCAGGGCGCGCCGCTCGACGGGATCGACCTGTACGGTGGCGCCCTGGGCTTCCAGCGCGGCGAACCAGGCGCCGCCGCGGGTGGCCTTGTCCAGGCGCGGCAGGTGGAAGATCAGCAGCGTGCCGTCGTTGCCCGAGGCTTGCGCGGCCAGGTGCTGGATGGCGGTACTGCCGTCCTTGCCGGGCTTGCCAGTGGGGATGCGGATCTCGACGATCTGCCGGTCGGCGAACAGCGACAGCGAGCCGCAGGCCGCCAGGATCTCGCTCCAGTCGAAGTGCGCGCCCTGCACGGTGTGGACGGTGCGCTCGGTGTAGCCCTGGGCGCGCGCGGCGGCGCGGATGGCGTCGGC
>JASGEH010000140.1:0-27054 GCA_047606565.1 Comamonas sp.
GGCGTCGCCGGCCTGGGCTGCGTGTGCCTGACCTTCGACCTGCGCGGTCACGAGAAGACGCGCGCCGAGCGCCTGCGCGTTTCGCGCGAGGACAATCTGCGCGACGTGCTGGCCGCCTACGACAAGCTGGCCGCGCACCCGGGGATCGACACTTCGGCCATCGCCGTGGTGGGCAGCAGCTACGGCGGCTACCTATCGGCCATCCTGACCACGCTGCGGCCGGTGCGCTGGCTGGCCCTGCATGTGCCGGCGCTCTACCGCGACACCCTGTGGAACACGCCCAAGGCGGCGCTCGACCGCAAGGATATCGACCGCTACCGGCGCTCGGTGGTCGGCCCCGGGGACAACCGCGCGCTGATGGCCTGCCGCGGTTTCAAGGGCGACGTGCTGATCGTCGAGGCCGAGCACGACGACTACATCCCGCACCAGACCATCATGAACTACCGCGCGGCCTTCGTGGAATCGCACTCACTGACCCACCGCATCCTCGACAACTCCGACCACGCCCTCACCGGCGAGGTCAGTCAGGCCGCCTACAACGCCATCCTCATGAAATGGATTACCGAGATGGTGATCGGCGCGCGCACCGGCGGCCAGGCCTACGTGCACGAGCCCCGGGTGGCTTGAGCGCCCAGCCCTTCGGCGACCAGCAGCGCGTCGAACAGGTGGGCAAGTTCGACCAGGACTTCCGCACCATGTGGACGAGGTGTGGCTGCGGTCCTGATCCCCCATTCCTGCTTGCGTGGCCGTGGCGGATTACGCGGCGCCGTCGAGCAGGCGCCAGCCCAGCGTCTCGCCGCTGCGCAGCGGCTTGATGGTAGTGTTGCCGAAGGGCAGTTCCTCGGGCACCGTCCATTCCTGGCGCACCAGCGTGACGGTGCCGGTGTTGCGCGGCAGGCCGTAGAAGTCGGCGCCGTGGAAGCTGGCGAAGGCTTCGAGCCGGTCGAGCGCGCCGGCGCGGTCGAAGGCCTCGGCATAGAGTTCGATGGCCGAGTAGGCCGAATAGCAGCCGGCGCAGCCGCTGGCATGCTCTTTCAGGCGCGCGGCGTGCGGCGCGCTGTCGGTGCCCAGGAAAAAGCGCGGGCTGCCGCTGGTGGCGGCCTCGACCAGGGCCAGGCGGTGTTTTTCGCGTTTGAGCACCGGCAAGCAGTAGAAGTGCGGGCGCAGGCCGCCCTGGAACAGCGCATTGCGGTTGTAGAGCAGGTGTTGCGGCGTGATGGAAGCGGCCGTGAAGGCATCGCCGGCGTCGCGCACGTAGTGGGCGCCTTCTTCCGTCGTGATGTGCTCGAAGACGATCTTGAGCGCGGGAAAATCGCGCCGCAGCGGGATCATGATGCGCTCGACGAAGCGCGCCTCGCGGTCGAAGACATCGACTGCCGGGTCGGTCACCTCGCCGTGGATCAGCAGCAGCAGGCCGTGCTTCTGCATGGCTTCGAGCGTGGCGTAGGTCTTGCGCACGTCGCTTACGCCGTGGTCGCTGTTGGTGGTGGCGCCGGCCGGGTAGAGCTTGAGGGCGACCACGCCAGCCGCCTTGGCGCGCGCGATGTCCTCGGGCGTGGTGTTGTCGGTGAGGTAGAGCGCCATCAGCGGCGTGAAGGGGGCGCCGGCCGGAATCGCGGCCTCGATGCGCGCGCGGTAGGCCACGGCCAGCTCGGCCGTGGTGACCGGCGGGCGCAGGTTGGGCATGATGAGCGCGCGGCCGAACTGGCGCGCCGACGCCGGCACCACGTCGGCCAGCACGTCGCCGTCGCGCACGTGCAGGTGGAGGTCGTCGGGGCGGGTGAGGGTCAGGCGGTCGATGCGGGCGGCATGCGCCGCGGGGGCGGGGGCGGTCGAGGTCATGGGGCGGAATTGTCGCACCGCCGCCGCGCCCGGCGGGCCGTGCCGCCGGGCAGGGGAGGCGTCAGAACGCCGGAACGATGGCGCCTTTGTACTTGTCGGCGATGAACTGCTTGACCGCCGGCGTGTGCAATGCGGCTACCAGCTTCTGGATCGCCGGGCTGTTGACGTTGTCCGGGCGTGCCGCGATGAAGTTGGCGTAGGGCGAGTCGGCGCTTTCGATCAGCAGCGCGTCCTTGGTGGGCACCAGCTTGGCTTCGAGCGCGTAGTTGGTGTTGATGAGGGCGAGGTCGACGTCGGGCAGCACGCGCGGCAACTGGGCAGCTTCGACCGGGGTGAACTTCAGCTTCTTGGGGTTGCTGGCGATGTCGCGCTCGGTCACGAACCAGTTGTTGGCGTCCTTGAGCGTGATGATGCCGGCCTTGGCCAGTAGCAGCAGCGCGCGGCCGCCGTTGGAGGCGTCGTTGGGGATGGCCACGGTGGCGCCCTGGCGCAGATCCTTGATGTCCTTGATCTTGGTCGAGTAGGCGCCGAAGGGCTCGACGTGCACGTTGCTGTTGGGGACTTCGACCACGTGGGTCTTGCGTTCCTTGTTGAAGGCGGTCAGGTAGGGTCGGTTCTGGAAGAAGTTGGCGTCGAGCTGCTTGTCCTCGGTGGCGAGGTTGGGCTGCACGTAGTCGGTGAAGATCTTGACGTTGAGGTCGATGCCTTCCTTCTTGAGCGCCGGCTTGATGAATTCCAGGATTTCCGCGTGCGGCACGGGCGAGGCGCCGACGGTGAGGGCGGTCTGGGCCAGGGCGCCGGCGGCGGAGACAGCGAGCACGCCCGCTGTCAGGGCGGCGCGCAGAACGGAGGAAAGGCGCAGTGTCATGAGAACTCCTTGGATGGTGTGTCGTTATGATGAGGGGATATATTATCCATTCCTCTTATTTGAATTCATCATATCGATGATTCATATCCAGATGCTGTTTGGGTATGAGAAACGGTGGCCTGGCGCCGTGTGAACAGGTTCTGAAAAAGTGAAAAAGCCCCCGGCCTGGACAGGCGCGGGGGCTGGGGCTGTGCACGGCGGGGGGCGGGCGATGGCTCAGTGCTGCAGGATCTTGTTGAGGAAGTCCTTGGTGCGCGGCTGACGGGCTTCGGGGTTGCCGAAGAATTCTTCCTTGCGGCAGTCTTCGAGGATGTGGCCGCCCACGTCGATGAAGATCACGCGGTTGCTGACCTTGCGCGCGAAGCCCATTTCGTGGGTGACGACCATCATGGTCATGCCCTCATTGGCCAGGCCGACCATGACGTCGAGCACTTCGCCGACCATTTCGGGGTCGAGCGCGGAGGTGGGTTCGTCGAACAGCATCACCACCGGGTCCATCGACAGCGCGCGGGCGATCGCCACGCGCTGCTGCTGGCCGCCGGAGAGCTGGCCGGGGAACTTGTCCTTGTGCGCCGACAGGCCGACGCGGTCGAGCATCTTGAGGCCGCGCTTTCTGGCGTCGTCGAGGTTGCGGCCGAGGACCTTGACCTGCGCGATGGTCAGGTTCTCGGTCACCGACAGGTGCGGGAACAGCTCGAAGTGCTGGAACACCATGCCGACCTTGCTGCGCAGCTTGGGCAGGTTGGTCTTGGGGTCGTGCAGCTTGACGCCGTTGACGGTGATCTCGCCCTTCTGGAAGGGTTCGAGCGCGTTGACGGTCTTGATGAGCGTGGACTTGCCGGAGCCCGACGGGCCGCAGACCACCACCACATCGCCCTTGTTGACACTGACCGAGCAGTTGTTGAGCACCTGCACCGGGCCGTACCACTTGGAGACGTTCTTGAGTTCGATCATGGGTTCAGACATAGACAATTCTCCTGAGTCGGTCAACGGATGATGGCGATCTTTTTGTGCAGGCGCTTGACCAAGTAGGATAGCGCGAAGCAGATGACGAAGTAGAACACGGCGGCCAGCAGGTAGCTCTCGACCGGGCGGCCGAGGTTGGTGCCGGCGACGACGAAGCCCTTGAGCAGGTCGCTCGCGCCGATGGTATAGACCAGCGAGGTGTCCTGGAACAGCACGATGGTTTGCGTCAGCAGCACCGGCAGCATGTTGCGGAAGGCCTGCGGCAGGATGACCAGGCGCATGTTCTGGCCGTAGGTCATGCCCACGGCCTGGCCGGCGTAGACCTGGCCGCGCGGGATGGACTGGATGCCGGCGCGCATGATCTCGCTGAAGTAGGCCGCCTCGAAGGCGATGAAGGTGATGACCGCGGCCATCTCCGCGCCGATCGGCCGCCCGATCATGAAGGGCACCAGCAGGAAGAACCACAGCAGCACCATGGGCAGCGGGATGCTGCGCATGCCGTTGACGTAGATCGTGGCCGGGATGGTCAGGACCTTCCAGCCCGACAGGCGCATCAGCGCCAGCAGCGTGCCGAACAGGATGCCGCCGACGGTGGCCACCAGCGTCAGGATGAGGCTGAAGTACAGGCCCTTGAGGACGTAGTTGTGGATGACGTCCCAGTTGTAGAAGGAAAAGTCGAGTGTCATCGTCAGTGTCCTCCGCCGCCGGCCGAGGCGATGAAGCCGGGCACCCGTGTGCGTTTTTCGATGAAGGCCATGATGCGGTTGATGGTGAAGGCGGAGATGATGTAGAGCACCGTTACGGCGGCGTAGATCTCGATCGGGCGCGAGGTTTCCTCGCCCACCTGCATGGCGTACCAGGTCAGTTCGGTCACCGAGACGGCGAAGGCCACCGACGAGTTCTTGAACACGTTCATGGTCTCGCTGGTCAGCGGCGGGATGATGATGCGGTAGGCCATCGGCAGCAGCACGTAGCGGTAGTACTGGAAGGTGGTGAAACCCATCGCCATGCCCGCGTAGCGCTGGCCGCGCGGCAGCGACTGGATGCCCGAGCGCACCTGCTCGGCGATCCGTACCGAGGTGAACAGGCCCAGTGCGATGACCACCAGCGTGAAGCTGTCAAAGCTCTTCATGGCCGGGATCAGCGCGGGCACCACGTGGTACCAGAGGAAGATCTGGACCAGCAGCGGGATGTTGCGAAACAGCTCGACCCAGACGGTGCCGAAGCCCGAGAGGAAGGGGCTGTCCGGCAGCGTGCGCAGGATGCCGATGGCCGAGCCCACGACGAGGGCGATGACCAGGGCCAGGACCGCCACGGAGATGGTCCAGCCCCAGGCGGACATCATCCACTGCCAGTAGGTGGGGTAGTTGCCGGGGTCCTGAAAATAGACTTGCCAGTCCCAGTCTGTTCCCATGTTAGAAGCTCCTGAATGTGATGCGTTGAAGGGTCTGGCGGCAAAAGCAACGCCCGCACGCAGCGGGCGTCCGGCACCCGCTGCCCATGCCAGGCGGATGCGGGTGGCACACCAGGGACCGGGCTCAGTCGACCTTGTAGGCTTCCTTGGGCTTGTCGTTGAGGTTGGCCCAGGCGGCCTTGGTGGCCGCGGAGGCCGGCAGGTTGAGGGCGGTGTTGGTGGGCGGGATGGGCTGGACGAACCACTTGTCGTAGAGCTTGGCGACCGTGCCATCCTTGACCTGACGCGCGATGGAGTCGTCGACCGCCTTCTTGAAGGCGGGATCGTCCTTGCGGATCATGATGGCGATGGGCTCGACCGACAGCGGTTCGCCGACGATCTTGAAGTCCTTGGGGTTCTTGGACTTGGCGATGTTGCCGGCAAGGATCTGGCCGTCCATCACGAAGGCGTCGGCGCGGCCGGATTCGAGCAGCAGGAAGCTGTCGGAGTGGTCCTTGCCGCTGACTTCACGGAAGTTGATGCCCTGGGCGCGCTTGTTCTGGCGCAGCAGCTGCACGGAGGTGGTGCCGGTGGTGGTCACGACGGTCTTGTCGTTGAGGTCGGCCACCGACTTGATGGGCGAGTCGGCCTTGACGGCGATGCGAACTTCTTCCACGTACAGGGTGTTGGCGAAGGCGACTTCCTTGGCGCGGTTCTCGTCGTTGGTGGTGGAGCCGCACTCGATGTCGACGGTGCCGTTCTTGACCAGCGGGATGCGGTTGCCGGAGGTGACGGGCTGGTACTTGGTGTCGATCTTGGCGATGCCGAGCTGCTTGGCGATGTCGCTGATGATGTTGGTGCAGACGTCGTAGTGGAAGCCGGTGTAGACGCCGTTGCCCAGGGTGTAGGCCAGCGCGCCGGAGGACTCGCGCACGCCTTGCGTGATGCTGCCCGAGGCCTTGATCTTGGCCAGTGTGTCGTTGCTCTGCGCATGGACGGCGCCAGCGGCCAGCAAGGCGGCGGTGATCGCCAGTACATGTTTCTTCATGGATATCTCTCCTTTAAAACCCAGTGATTGCTCGATGGATCACGTTATCCCCCTCGGATACCGGCCAATCTCTAACCCGCCAGTATGTCCAAAAAAGGTGCGCAAATGCTTGGAGAGAGCACCAAATTGGTGATTTCCCCAGTGCAAATGATGCATGGAGTGTCGCTGATGCCGCAATCGCCGTTTCCGGCTAGGGCATTCCGCAGGCGGGTACCGGAATATAGAGCACGCTTCGTGCCTGAATGGCCGAAGAAGGTGTGTGCAACTTGTGTGGCGCGCCGCTCGGGCCGGTGGGCGCGGGAGTGAACCAAGGCGGGGCGCCCGTGTTCCGCCTTGGTGCCTGCAGTGGCGCGAGGCTGGCGGGCCGCATCGGCAGAGATTCAGGCCTGCGACAGCCTGGCCTTGTGGGCGGCGGGCGTGAGCAGGTAGTCCCAGAGTTCGTCGGCCACGCGCTTGGGCACGCTGCGCGCCGTGGGGCGTTCGCGGTAGGCCAGGATGTCCATGCTGACCTGAAGGTCGGGGTTGGCCGAGGCCGGCACCAGGCGGTGGTTGCGCAACTCGCGCTTGACCAGGCTGCGCGGCAGGAAGGCCACGCCGTGGCCGGCCAGCGCCATGGCCTTGACGCTTTCGGCCATGTCGGTTTCGTACACGCGGTCGAGGTGCAGCGGCGTGGGCGCGCGCTGGATGATCAGCTCGGCCATGGCACTGAGGTAGGCGCCCGGGCCGTAGCCCAGGTAGGGCGTGGGCTGGCGTGCGTTGCGGCCGTCGAGCGTGTGGACGGGCTGCAGCTGGGCGTCGGCCAGCGAGTAGGCCGACAGGGTTTCGGTGCCGAGCTGGATCAGCTCGTAGCGCGCTGGGTCGAGCTGCAGCGGGCGCGCGGGGTGGTGGAAGGCCACCAGGATGTCGCAGCCGCCCTCGGAGAGCTGGGTCACCGCGTCGAGCACGTTGAGGGCGATCAGCCGGGTCTTGATGGGGTGGAACTGCTCGCGCAGCGTTGACATCCAGGCCGGGAAGAAGGCGAAGGTCAGCGAATGCGGCATCGCGAAGGTGATGACGTCGTCGGCTGCCTGGCGGTGCGCGCGCAGCATGGAGCGCGTGGCCTGCAGGTCGTGCAGCAGTTCGAGCGCCTGGGTGTAGAGCGTCTGGCCGGCCGGCGTCAGCCGCGTCGGGTAGGACGAGCGGTCGACCAGATCGGTGCCGGCCCAGGCTTCCAGCGACTGGATGCGCCGCGAGAACGCGGGCTGCGTGACGTGGCGCAATTGGGCGGAGCGGGAAAAGCTGTGGGTCTCGGCCAGGCTGACGAAATCTTCAAGCCACTTGGTTTCCATGGTTGGCGGGCGCAGCACGTGTGAAGCGCGCAAGGATACAGGGCTTTGCCGGCGCCAAGCCGGGAAGACCGGCGCCGCGCGGGTGCAATCGCTGCCCGATAAACCGGCGTGGACGAAAAGCCCCGGGGCTGGAAGCGGCGGGCAAACGGTGGGATCATCACCAGTCGCGCAGCGCCGGACTGGCGCGCACCCATGACCGCAAGACAGCCCCACAGACCAGACAGCACGCGCCGGCCCCGCGCCCGCGCGCCCGACCCCATGATCGAAGAAGCCCACCTCTCCACGCCCGCCGCGCCTGGCGAACAGCAGGTGCTGGGCGCCTGCCCGCACGACTGCCCCGACACCTGCTCCTTCGTGACCACGGTGCGCGATGGCGTGGCGGTGAAGGTGGCCGGCAACCCGCGCCATCCGCACACCGACGGCGCGCTGTGCGCCAAGGTCTCCAAGTACACCGAACGCGCCTACCACCCCGAACGCGTGCTGCGCCCGCTGCGGCGTGCTGGCCCCAAGGGCGCGGGCGTCTTCACCGAGGTGAGCTGGGACGAGGCGCTCGACGACATCGCCCGGCGCCTGGGCGCCATCGCCGCGCGCGACCCGCAGGCCATCCTGCCCTACAGCTATGCCGGCACCATGGGGCTGGTGCAGGGCGAGAGCATGGCCGCGCGCTTCTTCCACAGGCTTGGCGCCTCGCTGCTGGACCGCACCATCTGCGCCTCGGCCGGCGCCGAGGCGCTGACGCAGACGCTGGGCGCCAAGCTCGGCATGAAGGTCGAGTTCTTTGCCGAGTCGCGCCTGATCCTGATCTGGGGCAGCAACTCGGTTGGCAGCAATCTGCACTTCTGGCGCTACGCGCAGCAGGCCAAGCGCGCCGGCGCGCGGCTGGTGTGCATCGACCCGCGCCGCAGCGAAACTGCCGACAAGTGCCACGAGCACATCGCCCTGCGTCCGGGCACCGATGCCGCGCTGGCCCTGGCGCTGATGCATGAACTGGTCGTGCACGACGCCGCCTGGAAAGCCGCCGACCCGGCCGCCGGGCTTGACCACGACTACATCGCGCGCCACACCCTGGGCTGGGACGGCCTGCGCGAGCGCGCGCTGCAATGGCCGCCCGAGCGCGCCGCCGAGGTCTGCGGCGTGCCTGCCGAGCAGATCCGGCGGCTGGCCCACGACTACGCCCACACGCGGCCGGCGGCGATCCGGCTGAACTACGGCATGCAGCGCGTGCGCGGCGGCGGCAATGCGGTGCGCGCCGTGGCCTGCCTGCCGGCGCTGACCGGCGCCTGGCGCGAGCGCGCCGGTGGCCTGCTGCTGTCGGCGTCGAGCACGGCGCCGGTGCGCGCGGCCGCGCTGCAGCGGCCCGATCTGCTGGGCGCGCGGAGGCCGCGCACCCTCAATATGTCGACCATCGGCCAGGACTTGCTGGCCGAGGCCGGCGCCACCTTCGGCCCGCGCGTGGAGGCGTTGGTGGTCTACAACTGCAACCCGGTGGCGGTGGCGCCGCAGTCGGCCCAGGTGGCCCGGGGATTCGCGCGCGAGGACTTGTTCACCGTGGTGCTGGAGCATTTCCGCACCGACACCGCCGATTACGCCGACTACGTGCTGCCGGCCACCACGCAACTCGAGCACTGGGACATCCTGCGCAGCTACGGCCACACCGACGTGCTGCTCAACCGCCCGGCCATCGCGCCGCTGGGGCAGGCGCTGCCCAATACCGAGATCTTCCGCCGGCTGGCCGCGCGCATGGGATTTGGCGAAGCGTGCTTTGCCGACAGCGACGAGGACTTGTGCCGCCAGGCGCTGGGCGATGCCATCGATTTCGAGCGCCTGCTGGCGCAGGGTTACGTCTCGCTGCCGGTGCCCGATGCGCCTTTCGCGCAGGGCGGCTTTCCGACGCCTTCGGGCCGCTGCGAGTTCCACAGCGCGCGCCTGGCCGCGCAGGGGCTCGACGGCCTGCCCGACCACCTGCCCAACTACGAGGTGGCCGGCAGCTCGGCCGACTACCCGCTGGCGATGATCTCGCCGCCGGCGCGCAACTTCCTCAACTCCACCTTCGTCAACGTGCAGAGCCTGCGCCGCATCGAGGGCGAGCCGCTGCTCGAAATCCACCCCGACGACGCCGCTGCGCGCGGCATCGCCAGCGGCGCCACGGTGCGTATCTTCAACGCGCGCGGCAGCTACCGCTGCAAGGCCGAAGTCAGCACCCGGGCGCGGCCCGGCGTGGTCAACGGCATGGGCATCTGGTGGCGCAAGATGGGCCTGGACGGGCGCAACGTCAACGAACTCACCAGCCAGCGCCTGACCGACCTGGGCCGCGCGCCGGTGTTCTACGACTGCCTGGTCGAGGTGGCGGTGGACGATGGGGCAGGTGCCGTCGCCTGATCCATCAGCTCGGCCGCAGCGCGTAGCGCCCCGGGCCCATCAGCGCGATGGCCAGCGCCCCGAACAGGAACAGCGCCTGGTTGCGTATGCCCCAGGCGCCGGTGGCCGAGAGCGTGCCGATGTCGCCCAGGTGCGCCAGGTACACCGCCATCACCATGCCGAAGGCCAGCAGCAGCGCCGCCGACCGCGTCCACAGGCCCACGATGAGCAGCACGGGCGCCGCGATTTCGGTCGCATACACGCCGTAGGCCAGCCAGGTCGGCAGGCCCTTGGCGGCCAGCAGCACCTTGATGCCGGTGATCCCCGTCAGGTGGGGCCAGCCGCTGAGCAGCTTGGTCAGGCCGTGCGGCAGCATCAGGCCGCCAATGGTCAATCGCAGCAGCAGTTTTCCGAGGGCATCGTACAGGGGCATGGTCGGGATGAAGAGTGGACGGGCTGCCGGGCGCGCCGCGGGGGAGAACCACCACGGCGCCGCGCCGGCGATGCCGATGTTAGCGGGTCTGGCGCTTGACCCCGCCCGCGCCGGCCACGCCGCTCATCCTGGCCTTCAAAACTGAAGGCGGGCCACGCTTTCCTTGCTGTCCTTCGGGGCCTTTTCGTCATTCTTGATGGTGACGAAGACCGCGCCGGTGGCGGGGTCCAGGGTCAGGCCGTTGGGGTAGGACGGCAGCTCGAAGGTGTGCAGCAGCCGGTAGTCGCGACTGTCGTGCACGGTCACCGTGCCGGAGCCGCGGTTGGTCACATAGAGGCGGTGGCGGGCCTCGTCGAGCAGCAGCGCCACCGGGTGGCGGCCGGTCGGGATGCTCTGTCGCACCTGGCCGTTGGCCGGGTCGATGACGACGACGCGATTGCCCTGGCCGCGGATCTGGTAGGGCAGCTTGGCGTATTTCTCGCGCACCATGTTGGGGTTGTCCGAGCCCTGGTCGGTGGCCAGCAGCAGCCCCGTGTGATGGTCGAGCGCCAGGTTCAGGAGTTGGTCCGCGGCGACTTCCGTGGTCTTCTCCAGCGCCAGCGTCCGGGCATCGACGGTAAAGAGCTGCCCCTGCATGTTGGAGGCGTAGAACTTGCCGGCCTGCGCGTCCAGCGTGGCGCCGGCGGCGCCGAAGCCCAGGCCCGGAATGACCTTCTCCAAGGCCAGGGTCCGGGTGTTCATGACGTAGAGCACGCTGTTGTTGATCCAGATGCCGGGGGCGAACAGGCGCCCGTTGGCCTTGTCCAGCACCAGCTCCCGCAGGTTGTGGGGGTAGCGTTCGATGGGCTTGCCATCGAAGTTGGTCATCTGGACTTTCTCGGCCAGCTGCACCGTGCCGGTCACGCGGTTGGCCTGCGTGTCGACCACAGTGACCGAGGCGTGGAAGGCGTTGCCGACATAGAGACGGTTGGCCTCGTCGTCGAGCGCCAGCCCGAGGCCGGGGCGCTCCAGCACGATTTCCGCCTCGACCGCCAGGGTCGCCGGGTTGAGCCGCAGGATGCGCGGCGCCGGCCCCTTCTGCCCCAGCAGACCGCTGGCCGAGGCCACGAAGACTGCGTTCTGCCGGGCTGAGTAGGCGATCTCATAGAGTGCCGGCGCGATGGCCTGGCGCTGAACCTGTGCATGCACGGGGGCCTGCTCCTGTGCTGGTGGCTGAGGGGCTGCCGCAGCCGGCGCGGATGTGGGCGAGGAGGGCCCGGCCGGCGGCTGGGCGCAGGCGCCCAGGAGCACGGAGAGGACGGCGGCGGTGGCCCCGAAGGGCCGCAGGCGGGAGGGGCGCGTCATGTGAGGAAGGTCCTGGAAAAGGCGGAACACCGGTCAGAAGTCGACCTGGACGGACAGCCGGTAGGTGCGCGGTGCGCCGACCGAGACATAGCCGCTCCAGCTCCCCGCCCAGTAGTGCTTGTCGAAGGCGTTGATGACATTGAAGCGCACCACGACGTCCTTGTCGGCCACACGGGTGGTGTAGCGCGCGCCCAGGTCGAAGCGCGTCCAGCTCGGCAGCTTCTGGGTGTTGGCGTCATTGGCGTACTGGCTGCCGGTGTAGATAGTGGTCGCCGAGAGGGTCAGGCGAGGAATCCAGGGGGTGTCCCATTCGGTGCCGAGGTTGGCTTGCCAGTGGGGAACGCCCACCGCGTCGTTGCCGTCGAGCGTGCCGCTGCTGGTACGGGTCAGGACGGCCTGCAGGCGGGAGATGCCGCCGAGCAGGCGCAGGCCCCGGGTGATTTCGCCAGCGCCCGTCCATTCGATGCCGCGGTTGCGCTGCTGGCCATTGACGCCATAGGTGTTGGTCGTCTGGTTCTTGATGAGGCTGGGGCGCGTGATCTGGAACACGCTCAGGGTGTGCATGATGTGGCCGGTGTCCCACTTGAGGCCAACCTCCATCTGCTTGCTCTTGTACGGTGCAAACACTTCACCGTAGTTGCTCGCGGTGGAGTCGGAGACCGTGCCGCCCTGCGACAGGCCTTCGATGTAGTTGGCATACAAGGACACCGGCGCATCCCAGGGTCGGGCGACGATGGCAGCGGTGGGCGTCAGGGCGCTGCGGTCATAGCGGGTGGTGCTGGTGCTGAAGTTGTGGCTGCGCACGCGCTGCTGGCGCAAGCCGAGGGTGAGCTGGTAGCGCTCTTCAGGGTCCAGCGAGATCGTGTCGGCGATGGCCACGCTGCTCAGCACCGTTTCATTGGTCTTGACCGCGTCGCCCGGGCTGGAGGCGAGGGTCGGCGTCGTGGGCGAATAGAGGTTGGAGGCCCAGGTGCTCTTGCTGGAGAGCACGCCCGACGTTTGCTTGACGGCATTGGCGCTCAGCGTCAGGTTGTGCTTGAGCGCGCCGGTCTTGAAGTGGCCGCGCACCCCGGCATCGGCGGAAACCACGTCGTAGAAATTGTTGATGTTCATGCCCACGGCCGTGTAGCTGCCGGACGCCGTGGCCTTCAGCCCGAGGGCGTTGTTGAGGTAGCCGTCGCTGCGCTGGTGCTTGACGCCCGCCGCGGCGAAAGCCGTCCAGTTGTCGTCGAGGTCATACTCCACCGTGCCGGCGAGGGCCTTGGTGCGCGAGATGGCGTAGGCGCCCGGCAGGCTGTTGGTGGTCGCGTCCGGTGCCGCGGGAATGGTGCTGGAGGCGAAGGTCGTCAACAGCGGCAGGCCGCCGTCTTGCTCTTCCTTGATCTGGTAGGCGTCGAGGGACGCACGCAGCCGCTTGCCCCGGTAGTCCAGCGCCAGCGAGCCGATCTTGCGGTCTTCGGTCTGGTCGTCGACCGCCGTCTTGCCCTGCGACTTGAGCAGGTTGACGCGGACGCCCCATTCCTTTTCTTCGCCAAAGCGCCGCGACATGTCGAGGTGGGTGCTCAGGTTGGTTTTCGTGGACAGGGTGGTGGTCACGCGGGTCAGCGGCTCATCGCCGGCGCGCTTGGGCACCAGGTTGATCACGCCGCCCACGCTGCCGCCCAGCGACATGCCGTTGAGCAAGGCGGCGGGGCCGCGCAGCACTTCCACGCGTTCGAGCAGCTCGGTGGGGGTGCGGTTGTGCGGAACCAGCCCGTAGAGGCCATTCCAGGAGAATTCGTGGCTTTGCATGTAGAAGCCGCGCATGTTGAAGTATTCGCCCAGCCCGCCTTCGGGGAAGATGTCGCGCACGCTCGGCTCGTTGCGCAGCACTTCCATCACCGAGTGCGCCTGCTGGTTGGCGATCACTTCCTCGGTGTAGCTGGTCACGCTGAAGGGCGTGTCCAGGACATCCTTGTTACCCAGCATGCCGACGCGGCTGCCGGTGGCGACCTGGCCGCCGGCATAGGCGGGCGGCAATGCGCTGGCGGCGGCTGCCGTGGCCGCCTTCACCACCACTTCCGGCAGCGTGTTCGCGCCGCTCGACACGGGGCCGGCGCGGCGGCGCAGCGTGTAACTGCCGCTCCCCTGGGGGACGGCCTCGAGGCCGGTGCCCTGCAGCAAGGCGTCGAAGCCGGCCGCCACGGTGAAGTCCCCGTGCAGCCCTGCGCTCTGCCGGCCCTGAGCCAGCTCGGAAGCCCCGGAGACGAACACGCCCGCTTGCTGGGCGAACTGGTTGATGGCCTGGGGCAGCGGTCCGGCCGCCACGTCGAAGGTGCGGGTGGGCGCCGCGGCCTCCCGGGCCTGTGCTGGTGGGTTCTCGGGCTGGCTGGCTAGCACGAGTGCCGGAGCGGCCAGCAGGCCGCTGGTGCAGACGAGGCGCGCGGCCATGGCCAGGACTTGCAGGGCCGGACGGCCGTTCGGAATGGATGCATGCATGCGAGGACTGCTCCCAAAGTAGTTTTGAAAATGTTTTGCCTTCACTACCGAATCGAACGAGCGCCGGAAAGGGGAACAGCGTGCGGCAGGATTTTTGTAAGCATTTGTTTTGATGGCCGATGCCCGGGAAAGGGCTTGCGCCCCTCGCATTTCAGGGCGTGTTCAAAGCGCGGTGATCGACACCCACCACGGCAGCGTGCGCCGGATGCGGATGGGCAGCGACTTCGCCAACAGCTGCAAGGCCAGCTCTGAATCGCCCAGCGGATAGGTACCGAGCACGCGCAGGCCGGCGACCTCGGGCGCCACGCTGATGTGGCCGTGGCGGTAGCGCGCGAGCTCGGTCGCCAGTTGTGCCAGAGGCATGTCGTGCGCGACCAGCATGCCGAGGGGCCATGCCGGCGCTTCGGCGGGCGCGGTGCGGGTAGCGCCGATGGTCAGGCAGTCGAACTGCGTTTGCTGGCCGGCCTGCAGTGTGACCGTGGTGTGCGTGGCGCCGGTGTGGATGCGTACCGCTCCTTCGTACACGGCCAGCTCGGTGCTGTCTTCGCGCAGGCGGACGCCGAAGCGGGTGCCCAGGGCCTGCATCTGGCCGTGCGGGGTGTGCAGCATGAAGGCCCGGGCTGGGTCGGCGGCGGTTTCGATCAGCACCTCGCCGGTCACCAGGCGCAGCGCGCGCTGCGTCGCCGAGTAGCACACATCCAGGGCACTGGCCGTGTTGAGCCAGACCTGGGTGCCGTCGGCCAGTTGCAGCGCCCGGGTCTCGCCCACCCGGGTATGGAAGTCGGCCAACTGGGCGGCGATGCCGTCGCGCAGCGGCGTGTGCCGCCAGGCCAGCCAGCCCGACAGGCCACTGGCGGCCAGCCACGCCAGACTGCGCAGGGCCTTGCGACGCGGACTGGCTGCTTGGCCGACGCGATGGGCGGCCTGCAGCGCGCTGCTGGCCGCCTGGCGCTGCGCCGGGGTTTGTTGCAGCGGCTGGAACTGCCGGGCGATGGCCTCGATCTCGTCCCAGGCCTGGCGATTGCCCGGGCTTTGCGCCAGCCAGGCTTGCCAGCCGGCCCGGTCGGCGGTGCTGGCGTCATCCGCGAGCAGCGTGGCATACCATTCGGCGGCCGCCTGCAGACTGGGGTGGGGGGGGGTCATGCGGGCAGGGCCGCCCGCAGTTCGCCCTGCAGCAGGGCGCAGTGCAACATGGCCTGGGCGATGTATTTCTTGACCATGCGCTCGGAGACTTGCAGTTCCTCGGCCACCTGCCGGTAGCGCAGCTCCTGGAAATGCACCAGCACGAAGGCCTGAGCCGCCTTGGCCGGCAGGCGCTCGAGCATGGCGGCGACCGCGGCCAGCGTCTCCAGGATGATGGCGCGCTGCTCGGGCGAGGGTGCCGCCTCGGGCGGGCGCAGCGCCATGGCCTGCTGCCAGGCCTGCTCCAGCGCACGGCGCCGCTGCATGTCGATGCACAGGCCTTGTGCCATGCGGCTGAGGTAGTTGCGGGTACCGTCGAAGCTGTCGAACCGACGCGGCCGGTGCAGCAGTTGCACGAACACGTCATGCGCCAGGTCGCAGGCGTCGAAACGGTTGCCGGCCTTCTTGTTGAGCAAGGCCACCAGCCACCCGTGATGGTGCTGGTAGATGCGCGCGATATCGGCCTCTGCGGCCATCAGGGAAGACATGCGAAGACCTTGCGTGGAAGGTTGTTAAATGAAAACCATTCTTTATATTTTAATGCGATGGAGGGGGCGGGGTTGAGCGCGTGTGATGCCCCAGGCCCGTGCCCGCTTAAAATCCACGCCTTCGCGCAGGCGCCCGCCTGGGCCACACACCTCTACGCTCCACCTCTCACGAACACGGCGTGGCTCGCGTGCTCGCTGCCCGGCAGCGCGGCCCCCGGCCCCGGTTCTCCACGGAAAGACACACCATGAGCCTCAAATGCGGCATCGTCGGGCTGCCCAACGTCGGCAAGTCCACTCTGTTCAATGCCCTCACCAAGGCCGGCATCGCCGCCGAGAACTACCCCTTCTGCACCATCGAGCCCAACGTCGGCGTGGTCGAGGTGCCCGACCCGCGCCTGCAGCAGTTGGCGGCCATCATCGAGCCCGAGCGCATCGTGCCGGCCATCGTCGAATTCGTCGACATCGCAGGTCTCGTGGCCGGCGCCAGCACCGGCGAAGGCCTGGGCAACAAATTCCTGGCCCACATCCGCGAAACCGACGCCACCGTCAACGTGGTGCGCTGCTTCGACGACCCCAACGTCATCCACGTCGCCGGCAAGGTCGACCCGATCTCCGACATCGAGGTGATCCAGACCGAACTCTGCCTGGCCGACCTCTCCACCGTCGAAAAGGCGCTGCACCGCCACACCAAGGTGGCCCGCTCCGGCGACAAGGACGCGCAAAAACTCGTCGGCCTGCTCGAACGCTGCCAGGCTGCGCTCAACCAGAACATCCCGGTGCGCGCGCTCGACTTCAGCAAGGAAGAGCTGCCGCTGGTCAAGTCCTTCACCCTGATCACCGCCAAGCCGGCGATGTTCGTCGGCAACGTCAGCGAAGACGGCTTCGACAACAATCCCTACCTCGACCGCCTGCGCGAATACGCCGCCAAGCAAAACGCCCCGGTCGTCGCCATTTGCGCCAAGATCGAAGCCGAACTGGCCGACATGGACGACGAGGACAAGAAGATGTTCCTGGCCGAGATCGGCCAGGACGAACCCGGCCTGGACCGCCTCATCCGCGCCGCCTTCCGGCTGCTGGGCCTGCAGACCTACTTCACCGCCGGCGTCAAGGAAGTGCGCGCCTGGACCATCCGCATCGGCGACACCGGCCCCCAGGCCGCCGGCGTCATCCACGGCGACTTCGAACGCGGCTACATCCGCGCCCAAACCATCGCCTTCGACGACTTCATCGCCTACAAGGGCGAGCAAGGCGCCAAGGACGCCGGCAAGATGCGCTCCGAAGGCAAGGAGTACGTGGTGCAGGATGGGGATGTCATGAACTTTTTGTTCAACGTCTGAAGCAGCGGTTGATCGGTGTCCGTGCCCTGATGTGAATGGGGCGGCGCGCTGCTCGGGATCGAGCCTTCAGGCGCCCCGTGTGCGGGTGGCATCCGGCCGCGGTCTGCCATGCCGGGACGTCGCGATCACGGCCAGGGCCAGAACGGCGCAAAAGACACCGGCCGCGGCTATGCCAGACCAGCCGAAACGTCCGGCCGCCGTCGTGCCCAACACCGACCCGGCCGCACCGCCCAGGAAGTAGCTGGTCATGAAGACGGTGTTGAGCCGCCCACGCGCCTGCGGCAGCAAGGCATACAGCCGTGTCTGGTTGGCGACCAGGTTGGCGCGGCTGCCCAGATCCAGCAGCACCACGCCTGCGATCAGCAGGCCCAGCGTTTTTGCCGAGCCGGCAATGAGCAGGAAGGCCAGCATGACCAGCGCAGCCGCCAGCGTGATGATGCGGCGGCCACCCCATCGATCCGTCAAGCGGCCGATGGCGGGAGAGGCCAGCATGCCCGCCATGCCCACCAAACCGAACCATCCCGCCGCTTCGCTGCCGTAGCCGTACGGCGGGCGAGCCAACATCAGCGCCAGCGAGCCCCACAGGACGTTGAAGGCGGCAAACAACAGGAAGCCGGCCAGGCAGGCCTCGCGCAGCAGTGATTGCCGCACGAACAACTGGCCCAGCGAAGCCAGCAGTTTGGGGTAGGACAAGTCACTGTCAGGCCGGATGTGGGGCAGGAAGCGCCAGACCAGGCCGATCAGCGCGACATCGACTCCGGCCGCCAGCATGAACACCGAGCGCCAGCCGGTGTGCGCGCCGACATAGCCGCTGAGCGTACGTGCCAGCAAAGTCCCGGCGAACAGGCCGCTCATCAGTCGTCCAACGGTTTGTCCGCGCCGGGCGGGGTCGACCGCACCCGACACGGCCGGAATGATGATTTGCGCGCTGACGGCGCTCAGGCCGACCAGCACGGAGGCGGCCAGCAGTCCGCCTAGGCGAGTGGCCGTTGCGCACAGCACCAAACCCACCAGGTTCACCAGCAACAGTGCGCTGATCAGCCGGCGGCGATCCGCGCGGTCGCCGAGCGGGCCGAACAGCAGCAGTCCTGCCGCGTAGCCCGCTTGGGTTGCCGTCGCGATGGCGCCTTGGACGGAGTCCTCCGCACCAAAAGCGCCGGCCATCTGCGGCAACAGCGGTTGGCTGTAGTAAAGGTTGGCGACCGCAAAACCACAGGCGGCCGAGAGCGCCACCACACTGCGCCCGGACAAGGGCGCGGCGGCGTGAGCAGTCAGAGACATGGCGAAAACTCCGTCTGTCCGGCCCCATTGGCGGACATGCACGGCGCATGCTAGAGGGGGTGGCTGGACAGCAGAAGGCTTCGACCGTGCGCAAGGATTTTGCGTAATATGCAAAGCATGCAAGCCATTCCTCATGCTGAATATCTACCGGTGTTCGTCGCCGTCGCGCGGGCCGGGAGCTTTTCTGCCGTGGCGCTTCGGCAGGGCTTGGCGCCTTCCTCGGTTGTGCGCCAGATCGATGCCCTGGAGTCCGCCTTGGATGTGCGGCTGTTCGCGCGGTCCACGCGCGGCTTGGTGTTGACCGACGCGGGCGAATTGCTGCTGGCCCGCGCGCCGGTCCTGCTCGATGAGCTGGTGGACCTGCGCGCCGAGGTCGCCGCCTTGAGCGACGAGCCGCGTGGTGTGCTGCGGGTCGCCTGCCTGCCAACCTTCGGTCGCCATCATGTGTTGCCGCTGCTGCCGGACCTGCTCGCACGCCACCCCGCCTTGCGCATTGAACTGGCGTTCACCGAGCGGCTGGCCGATCCTGTACGCGAACGCCTCGATGCCGTGATTCGCATTGGCCCGCTCAAGGACAGCCGACTCTATGCGCAACGCTTGGGCACGCAGCGCTGGTCCATTTGCGCCAGCGCCAGCTACCTGGATCGGCAGGGTTGTCCATCCGGGCTGGCCGAGCTGGTCACGCATCGCCTGCTGGACAAACGCCATGATCCTGATGGCCTGTGCTGGCGTGGCTTGCGCAGCGCCGGGCTGATTCCCGAGGGCGCCGCCCATGTCTTGGCTTGCGACGATTTCGAGGCGCTCCATCTGGCTGCCGTCGCCGGGCTGGGCCTGGCCTACTTGCCCACGTGGGTCACGATGCACGCGCGGGCCCAGGGGCAACTCGTGACGGTATTCGATGACCCCGCCCGGCGCGAGGACGACGTTCATCTGCTGCGAGCTTTGCCGCGGCCGCCTGCCAAGCTGGCGGTGTTTGCGCACGCCTTGCTGGCCGCACTGAATGCCGGCCAGGACGCCGCGGGGCAGCGCCCCGCGGCGCTTCATCCCCCAGGGGTGATGGACGCGCTGTCCTGAGCATGCCAGGGCCGCACAAGCAGCAGCAGCGCCAGGCCGGCCAGGGCGAAGCCCGCGATCATCAATGCGGCCATGGGTCGGGCGCTGCTGGTCCCAAACAAGCCCACCAGGGGCGCGGCGATGGCACCAAACAGGCATTGCCCTGCGCCCAGCAAGGCTGAAGCGCCACCCGGCGCATGCGGCGCGGCGGCCTGACCCGCCGCCATCGACGCGGGATACAGCAGTCCCAGCGCGAGCATGGCGAAGAACAGCGCCACGAGCGTCGCGCCCAGCACGCCGGCCAGCAGCCATTGCACGGCCGCAGCCATCACGCCCAGCACGACGCCGACGATCAGGAAGCTGTGCAGGTGCGTTTTCCTCGACAAGGCCCCGAACAGCACGCCGCCGGCCAGCATGCCCAAGGCATTCAGGCCGAACAGCAGACTGGTCGTCCATTCGGACAGGCCGAAGAGGCCCTGGAACACGAAGGAGGCCGCCGCGAGATAGGCGAACAAGGCCACGGTCGAGCACGCAAAGACCAAGGCGTAGCCAACGAAGGCCCGTTGTTTGAGCAGCGCCGCCATGGTGCGGAAGACGCCGGCCAGGCTGCCGCCATGTCGGCGTTCGGGCGGCAGGGATTCCGGCACGCGGGCCTGGGTCGCCAAGGCAAGCAACACGCCCAACACCGCCAATGCGGCGAAGATCAGGCGCCACGACCCGATGCGCAGCAGCAAGCCGCCCAGCACCGGCGCCAGGATGGGGGCGACGGCCACGATCATGGTCAGTGCGGAAAAGCGCTTGGCCGCATCGGGGCCGTGATACCAGTCACCGATGACCGCACGCGCGAGCACCATGCCGACGGCGGCGGCCACGCCTTGCAGCCAGCGGACGGCCACCAGAACACCTGCATCGGGTGCCAGCGCGCAGATGGCGGAGAACAAGGCGAACAGCCAGGCCCCGGCGATCAACAGCGTGCGCCGCCCGGTGCGGTCACTGATCGGCCCGAGCAGGAGCTGCCCGAGCACCAGGCCGAGCATGTAGGCCGCGATGCTCGACTGGATGGCCGAACCGGTGGCCGACAGTTCGCTCGCCATGGCCGGGAAGGCCGGGATGTACATGTCCGTCGCCAGAGGCGTGAGCCCCGTGAGTGCGGCCAGGATCACGATGGCTACCCCGGTCTGGGCCGGAGGCTGACGATCGTGGATGTGACTGGGTACCATGAAGGATTCCTTGTTTCTAATATGTTCCATAATGGTTCAGTGCTGAATCATTAAAGGCCTTGTTGTATCCAGATACATCGAGCCGGTCAAGCCCAAGGAAAGATGCCGCTGCGCGACCGGATAGGCTGGCTATAGTTCATTCATGGACTGATGGACGATGTTGGAGCAGAGATGATCGATGTGACCCCCACGGATGAGATCGTGGAGGCATGGCGCCAAGCACGCCCGGACCTGGATACGCATGCCATGGCCGTGTTTGCCCGGCTGGAACGGGTCCGCATGCTGCACGACCTGGATCTGGGCGCGCTGCGCGATGCCACGCCAGTCAGCGCCCCCGAGCTGGATGTGATGGTGATCCTGCGCTACATGGCAGCCCCTGTCATCGCACGGCGCATCGCCAGCCTGCGTGGCTGTTCACGCGGAGCGATGAGCAACATCCTCAACAAGCTGGAGGAGCGCGGCTACATCACACGCACGGAGAACCCGATAGACCGCAGGGCGACCCTGGTGCGTCTCTCGGCGCAGGGGGCTGAGGTGGTCGATCAGCTTTATCCCCGACAGCTCGCGGTCGAGTCGGCTCAACTGGCGCCGCTTTCGGAAGATGAGCGCCAGAAGATCATCGAAGCGCTGGACTTGCTCACCCGGGTGCTGGAGTTGCGGGCGCCTCGGGCCTAGATTTCCTCATCGGTAGGTAGATCTACTGATTCGCGCCGCTTCCGCGCCAAACGGAAGCCGATTGAAAGCCTCGATTTCTAGACTGCGTCCGTTTCCAGGAGGTGCCAAGCCGCCGGGAGCGCGGGTGGCGGGCCGTGTGTGCGGGCCGCTGGTGATCAGACGCGGAGCCAATCGAGCATGAGTCCCTCCAGAAAAAACTACTACGGCGGCGCCCTGATGGTGCTGATCGGCGTGAGCGCGGCGTATGCCGGCTCGACCTACAACATCGGCACGCTGGCGCGCATGGGCCCGGGCTTTTTCCCGTGCGCGCTGGGGGTGCTGCTGGCCATCACGGGTCTGCTGATCGCGCTGTCGGGCCGCTCGGACGACAGCGGCTTGGGCGCGGCGCTGCCGGTGGCGGGCCACAGCCATGGCCTGCCGGACCTGCGCGGCCTGGTCTGTATCGTGGCCGGCGTGGTCGCTTTCCAACTGTGCGGTGCCTACCTGGGGCTGTTGCCGGCGACGTTCGCCATCGTCTTCATCTCGGCGCTGGGTGACCGCGACAACACCGTGGGCAAGTCGGCGCTGCTGGCGCTGGCCATGGTGGGGGTGGCGCTGACCGTCTTCCACTGGGGCCTGCAGCTGCAACTGCCCCTGCTGCACTGGGGGGCCTGAGCCATGATGCAATCCCTGCACGATCTGTGGTTCGGTTTCGGCGTCGCCTTCCAGGGCAGCAATCTGCTCTGGTCTTTCTTTGGCGTGCTGGTCGGTAACCTCATCGGCGTGCTGCCGGGCATGGGGGCGCTGTCGGCGATCTCCATCCTGCTGCCGCTGACCTACGTGATGCACCCCGTGCCGGCGATTCTGATGCTGGCCGGCATCTTCTACGGCTCGCAGTACGGCGGCGCCATCGGCGCCATCTTGCTCAATCTGCCCTCGCACCCGCCGCACGCGGTGACCTGCCTGGACGGTTATCCGATGACCAAGGCGGGGCGCGGTGGCGCGGCCCTGGGCGTCACCATGATCTGTTCGTTCTTCGCCGCGTCCGTGGGGATTCTGGTGATGGTGTTCGCCTCGCCGCTGCTGACCGAGATCGCCTTCAAGTTCGGCCCGGCCGAGATCTTCTCGATCATGCTGCTGGGTCTTCTGGCGGGCTCGACCATGTCGCGCGGCTCGCCGCTCAAGGGTGTGGCGATGACGCTGCTGGGCCTGTTGTGCGGCGTGGTCGGCACCGACGTCAACAGCGGCAGCTTCCGTTTCTCCTTCGGCATCGCCGAGCTGACCGACGGCCTGGAGCTGGTGGCGATCGCCATGGGGCTGTTCGGCGTGGCCGACTTCCTGCTCAACGTCAATCGCATGAAGGTCGTCACCGCCGATGCCCAGGTCTCGCTGCGCGACATGCGGCCCACGCGCGCCGAGCTCAAGCAGGCCTTCTGGCCCATGGTGCGCGGCACGGCCGTGGGCACGCTGTTCGGCGCCATGCCGGGCACCGGGCCGACCATCACCACCTTCGTGGCCTACGCGCTGGAGCGCAAGATCTCCAAGACTCCCGAGAAGTTCGGCACCGGGCAGATCGCGGGCGTGGCCGGCCCCGAGGCCTCGGCCCACTCCAAGACGCAGGTGGACTTCATCCCGACCATGAGCCTGGGCATTCCGGGCGACGCGGTGATGGCGCTGCTGCTGGGCGCGCTGCTGATCCAGGGCATCCAGCCCGGCCCGCAGCTCATCGGCGAGCACCCGGACATCTTCTGGGGGCTGATCGCCAGCTTCTGGATCGGCAACGTCATCCTGATGATCCTCAACGTGCCCATGATCGGCGTGTGGGTGAAGATGCTGCGCGTGCCCTACAAGTACATGTTTCCGTCGGCCATGTTCTTCATCGCGGTGGGCGTCTACAGCACGCAAAACAGCCTGTTCCACATCTGGGAGGTGCTGGCCTTCGGCGTGATCGGCATGGTGCTGATGATGCTGGACTTCTCGGTCGCGCCCATCATGCTGGGCTTCGTGCTCGGGCCCATGGTCGAGGAGAACTTCCGCCGCGCGCTGCTGCTCTCGCGCGGCGACCTGTCGGTTTTCGTCACGCGCCCGATCAGCGCCGCCTTCGTCGGTCTGAGCGCGCTGCTGCTGCTGGCCGTGACCTGGTCGGCCTGGCGTGGCGCGGCGCGCAAGCGGGCCGCGCGGGGCGCGGGCGAGGCGGGCGAGGAGGGCGAGACGGGCGCGGCCCTGCCACAGCAGGCCTGAAGGTCTTGCGGGCGCCGTCCCCGGGAGGCGGCGCTATCATGGCCGTCGCCCTTTTTTTCCTGTCCTGCGATTGCTGGCCGCCATGCGCATCTTGCTGGTTGAAGACGAAATCGACATGGCGTCGTGGCTGCTGCGCGCGCTCAAGCAAAGCGGCTTCGTGGCCGACCATGCCCGCACGGCGCAGGAGGCCGAGGCCTTCATCGCCGTCACCGAATACGACATCGTGGTGCTCGACCTGCGCCTGCCCGATCGCCATGGCTTCGAGCTGCTGGCCGCGCTGCGCGACCGCGGCTGTGCCACGCCGGTGCTCATCCTCACCGCCCAGGGCTCGCTGAACGACCGCGTGCAGGGCCTGAATCTGGGCGCCGACGACTTTCTGACCAAGCCCTTCGCGGTCGAGGAGTTGGAAGCACGCATGGCCTCCATCGTGCGGCGCAGCGTGGGCCGCCAGACCGGGAGGCTGCAGTGCGCCTCCTTGTTCTACGACGATGCCAGCCGGGCCTTCAACCTGCAAGGCGAATGGCTGGCGCTGACCCCGCGCGAGCACGCGGCGCTGCTGACGCTGCTCATGCGCAGCGGCGCGCCGGTGGCCAAGTCGCAGCTGTCGGGCAAGGTGTTCCCGCACGACCGCGAGGTCGGCCCCGACGCCATCGAGCTGGTGCTGCACCGCGTGCGCCGCAAGCTCGAAGGCAGCGATGTGCGCATCGTCACCGTGCGTGGGCTGGGCTACATGATGGAGCGCGCCCCGCGTGCCGGCCACGCCTAGCCGGCCGGGGCTGCGGTCCTGGCTGCGTGCGTGGCTGGGCCTCAAGGCCAGCCTGCTGCTGGCGCTGGTGCCTTGCGTGGGCGTGGTGCTGGTGGTCGACAACGGGGTCGACTTCCGCGGCATGGCCCGGCAGATCCAGCAGGCCTACGACCAGAGCCTGCTCGAACCCGCGCAGGCGCTGGCCGACGCGGTATCGGCCACGTCGGATGGCGTGCACATGGAGATGCCCTTCGCCGTCAACAGCATGTTCGCCGCCACCTCGTCGGCCTACAAGCAACTGGCCGTGCGCGTGAGCTGGCGGGACGGCGCGGAGGGCGCCCCCACGCACGGTACGCACGGTACGCACGGCGAGCGTGGCGCGGATGGCCTCTACCACCGCCAATTGCTGGGCGATGCAGCCCTGCCGGGGCCGCCGCGGCCGGCTGTGCAGCAGCCGGTGTTCTATGACGCCCAATTCCAGGGCCGGCCGGTGCGCATCGCCGCCATCGAGCGTCAGATGCACGCGGGCGGCACCGACTACCTCGTGCAGGTGCTGGCCGCCGAGAGCACGGGCGCGCGCGAGCAGTCCTTGCAGGTCATGTGGCAGCAGACGGTGCTGCGCGACGTGTGGCAACTGGCGGTCGTCGCGCTGCTGGTGTGGCTGAGCGTGAGCTGGACGCTCAGGCCGCTCAACCGCCTGCGCGAGGGGCTGCGCCAGCGCCACGGGCAGCCGCTGGCCACGCCGCTGGAGAGCCAGGGCGTGCCGCACGAGGTGCGGCCGCTGGTGGACCTCATCAACCAGCACATCGGGGCGCGGCAGGCGGCGGTCGAGGCGCAGGCGCGCTTCCTGGCCGATGCCTCGCACCAGTTGCGCATGCCGCTGGCCATCATGTTCGCGCAGGCGCGCTACGCGCTGCGCGAGCACGATCCGGTGCGCACGCGCGAGACGCTCGAAGCCATCCTCGGCCAGCTCGGCCACAGCCGCCGGCTGGCGGAACAACTGCTGTCGCTCGCGCACGCCACGCAGGCCGCGCCGGGCGAAGGCGCGCGGCGCGTGGACCTCAACGCGATCGCGCGCGACGTGGTGCTGCAATACCTGGCCATGGCGCATGACAAGAACATCGATCTGGGCTGGCAGGACGCCCGGGGCGAGGAGGTGGTGGAGCAATGGGTCGAGGGCAGTGGCGAGACGGCGGCGCCCGTGGTGCCGGTGCTGGCCAGCGGCGTCGAGATCCGCGAGATCCTGGCCAATCTGGTGCACAACGCCATAGGCTACACGCCCTGCGCCGGCCACATCACGCTGGCGGTGCATGCCGCTGGGGCTGCTGCAGGCGTGGATGCTGGCGCGCCGGGCCCGGGCCGCTGGGTGCGGGCCGAGGTGATCGACAGCGGCCCCGGCATCGCCCCCGAGCGCCGGGAGGCGGCGTTCGCGCGCTTCCAGCGCGAAGCCGCGGCCGAGGTGGCGGATGCGGCCACCGCGCGCGGGGCGGGCCTGGGCCTGTCGATCGCGCGGGCCTACGCGCGGCGCAATGGCGGCGAGGTGGTGCTGCACGACGCCCAGCCCGAAGCGCGCGCGCTCGGCCGGGCGCCGGGGCTGCGTGCCGTGCTGTGGCTGCCGGCTGCGGCGTGAGCCGGCGGGCGCCGGCCTGGATTTCGCGGTATGGTCGGACGTTCGCTCTCTCGCCACCCGGACCCATCGTCCGTACTGCCCCCATGCCCGCCATCTCGCCCACGTCCTCGGCCGATTCCGCCACGCCCGCGTCCCCACCGGAGCGCGCGCCGGCCGACCCTGGCCGGATCGCGCGGCCGGCGGTGTCGCTGCAGACCTTGCGCCAGGTGCCGCTGCTGGCTGGGCTGTCCGAGGCGCGGCTGGCGGCGCTGGCGCAGGATTGCCACTGGCATCACTACGAGGCGGGCTACACGATTCCCAGCCTCTACACCGCGGGCTTTTGCATTTTGGCCACGGGCCGGATGCTGATCACCACCTACGAACAGTCGGGCCGGCAGGTGGCCTTCCAGGTGCTGGGGCCGGGCGACTGCTTTGGCGTGGTGTCCCTGCTGATCGGCCCCGATGGGTGCGAGCCGGTGGTGGCGGTGACGCAGAGCCCGAGCCTGATCGCGCAGCTCGATCCGACCCTGTTCACGCGCCTGATGCACGAGGACCACGGCTTTGCCGTGGCGATGGCGACTTATCTGGCGCAGGCGGTGCGGCGTTTCTCGCAGCGCATCGTCGAGCTCAGCACGCTGACCGTGCGCGGGCGTTTGCTGGCGACGCTGCTGCGCATGGCGCACCGGGTCGGCGTGCAGGCCAACCGGGCGCGCTTCGATCCGCCGCCGCGCCACCAGGTGCTGGCCAACTACGTCGGCACCAACCGCGAGCAGATCACGCGCGAGATGTCGTGGCTGCAGCGCGAGGGGCTGGCCGCCAAGGACGGCAAGGCGCTGGTGCTGCCCGACGTGGCCGCGCTGCAGGCAAGGGTCGAGCAGGTGCGCGCGGGCGGGTGAAGTGCTTGCGGCCTGGCGGCGCTCCGAGGGAGCGGTGATGGCTTATTGGTGCGCGCCTTCGAGCGGCACGCGCGCGGCTTCGGCCGGGCGTGCCACCGCGTGGCGCTGCACCGCCCAGGCCACGCCGCCCACCAGCAGCGCGATCGCCACGGCCTCCAGCAGGCGCGGCCACTGCTGGCCGTAGACGAAGCCGTAGAGCAGCGCGAACAGCGTCTCGGAGATGATGAGCTGGCCCGACAGGGTGACCGGCACGCGCCGGCTGGCGATGTTCCAGAGCTGGTTGCCGATCA
>JASGEH010000141.1:0-12467 GCA_047606565.1 Comamonas sp.
AGCAACAAGTTATGCCTGATGACCATAGCGAGGTGGTCCCACTCCTTCCCATCCCGAACAGGACAGTGAAACGCCTCCGCGCCGATGATAGTGCGGGTTCCCGTGTGAAAGTAGGTCATCGTCAGGCTCTTACAGCCCAAATCGCCCAGCCCCTAACAAGGCTGGGCTTTTTGCTTTGGGCAAATCAGAATGAGAAAGCCATGAAAGCGATTTCGTTTCAGTCCGTCTCCAAACAATATCAGAGCAAGGGAAAAGCCGTGAGGGCTCTTTCCAATGTGTCTTTCGACATTGAAGCGGGTGAGTTCTTCGGCCTGCTCGGGCCCAATGGCGCGGGCAAGACCTCGCTGATCAGCATTCTGGCGGGCTTGAGTACGCCCACGCAGGGTCAGGTTCTGGTCCACGGGCACGATGTGCGCCGCGATGCTGCAGCTGCCCGCCGCTTACTGGGTGTCGTTCCGCAGGAACTGGTCTTCGATCCTTTCTTTTCCGTCCGCGAAACCCTGGGTATCCAGTCGGGCTACTTCGGCATCCGCCATAACGATGCGTGGATCGATGAGCTCCTCGACAACCTCGGTTTGAGCGACAAGGCGCACCTCAACATGCGCCAACTCTCGGGCGGGATGAAGCGGCGCGTGCTGGTGGCGCAGGCTCTGGTGCACCGTCCTCCCGTCATCGTGCTCGATGAGCCGACGGCAGGTGTCGACGTCGAATTGCGCCAGACCCTCTGGCAATTCGTGGCGCGTCTCAACCGGGAAGGGCACACCGTGCTGCTGACGACGCATTACCTGGAAGAGGCCGAGGCCCTGTGTTCGCGGATCGCGATGCTCAAGCAAGGCACGGTCGTGGCCTTGCAAGGCATGTCCGAACTGCTGAACACGTCGACCGCCAGCGTGCTGAAGTTCAAGCTCGACCATGCGTTGCCAGAGGCACTGGCGGCCAAGGCGCGCGTGACCGGGCGCGTCGTCCAGCTGCCGGCCCATGATGCGGCGGAAATCGAGGCTTATCTCGCCGCGCTGCGGCAGGCGGGATTGAGCCCCGAGGACGTGGAGATCCGCCGACCGGACCTGGAGGACGTGTTTCTCGAAGTCATGGCGCGCGGCGATGTGGTTCGTCAGGAGCATGTGGCATGACCGGTTGGCAGACGCTTTTTTACAAGGAAGTCATGCGTTTCTGGAAGGTCGGTTTCCAGACGATCGCGGCGCCGGTGCTGACGGCTTTGATGTACGTCCTCATTTTTGGGCATGTGCTCGACGGGCATGTCCGCGTCTATGACACGGTGGCCTACACCTCCTTCCTGATTCCGGGGCTGGTGATGATGAGCCTGCTGCAGAACGCCTTCGCCAATGCGTCGTCGTCGCTGATCCAGAGCAAGATCATGGGCAGTCTGGTGTTCATACTCCTCACGCCGCTGGGGCATTGGTCGCTGTTCGCCGGTTATGTCGGGTCGTCGATGCTGCGCGGGCTGGTGGTCGGCTCCGGGGTGCTGGCGGCGACGCTGGTGTTCGTCCCGGTTTCCTTCGCGCACCCCGTATGGATTTTGCTGTTTGCCTTGCTGGCCGCCGCGCTGCTGGGCACGCTGGGCTTGATCGCCGGGCTGTGGGCGGAGAAGTTCGACCAGATGGCGGCGTTCCAGAACTTCCTGATCATGCCCATGACCTTTCTGTCGGGCGTGTTCTATTCCATCCATACGTTGCCCGATTTCTGGCAGAAGGTCAGCCTGTTCAATCCCTTCTTCTACATGATCGATGGTTTCCGCTATGGGTTCTTCGGCGTGAGCGATGCCTCGCCGCTGCTGAGCCTGGCGGTGGTCGCCGGGGCCTGGCT
This sequence comes from Comamonas sp., assembly GCA_047606565.1. Lineage (GTDB taxonomy): Bacteria > Pseudomonadota > Gammaproteobacteria > Burkholderiales > Burkholderiaceae_C > Comamonas_F. The sequence continues at coordinate 1,825 of JASGEH010000141.1, forward strand.
GGCGGTCAGCGCGCTGGCGATACACTTGCTGCGCATCGGCTACAAGATCCGTCACTGAGCGCCAGCGCCTTTCCTTTCTGTCTCCAAACAACGCTCCCCCATGACCTCTGACCAGCTCAAGCAGCTCATTGCTGCCGGACTGTCCTGCGAACACCTGGCCATCGAGGGCGATGGCCGGCACTGGTTCGCCACCATCGTCTCGCCGGCCTTCGAGGGCAAGCGGGCCATCCAGCGCCACCAGGCCGTCTATGCCACGCTCGGTGAGAAAATCCGCACGGATGAAGTGCATGCCCTCTCCATGAAGACCTACACGCCTGAAGAATGGGCCGCACTGGCACGCTGACGGTCGATAGGCCTGCCGTGCAAGCCTCGCGCCGATCCGGAACGGTGCGCCCCGGGGCGCCGCGAGCCGGCAGCCCCTCCCGCTTTTCTCTCTTTTCCCGAACATGGACAAACTTCTGATCCGCGGCAGCCGCCGCCTGCAAGGCACGGTGCAGATCTCCGGCGCCAAGAACGCCGCGCTGCCCGAGCTGTGCGCCACCTTGCTGACCGCCGAGCCCGTCACCTTGCGCAACGTGCCGCAACTGCAGGACGTGCGCACCATGCGCAAGCTGATCGCCAGCATGGGCGTGCGCGTCGAGCCCGAGCATGACGCCGAAACGCTGGCCTTCGATGCCTCGGAGCTGCGCCGCCACGAGGCCTCCTACGACCTGGTCAAGACCATGCGCGCCTCCATCCTGGTGCTCGGGCCGCTGCTGGCCCGGCTGGGCGTGGCCACGGTGTCGCTGCCGGGCGGCTGCGCGATCGGTTCGCGTCCGGTCGACCAGCATATCAAGGGGCTGCAGGCCATGGGCGCGCAGATCATGGTCGACCACGGCTACATCCAGGCCCAGTTGCCGACCGGGCAGAAGCGCCTCAAGGGCGCGCGCATCACCACCGACATGGTGACCGTGACTGGCACCGAGAACCTGCTGATGGCCGCCACCCTGGCCGAGGGCGAGACGATTCTGGAGAACGCCGCGCGCGAGCCGGAGATCGTCGACCTGGCTGAAATGCTCATCAAGATGGGCGCGCGCATCGAAGGCCACGGCACCAGCCGCATCCGCGTGCAGGGCGTCGAGCGCCTGCACGGCTGCGAGCATGCCGTGGTGGCCGATCGCATCGAGGCCGGCACCTTTCTGTGCGCGGTGGCGGCCACCGGCGGCAACGTGCTGCTGAGCGGCGCGCGGGCCGACCATCTGGAGGCGGTCATCGAGAAACTGCGCGAAGCCGGCGCCACGGTGGACGAGGAGAGCGGCGGCCTGCGCATCCAGGCGACCGCGCCGGCCTTCGTCAACCTGCGCGCGCAGACCTTGCGCACCAGCGAATACCCGGGTTTTCCGACCGACATGCAGGCGCAGTTCATGACCCTCAACGCGGTCTCCAGCGGCGCTTCGGTGATCACCGAGAACATCTTCGAGAACCGCTTCATGCACGTCAACGAACTGGTGCGCCTGGGCGCCAACATCCGCACCGACGGGCGTACCGCCACCATCGAAGGCGTGCCGCAGCTCTCCGGCGCGACCGTGATGGCGACCGACCTGCGCGCCTCGGCCAGCCTGGTGATCGCGGGCCTGGTGGCCGATGGCGAAACCGTGGTCGAGCGCATCTACCACCTCGACCGTGGCTATGACCGCATGGAAAGCAAGCTGCGCGGCATCGGCGCGGACATCGAAAGGATAGGCGCATGACCATCACCCTGGCCCTGTCCAAGGGCCGTATCTTCGACGAAACCCTGCCGCTGCTGGCGGCCGCCGGCATCACCGTGCTGGAAGACCCCGAGAAGTCGCGCAAGCTGATTCTCCCCACCAACCACGACGACGTGCGCGTGGTGCTGGTGCGCGCCACCGACGTGCCCACCTACGTGCAGTACGGCGGTGCCGACCTGGGCGTGACCGGGCTCGACACGCTGCTCGAACACGGCGCCGACTGGGGTGCGGCCAGCGGCGCGGCGCTCTACCAGCCGCTCGACCTGCGCATCGCCAAGTGCCGCATGAGCGTCGCCGTGCCCGATGGCTTCGACTACGCCGACGCGGTCCGCCAGGGCTCGCGGCTGCGCGTGGCGACCAAGTACGTGTCGATCGCGCGCGACTTCTTCGCCAAGAAAGGCGTGCACGTCGATCTCATCAAGCTGTATGGCAGCATGGAACTGGCGCCGCTGACGGGGCTGGCCGATGCTATCGTCGACCTGGTATCGACCGGCAACACGCTGCGCGCCAACCGGCTGGTCGAGGTCGAGCAGATCATGGACATCAGCTCGCGCCTGGTCGTCAACCAGGCCGCGCTCAAGCTCAAGCAGGCGCGCATCCGCAAGATCATCGACGCCTTCGCGTCGGCCACCGCAGCCAAGGGCTGATCCCCCGCCTGCCCGGAACGAGGAATTGCAAGAAATGAACTGGACGGCCCAACCCCTGCGACTCTCCACCCAGGCGCCGGACTTCGACGCCGCCTTCAAGGCCCGCCTGCACTGGTCGGCCGAGACCGACAGCGCCATCGAGCAGCGCGTGGCCGACATCCTGGCCGACGTGCAGGCGCGCGGCGACGCGGCGGTGCTGGATTACACCCGGCGCTTCGACGGCCTGGAGGTTCCCGGCATGGCGGCGCTCGAACTCCAGCCTGCCGAACTGGCCGCCGCCTTCGCGCAACTGCCCGACGAACAACGCCAGGCGCTGGAGGCTGCCGCCCGGCGCGTGCGCAGCTACCACGAGGCCCAGAAGAAGGCCAGCGGCGAAACCTGGTCCTACCGCGACGAGGACGGCACTTTGCTGGGCCAGAAGGTGACGCCGCTCGACCGCGTCGGCATCTACGTGCCCGGCGGCAAGGCCGCCTATCCCTCGTCGGTGCTGATGAACGCCATTCCGGCCCAGGTCGCTGGCGTGGGCGAGATCATCATGGTCGTGCCGACGCCGCGCGGTGAGCGCAATCCGCTGGTGCTGGCCGCCGCGCACGTCGCCGGCGTCACGCGCGCCTTCACCGTCGGCGGCGCGCAGGCGGTGGCCGCGCTGGCCTATGGCACGCAGACGGTGCCCAACGTCGACAAGATCACCGGCCCCGGCAACGCCTACGTGGCAGCAGCCAAGCGGCGCGTGTTCGGCACCGTCGGCATCGACATGATCGCCGGCCCCAGCGAAATCCTGGTGCTGGCCGACGGCACGACGCCGCCCGACTGGGTGGCCATGGACCTGTTCTCGCAGGCTGAGCACGACGAGCTGGCGCAAAGCATCCTGCTGTGCCCAGACGCCGGCTACCTCGACCGCGTGCAGGCCGCCATCGACCGCCTGCTGCCCGAGCTGCCGCGCGCCGAGATCATCGCCAAGAGCCTCAACGGCCGCGGCGCGCTGATCCAGACCCGCGACATGGACGAGGCCTGCGCCATCGCCAACCGCATCGCCCCCGAACACCTGGAAATCTCCAGCCACGAGCCGCAGCGCTGGGAGCCCCTGCTGCGCCATGCCGGGGCCATCTTCATGGGCGCCTACACCAGCGAAAGCCTGGGCGACTACTGCGCCGGCCCCAACCACGTGCTGCCAACCTCGGGCACGGCGCGCTTCTCCAGCCCGCTGGGCGTGTACGACTTCCAGAAGCGCAGCAGCCTGATCGAAGTCAGCGCCACTGGCGCCCAGAAGCTCGGCCGCATCGCCTCCGTGCTGGCCCACGGCGAAGGGCTGCAGGCCCACGCGCGCGCGGCCGAGATGCGACTCCAGCCTGAAGCCTGATCCTGGCGCCGGTGCCGTGCCGGTCCCAGGCGGCGCGGCACCGGCAATGGCGACGGCGAATCGGCGACAATACGCGCCATGAAAGCCCCGCGCATCGCAGAAGTCTCCCGCAACACGGCGGAAACCCGGATCACCGTCAAGGTCAACCTCGACGGCAGTGGCCGTGCCAGCCTGGCCAGCGGCATCGGTTTCTTCGACCACATGCTCGACCAGATCGCCCGCCACGGCCTGATCGACCTGGACGTGCAGTGCCAGGGCGACCTGCACATCGACGGCCACCACACGGTCGAGGACATCGGCATCACCCTCGGCCAGGCCGTGGCCCAGGCGGTGGGCGACAAGAAGGGCATCTTCCGCTACGGCCACGCCTACGTGCCGCTGGACGAGGCGCTCAGCCGCGTGGTCATCGACTTCTCGGGCCGCCCGGGCCTGCAGTTCCACGTGCCCTTCACCAGCGGCATGGTCGGTGCCTTCGACACCCAACTGGCCTACGAATTCTTCCAGGGCTTCGCCAACCACGCGGGCGTCACCCTGCACATCGACAACCTGCGCGGCATCAACGCCCACCACCAGGCCGAAACCGTTTTCAAGGCCTTTGCCCGCGCGCTGCGCGCCGCGCTGGCCTTCGATCCGCGCAACGAAGGCGTGATTCCATCGACCAAGGGATCGCTCTGATCGACAGCCTCCTGGCTGCGTCTCCCAAGACCGCTCTGGCGACCGTGACCCTGCTATGACTCTCCTCCCCAAAACCGTCGCCGTGGTCGACTACGGCATGGGCAACCTGCGCTCGGTGTCGCAGGCCGTCAAAGTGGCCGCCCAAGGCACCGGCTACGACGTGATCGTGACCAGCGATGCCGAGGCCATCCACCGCGCCGAGCGCATCGTGCTGCCCGGCCAGGGCGCCATGCGCGACTGCATGCGCGAGCTGGCCGATTCGGGCCTGCTGCCCCGGGTGCTGGAGGCCGCCGCCCAGAAACCGCTGTTCGGCGTCTGCGTGGGCATGCAGATGCTGCTCGACCACAGCGCGGAGGGCGACACCCCCAGCCTCGGACTGATCCCAGGTGAAGTCGTCAAGTTCGACCTCGCCGGCCGCACCCAGGCCGACGGCACGCGCTTCAAGGTGCCGCAAATGGGCTGGAACCGCGTGCGCCAGTCGCGCCCGCATGCCATCTGGCGCGGCGTGCCGGACGACAGCTGGTTCTATTTCGTGCACAGCTTCTACGCCCGGCCGCGCGAGGCCGCCCACAGCGCGGGCGAGGCCGACTACGGCGGCCGCTTTACCGCCGCCGTGGCGCGCGATAATATTTTTGCCACGCAATTCCACCCCGAGAAAAGCGCCGACCAGGGGCTGGCGCTGTACCGGAACTTCCTGGAATGGCGCCCCTGACGCCGCTCCTGATGGCACGCTTGCGCCGTCATGCGGCGCCCGGCCTGGCACCGTGAGCACCCGTTTTCCCCTTGGACCCAGGCCGCGAACATCCGGCCGCCTTTCGCTTGTCAACCCTTATCCATCATGCTGCTGATTCCCGCCATCGATTTGAAAGACGGTCAATGCGTACGCCTCAAGCAAGGCGACATGGCACAGGCCACGACATTCGGCGAGGACCCCGCCGCCATGGCGGCACAGTGGCTGGAGGCCGGTGCACGCCGCCTGCACCTGGTGGACCTCAACGGCGCCTTCGCCGGCAAGCCGCAGAACCTGCCGGCCATCAAGGCCATCCTCAAGGAGGTGGGTGACGACATCCCGGTGCAGCTCGGCGGCGGCATCCGCGACCTCGACACCATCGAGCAGTACATCGACGCCGGCATCCGCTACGTCATCATCGGCACCGCCGCGGTCAAGAACCCCGGCTTCCTGCAGGACGCCTGCAGCGCCTTCGGCGGCCACATCATCGTCGGCCTGGACGCCAAGGACGGCAAGGTCGCCACCGACGGCTGGAGCAAGCTCACCGGCCACGAGGTCGTCACGCTGGCCAAGCGTTTCGAGGACTACGGCGTCGAATCGGTCATCTACACCGACATCGGCCGCGACGGCATGCTCAGCGGCATCAACATCGACGCCACCGTCAAGCTCGCGCAGGCGCTGTCGATCCCGGTCATCGCCTCGGGCGGGTTGTCGAACATGCAGGACATCGAGGCGCTTTGCGCGGTCGAGAGCGAAGGCGTCGAAGGCGTCATCTGTGGCCGCGCCATTTACTCGGGTGATCTCGACTTCGCCGCCGCCCAGGACCGGGCCGACGAACTCTCGGACGCCGAATAAAGCGGCCCATTCCTCCATCCTCCAGGCCCGTCCACGGGCCTTTTCCGGGGCCCTGCCGCCATGTCCTTCCCACTGACCGAATTCCAGGGCCAGCCCGCCGTCGCCCTGCAGCGGCCCGAAGGCGACCGCGCCGTGCTGCTGCTGCACGGCGCGCACCTGGTGTCCTGGCAGACCGCCGATGGCCGCGAGCAGTTGTACCTGAGTCCGCGCGCCCAGCTCGACGGCCAGAGCGCCATTCGCGGCGGCGTGCCGATCTGCTTTCCCCAGTTCAACCAGCGCGGCCCGCTGCTCAAGCACGGCTTCGCGCGCAACCTGCCCTGGCAGGTCGAAGCCGCCGAGGCCGCCCAGGTGACGCTGGGCCTGCGCCAGGGCGCGCTCACGCGGGCCTTCTGGCCGCAGGCCTTCCATGCCCAGCTCACCGTCACGCTGGAGGCGGATGGCCTGCGGCTGGCGCTGCGCGTCGAGAACACCGGTGCTGCGCCCTGGTCCTTCACGGCGGCGCTGCACACCTACCTGCGCGTGGACGACGCCGAGCAGGCACAGCTCGCCGGCCTGGAAGGCTGCGCGCGCTGGGACGCGGTGCGCGACGCGCATCTGCGGCAGGCCGAGGCACCGCGCTTCGGCGCGGAATTCGACAGCGTGTTCCAGGCGCCGCCGCAGCCTCTGCATTTGAGCGGCGCGGCCGGCGGTGGCCGCCTGCGCATCGCGCAAAGCCCGTCCTGCCCGCAGACCGTGGTCTGGAACCCGGGGCCGGAACTCAGCCGCACGCTCGCCGATCTGCCCGACGAGGGCTGGCGCCACATGCTGTGCGTCGAGGCCGCCCACATCGACAGCCCCGTCGAACTGGCGCCCGGCGCCACCTGGGAGGGCTGGCAACGGCTCGTCCGCCTCGCTTCTCCTTCCCCCTGATCCTGGTTTCATCCATGCTGGCCAAACGAATCATTCCCTGTCTCGACGTGACGGGCGGGCGCGTCGTCAAGGGCGTCAACTTCCTCGAACTGCGCGACGCTGGCGACCCCGTCGAGATCGCCGCGCGCTACAACGAGCAGGGCGCCGACGAGCTGACCTTTCTCGACATCACCGCCACCAGCGACGCGCGCGACGTGATCCTGCCCATCATCGAAGCGGTCGCCTCGCAGGTCTTCATTCCGCTGACCGTGGGCGGCGGCGTGCGCACCGTGGCCGACGTGCGGCGGCTGCTCAACGCGGGGGCCGACAAGACCAGCTTCAACTCGGCGGCCATCGCCAACCCGCAGGTCATCAGCGACGCGTCCGACAAGTACGGCGCGCAATGCATCGTGGTCGCCATCGACGCCAAGCGCCGCCAGGGCGACGACCTGCTGCAGCGCGGCCAGGGCTGGGACGTCTACAGCCACGGCGGCCGCAAGAACACCGGCCTGGACGCCGTGCAATGGGCCGTCGAGATGGCGCGGCGCGGGGCTGGCGAAATCCTGCTGACCAGCATGGACCGCGACGGCACCAAGAGCGGCTTCGACCTGGCCCTCACGCGCGCTGTGAGCGACGCGGTGGGCGTGCCGGTCATCGCCTCCGGCGGCGTCGGCAACCTCGACCACCTGGCCGACGGCGTGCAGCAAGGCGGCGCCGACGCCGTGCTGGCCGCCAGCATCTTCCACTACGGCGAGTACACCGTGGCCCAGGCCAAGGCGCGCATGGCCGAGCGGGGGATCACCGTTCGGCTCTGAAACGCGCCGAATGCCGCTGCTGTGTGTTCCACCCCAACGAAGGGGCCGGGACGGGCCGGCATCCGTCGGAGTGAAGTGAAGGGGGAATGCGATGGCCGTCAGGCCAGCGCAGGAGGACATGAACGCAGGCGGGTGCCGGTCCGTCCCGGCCCCGTGCCCGCAGTCGTTCAGCCTTTTAGCCGTGCGGACGTGCGGACGTGCGGCCGTCTCAATCCAGCCCGTAAGCCTGGCGCGCCAGCGCCATCGCCAGACTGGTGGCCGGGTCGATCAGCGTCCAGCCGGCGGCTTCGGGCGCGAAGGGCAGGACCAGCGGAATCTCGGTGCAGGCCATCACCAGCGGAATGTCGCCGCAACGCTCGCGCAGGGCGCTGCAGACCTGGACGAAACACGCTTGCGCCAGATCCATGCGGCCGGCCTTGACGCCCGCGTAGATGCCTTGCATCAGCCGCTCTTTATCGGCCTCGTCCGGCAGCACGCAGTCCATCCCCAGGTCGGCGAAGGCCTGGTCGTACAGACCCGTGTCATAGGTGCCGCGCGTGGCCAGCAGCACGGCGCGGCCGTGGCCGGCGCGCGCGAGTTCGGCCACCGTTTCGTGCGCGATGTGCAGCAGTTCCAGGCCCGGCGCGGCCTGCCGCAGCGCGCCATGCCAGGCGTGCGCGGTGTTGCAGGCGATGGCGGCGGCACGCACGCCCAGGCTCTGAAACTGGCGCAGGCCGCGCGCCATGCCGTCGAGCGGCTGCGGCGCCTGCGGGTCGCGCAGTGCGGCCGTCCGGTCCGCGACCGGGAGCTGGGCCAGCCAGTGCTCGGGGTAGGCCTGGTCGTCAACCGGCCGACCGGCCTCGCGCAGGCAGCTTTCGCAGGCCTGCAGGAACAGGCGGGCGAAATCCACGCCGGCCGCCGGCCCCATGCCGGCCAGGATGCCGACGGGGGCGGGATGATCGAAGGAAGCAGGGGAGGGCATGGTGTTGTCTGGGTCTCTAGCGCAGCATGCTCGACATGGCCGACAGGCAGTTGATCATGCGCACGGCGGCCTCGGTGTCGGGCGCGCTGAAGTGTAGTTCGTCGCCGCTGGTGCGCACCAGCGTCGGCCATTGGCAGAACAGATCGGCCAGCGCGGGCGTCTGGGCCTGCAGCCGCACCTCGACTGGCCCTTCGATGACGAAGGGCCGGGCACGGGCGCCCGCCGCCATGGCCTCGCGCACGCCGGCGCGGATCGCGGCGCAGGACTGCGCAGGCGACAGGCTGATGCCGCTGTTCGTGCCGGTGGCGCGCTTGGTCTGCACGAAGCGCGTGTGCGGGAACAGCGCCCGGTTCTCGTCGATGAACACATCGTCGCCGGCGGCCATGATCACCGGCACGCCGTAGGCGCCGGCCAGCGCGCCATAGAGGCCGGCCTCGCCCAGTTCTTGCTCGTTGAGGACGATGCGCGCGAAGGCGAAGCTGTTGATGGTGTGGGCCAGGATGCCGCGGCCCTGGGCGCGCGAGTGGTAGCCGATGAAGCACACGCCATCGACGCCCAGCTCCACGCCGGCGACCATGCTCAGGTAGCGCGGCTTGCCCTGGATGGCCTGGGCGCGCTCGTCGAGCAGCTCGGGCGGCATGTTGCGAAAGCCGCCGTGCGAGTCGTTGACGTAGACCTCGGTGGCGCCGCCGTCGAAAGCGCCGGCAATGGCGGCGTTGGCCTCGGCCGCCATGAGACGGCGCGCGCGTTCGTACTCGGGGTTGCCGGCGCGCACCTGCTCGGGGTGGTAGACGCCGGCCACGCCTTCGATGTCCACCGAGATGAGGATTTTTTTCATGGGTATATCGTGACCTTGGGGAAGCGAAAAAAGCGGTGCTCAGGGCGCCAGGAACTGGCGCAAGGCCGCGCGCTGGTGGCCGTCGCGGCCGGTGACCGGCTCGGCGTGCCAGAGCGCGTGCACGATGGCTTGCTCGGTGCTGTCGGTCGCCGCCTGGAACAGGCCGTCGAGCAGCGCCTCGTGCACGTTGGCGACGGCCGGCATGGGGCGCCCGGGCAGGTGGGGCAGGGTGTAGGCGCTGGAAAAGGCCAGCGCGATGTCGCCGCTGCCGTGGCCGTAGACCGAGCCGGTGCGCGCCAGCCCGGCGGCCGCGCGCAGGGCCAGGCGGCGCAACTGGCGCGCGTCGAGCGGGGCGTTGGTGGCCAGCACCATGATGATGGAGCCCTTTTCGGCCTCGGCGGCCTGCTGGCGCACCCGGTCGTCGATGCGCGTGGCAATGCCCGCGCCGATGGCCTGGCCGGCCCAGACCAGGTTGGGCAGCAGGCCGTAGTTGGCCAGCACCAGTGCGCCGACGGTGTAGGTGGTGCCGCCGTGCACCGGCGCGCGGCGCGAGGCGCTGCCGATGCCGCCCTTGAGCTGGAAGCTCGACATGCCGCGCCCGGCGCCCACCGCGCCTTGCGCGAAAGAGGGCGATGCGGCGGCCAGCGCGGCGCGGTAGTCGGCCTCGCCGACGGCCATGCGCTGGATGTCGTTGAGGAAGCCGTCGTTGCACTCCAGCACCAGCGGGTTGACGGTCGGCAGGCTGCGGCCGGTTTCCGGGTTGGCGGCGGCGCAGTCGCGGATCTGCGCCTGGGCGACGGCGCCGACCGAGAAGGTGTTGGTCAGGGCGATGGGCGTTTCGAGCTGGCCCAGTTCCTCGATCTGCACCAGCCCGACGCTCTTGCCGAAGCCGTTGATGACGGCCAGCCCGGCCGGCACCTTGTCGCGGTAGGGGTCACCGGCGTGCGGGCGGATCACGGTCACGCCGGTCTGCACGCCGCCGTCGGCCAGCGTGGCGTGGCCGACGGTGACGCCGGCGACGTCGGCGATGCTGTCGCGTGGGCCGCTGGCGAGCAGGCCGATGCGCGGCGCGCGCGCGCTGGCGGCGTCGCCGGCCGCGCGGCCTGGGCTTGGGGCAGGGCTGCCG
>JASGEH010000142.1:0-2797 GCA_047606565.1 Comamonas sp.
TCGGCCGCCTCGGGCCGGCTGAGCCGCCGCTTCGGCCGCGGCCGGGTGCTGCGCGCGCTGCTCGCGCTGATGGCCGCCAGCCTGCTGCTGACGCTGTCGGACGCGCTGGCCGTGGTGGTGCTGGGCGTGGCCGGGCTGACGGTGGGCTTCTTCGCCGGCCACGCGGTGGCCAGCAGTTGGGTTGGCGCCCGTGCGCGCCACGATGCCAAGGCGACCGCCTCGGCACTCTACCTGGGCACTTATTACCTGGGGTCGAGCTTGCTGGGCAGCGGCTCGGGGCTGCTGTGGAACTGGGGCCAGTGGACCGGCATCGCGCTGGCGCTGGTGGCCGCGCTGCTGCTGGCGCTGGCGCTGGTGTGGCGTCTGCGCAGTGACTGAGAACAGGTTCTGAGCCGGGCCGCGCCACAATACCGCCCATGCCTGTGTCCACCCACCCCTCGTCGCCGTCGTCACCGCCCCCGTCGTCCTCGCGGCTGTCGCTTTACCTGCAGCTCATCCGCTGGGACCGCCCGGTCGGCTGGCTGGTGCTGCTGTGGCCCACGCTGAGCGCGCTGTGGATCGCCGCGCAGGGCTTTCCAGGCTGGCACCTGCTGGCGGTGTTCGTGCTGGGCACGGTGCTGATGCGCAGCGCCGGCTGCTGCGTCAACGACGTGGCCGACCGCGAGTTCGACCGCCACGTCAAGCGCACCACCCAGCGGCCGGTGACGGCCGGCCGGGTGTCGGTGCGCGAGGCGCTGGCGGTGGGCGCGGTGCTGGTGCTGGCGGCGTTTGCCGTCGCGCTCACGCTCAACGCCGCCACGCTGCTGTGGACGCCTGCCGCGCTGGCCGTGGCCATTGCCTACCCGTATGCCAAGCGCTTCGTGGCCATGCCGCAGGCGGTGCTGGGCGTGGCCTTCAGCTTCGGCATCCCGATGGCCTTCACGGCGGTGCATGGCGGCGCGGCCCTCAACCTGTTCACCGACGCGCCGCTGCGCCTGGCCGACGCCTGGCAGGCGGTGCCGGCGGGGGCTTGGTGGCTGGTGCTGGGCAATCTGTGCCAGGTGCTGGCCTACGACACCGAATACGCCATGGTCGACCGCGATGACGACCTGCGCATCGGCATGAAGACCTCGGCCATCACCCTCGGCCGCTGGGACGTGGCGGGGGTGATGGCCTTCTACGCGGGCTACCTCGCCACCTGGGGCGCCGCGCTGCATGCCTACGCGCCGGCCTGGGTTTTCTACACCGTGCTGGCGGCGTCGCTGGCGCAGATCGCCTGGCACTGGCGGCTGATCCGCGACCGCTCGCGCGAGGGCTGCTTCAAGGCCTTCCGCGCCAACCACTGGCTGGGGCTGACGATGTTTCTGGGGTTCGTGCTGGGCTGATCGGGCTGACGCCATGCGATGGTGGGCATATGCATGCGCGCAATGGTCGCTTGGGCCGTGGCGGCAGCTTGCCTAGACTGTGCGCCGATCATTTCTCTGATGAGTTTCAGGAGCCCGCCATGACCTCTCTCGACCGCCGCCATCTGCTGGCCCTGGGCGCTGCCGCGCTCGCCGGATCCGCCTTGCCGCTGCATGCCCAGACGGGCGGCAAGGCCACGCTGCGCATCGGCTACCAGAAGGCCGCCAACACCCTGGTGCTGCTCAAGACCAAGGGCACGCTCGAAAAGCGCCTGCAGCCGCTGGGCGTGGACGTGAAATGGGCCGAGTTCGCGGCCGGCCCGCAGCTGCTGGAGGCGCTCAACGTCGGCTCGGTCGATTTCGGCTACGTTGGCGAGGTGCCGCCGGTCGTCGCGCAGGCCGCCGGCGCCGACTTCGTCTACGTCGCCTACGAACTGCCCTCGCCCGAGGCCGAGGGCATTCTGGTGCCCGCCCATTCGCCGCTGAAGACGCTGGCCGACCTCAAGGGCCGCAAAATCGCCTTCAACAAGGGCTCGGACGTGCATTGGCTGGTCGTCAGCGCGCTCAAGAAGGCCGGCCTGGCCTACAGCGACTTCCAGCCCGTTTACCTGGCCCCGGCCGATGCGCGCGCGGCCTTCGAGCGCGGCGCCATCGACGCCTGGGCGATCTGGGACCCGTTCCAGACCGCCGCCCAGAAGCAGGTCGGCGCACGCCGGCTGACCAGCGCCGCCGGCCTCGTGCCGCGCTACCAGTTCTTCCTGGCCGCGCGGTCGTTCGCCCAGGCGCATGGCGACGTGCTCAAGGCGGTGCTGGAGGAGGCGGGCCGCGAGGGCCAGTGGATCATCGCCAACTATGGCGAGGCGGCGCGGCAGCTGTCGGCGGTGCAGGGCCTGGACGTCGATGTGATCGAGACCGCGCTGCGCAACTACAAGCATGTCTACAAGCCCATCGAGCCCGCCGTGCTGGCCGACCAGCAGCGCATCGCCGACGCCTTCCACGAGCTGCGGCTGATCCCCAAGGCGATCAAGGTCACCGACGCGCTGTAGCCGCCGCCTGGGCGCTCAGCGCAGCTCGCGCCGCAGGATCTTGCCGACCGGGCTCTTGGGCAGGTCCTGCCGGAACACGATGGCGCGCGGGCATTTGTAGGCGGTGAGGTTGGCCTTGCAGTGGGCGCGGATGGCGTCCTCGGAGAGCGCCGGGTCGCGCCGCGCCACCACCAGCTTGACGGCCTCGCCGGTCTTCTCGTCGGGCACCCCCACGGCCGCGCATTCGGCCACGCCGGGCAGTTGCGCCACCACGTCCTCGACCTCGTTGGGGTAGACGTTGAAGCCGCTGACCAGGATCATGTCCTTCTTGCGGTCGACGATGCGGAAGTAGCCGCGCGCGTCCATGGTGCCGATGTCGCCGCTGCGGAA
>JASGEH010000143.1:0-10021 GCA_047606565.1 Comamonas sp.
CACACCATGCGTTTCGACAAACTCACCACCAAATTCCAGGAGGCGCTGGGCGACGCCCAGTCCCTGGCGCTGGCGGCCGACAACGCCTACATCGAGCCGGCCCACCTCGTGGCGGCGCTGCTCAAGCAGGCCGATGGCCCCAAGGCGCTGCTGCAGCGCGCGGGCGCCAACGTCCATGGCCTGCTGACGGCGGCCGAGGCCGCCATCCAGAAGCTGCCGCAGGTCCAGGGCCACGAGCAGGTGCAGCCCGGGCCGGAGCTGATCCGGCTGCTGCAGGCCACCGAGAAAGAGGCCCTCAAGCGCGGCGACCAGTACATCGCCAGCGAACTGTTCCTGCTGGCGCTGGCCGACGCCAAGGGCGACGCGGCCCGGCTGGCGCAGGCCGGCGGCGTCACCCGCAAGTCGCTCGAAGCGGCCATCGAGGCCGTGCGCGGCGGCCAGAACGTCAACTCGGCCGACGCCGAAGGCCAGCGCGAGGCGCTGCGCAAATACACGCTCGACCTCACCGAACGCGCGCGCTCGGGCAAGCTCGACCCGGTGATCGGCCGCGACGAGGAAATCCGCCGCGCCATCCAGGTACTGCAGCGCCGCAGCAAGAACAACCCGGTGCTGATCGGCGAGCCCGGCGTGGGCAAGACCGCCATCGTCGAAGGGCTGGCGCAGCGCATCATCGCTGGCGAAGTGCCGGATTCGCTCAAGGGCAAGCGCGTGCTCTCGCTCGACCTGGCCGCGCTGCTGGCCGGCGCCAAGTACCGCGGCGAGTTCGAGGAGCGCCTGAAAGCCGTGCTGACCGAGCTGGCCCGGGACGAGGGCCAGTCCATCGTCTTCATCGACGAGATCCACACCATGGTCGGCGCCGGCAAGGCCGAGGGCGCGATGGACGCGGGCAACATGCTCAAGCCCGCGCTGGCGCGCGGCGAGCTGCACTGCATCGGCGCCACCACGCTCGACGAGTACCGCAAGTACATCGAGAAGGACGCCGCGCTGGAGCGCCGCTTCCAGAAGATCCTGGTGGGCGAGCCCAGCGTGGAAGACACCATCGCCATCCTGCGCGGCCTGCAGGAGAAGTACGAGGTCCACCACGGCGTGGAGATCACCGACGCCGCCATCGTCGCCGCCGCGCAGCTCTCCGATCGCTACGTCACCGACCGCTTCCTGCCCGATAAGGCCATCGACCTGATCGACGAGGCCGCCGCCAAGATCAAGATCGAGATCGACTCCAAGCCCGAGGCCATGGACCGGCTCGACCGCCGCCTGATCCAGCTCAAGATCGAGCGCGAGGCCATGAAGAAGGAGACCGACGAGGCCTCCATCAAGCGGCTCGCGCTGCTCGAACAAGAGGTCGAGAAGGTGCAGAAGGAGTACTCCGACCTGGAGGAAATCTGGAAGGCCGAGAAGGCCGCCGCCCAGGGCTCGGCCCACATCAAGGAAGAAATCGACAAGCTGCGCTTCCAGATCGAGGAGGCCACGCGCCAGGGCGACTTCAACAAGGTCGCCGAGCTGCAATACGGCAAGCTGCCCGAGCTGGAGAAAAAGCACAAGGATGCCCAGGCCAAGGAAGCCAAGGCCGACGGCCAGCCCCAGGGCAACCGCCTGCTGCGCACCGAAGTCGGGGCCGAGGAAATCGCCGAGGTGGTCTCGCGCGCCACCGGCATCCCGGTGGCCAAGATGCTGCAGGGCGAGCGCGACAAGCTGCTGCGCATGGAAGACCAACTGCACCAGCGCGTGGTCGGGCAGGAGGAGGCCATCGTCGCCGTCTCCAACGCCATCCGGCGCTCGCGCGCGGGCCTGTCGGACCCGAACCGGCCCTACGGCTCCTTCCTGTTCCTGGGGCCCACCGGCGTCGGCAAGACCGAGCTGTGCAAGGCCCTGGCCGAATTCCTGTTCGACAGCCAGGACCACCTGATCCGCATCGACATGAGCGAGTTCATGGAGAAGCACTCGGTCAGCCGCCTGGTCGGCGCGCCGCCCGGCTACGTCGGCTACGACGAGGGCGGCTACCTGACCGAGGCGGTGCGCCGCAAGCCCTACAGTGTGGTGCTGCTCGACGAGGTGGAAAAAGCCCACCCGGACGTCTTCAACATCTTGCTGCAGGTGCTCGACGACGGTCGCCTGACCGACGGCCAGGGCCGCACGGTGGACTTCAAGAACACCGTCATCGTCATGACCAGCAACATCGGCTCGCCGCTGATCCAGGCCATGAGCGGGCGCGACCAGCAGGAGATCAAGGACGCCGTGTGGGAAGAACTCAAGGGCCACTTCCGCCCCGAGTTCCTCAACCGCATCGACGAAACCGTGGTCTTCCACGGGCTCGATGCCCAGCACATCGCCGCCATCGCCAGCATCCAGCTCGACACCCTGACGAAACGGCTGGCGCAGATGGACCTGCACCTGGAGGTCGCCCCGGCCGCGCTGGAGGAACTGGCCAAGGTCGGCTTCGACCCGCTGTTCGGCGCCCGCCCGCTCAAGCGCGCCATCCAGCAGCGCATCGAGAACCCGCTCTCGCGCCTGCTGCTCGAAGGCAAGTTCCCGCCCAAGAGCAGCATCGCGGTCAGCGTCGATCCGGTGCGCACGCCGGGCGAGTTCCACTTCGCGGTGGGTGGGGCGGGCTGAGGCGGGTCACATGGTGCGGTGAACACGCTACGATTCATGTCCTCTTAAGCGTCGGTGCCCATGATGCCCTCATGAACACCGCGCCCTTGACTCAAGGAAATTTCTTGACCGACTTCTTCTCCGCCCTGGTCCGCATCGCCGCTCGCGTGGCGCTGCTGACCCTGGGCCTGGTTTTCGCCCTCAGCCTGCTGTGCGCGGCCGCCGTGCTGGGTGTTTTCTGGTGGCTGCGCCGGCTGTGGGCCAAGGCCACCGGGCGGCCCGTGCAGGCCTGGGTGTTTCGCGTCGATCCGCGCGCGGGCTGGAACCGCTTCTCCCAGGCCACGCGGCCCTTTTCCGCGCCCCGCGGCGGGCCGGCCAGCGCCGCGCCGCAGCCCCCGCTCAGCGCCCAGCCGGACTGGCGCGAGCGCCGTCCGAGCGATGTGACTGACGTCGAACCCAAGTAGGGTTTCCGTCTGATCCGTCTGATCCGTCTGATCCGGCCGATCAGGGCGCGCCGGCCGGGCGGGCAGGGGGCGTCTCGATGTTTTTCAGCAGCACCTCGGCCAGCCGGTCGTAGTTGCCGTCGAAGTGGTGGCCGCCCTTGAGCGCCAGGATGCGCACCGGCGATCCGGGCTTGCCCAGCTGCGGGCAGACGGCGTCGCTGTCTTCGGTGCCGTAGGCGCACAGGCCCAGGCCGGGCGGCATGCGGCCGGCCTCGGGCAGGGTCGGCAGGCCGTCGCTGGCCTTGATCCAGTTGGTGATGTGGAATTCGAACGCGGCCTTGCGGCCCATGCCGATGAGCAGGGCGCTGGCGAGCTGCGTGCGCACCTCCGCCGACAGCCGGTTGACCACGAAGGGCAGGACGTCGGCGCCTTGCGAGTAGCCGACCAGCAGCACGCGTGCGCGCTTCCAGGCGGGCTGCGACTGGTAGTAGCGGATCACGCGCTCGACGTCGTGCGCCGTGCCCTCGGGCGTGCGGGCTTTCCAGAAGTAGCGCAGCGAGTCGAAACCCACCACCGGGATGCCGGCGCGGTTCATGGCGGTCGCCAGGTCCTTGTCGATGCCGGCCCAGCCGCCGTCGCCGCTGAGCATGATGGCCAATAGGTCGTGCTCGCGCAGGGTGGAGGTGGGCGGGGCCTCGACCAGCGGCAGGTCGCTGACCGCCGCCGGCGGCGTGGCCGTGACTTCCTGGCTCGGCTGCAGGCGGGTGAAGGCACTGGCGAGCGGGCCTTCGATCTCGGCCGGCGTGGTGTCCGCCGTGATGACCGTGGGCATGAGTGTGGCGTGTGGCACGGTGCTCGCGAAGCTGGCCAGCGCCGGCGCGCCATCGGCGCCGGGAAACACCAGCCAGGGGTCGTCGAGCTGGGCCGTGGGCAGGAAGCGGTAGGCGTGCCCCGCGCGAGCCGGGCTAGCCTTGTGATCGGCATGGGCGGCGCGCGGCAGCGCATGGGTCAGGCTGGCGTAGTCCTTCTTGCACAGCGGCAGCGGCAGCACCACGCGATCCGGCGCGAAGCCCAGCGACACCGCACCGCTGAAGGTGTCGTGCGAGGCCGTGGCCAGCGCCCCGTAGGCGATGGCCGCGCCGACCGTGCCGTTGCCGACCAGCACCGGCTGGTGGTAGCGGGCGAGCTGGTAGCGTGCCTGCAGGAAGCGGCTGAAGTTGTCGAGGTCGCCTTGCGGGCCCAGGCAGTCGGCCTTGTCCTTGCGCAGTGCGGCAGCCATCTTGGGCAGGTCGATGCCAGCGGTCAGCACGCCCTGGCGGCGCAGCGACTCGGCCAGATCGGCGTCCTGCCGGGTCCAGCCCTCGCCCGCGATCAGCAGCGCGACGCCGCGCGGCTCGCCCGCCGGTCGGTACACCGGCGCGTTGTCGAAGTAGCCATGGCTGAAGGTCTCGGGCGCGGCCACGGGCGTTGCGTCAGGGGTTGCCGTGTTGGCGGCCGGGCTGGCAGGAGCGGCCAGGGCCGCTGTGGCGGCCAGCGCCATGCCGGCGAGGGCGCGGCGCGGGGCGGACCAGAGGGTGCGTGAGTGGGGAGAGGACAGGGGCATGAGGTGATGGGCCGTGCGGCGTGCGCGGATCAATCGAGGGGGGGCGTGGGGGTGGCGGGAGCGTCGCCGCCGGGGAGGGGCTGGCGTGCGGCGCGGGCACGAGCCAGGGGCAGCCGGTTGCCCAGGCGGGCGATCAGCGCGGCGGTGTCCATCATGATCAGCAGCGCGGCGCCGGCGCCGGGGGCGATCAGGTAGCGGGGCTCCCATTGCGGGTCGAACTTTTCCTTGAAGGCGCGCAGCCCGCGGAAGTGGTAGAAGCGCTCGCCGTGGCCGAACATCAGGCGCGCCAGCCGGTGCCAGTTGGAGGCCAGCTCGTGGCTGGCCATGCCCGACAGCGGCGCCATGCCCAGGCCGAAGCGCTCGAAGCCGTGGGCCTGGTAGTGCAGCAGCAACTGCACGAAGAGGTAGTCCATGGTGCCGGGCGGCGCGTCGGCGGTCTGGCGCATCAGGTCGATGCTGGCTTCGAGCTTGCGGCCGGTTTCCATCAGCGTGGCGAAGGCCACGGGTTCGCCGTCGCGCGTGACCAGCGCGATCGGTCCGCTGCCGACGTAGTCGTCGGAAAAGGCGCCCAGTGAGTAGCCTTTCTCGCGCGAGCGGTTTTTCCGCAGCCAGCTGTCGGAGATGGCGCGCAGCCGGGGCAGCAGCGGCGGCAGCTCGGCCGCCGGTACCACGGCAAAGCGCAGGCCGTCGCGCTCGGCGCGGTTGACCGAGGTGCGCAGGTTGGCGCGCCGTCCGCCCTTGAGCGAGAACCCGGCCAGCGGCACCCAGGCGAATTCGCCGAGCTTGCGCGCCTGCATGCCGGCGTCCAGGTACAGGCCCAGCCGTTCCGGCCGCACCTGGTAGAAGCCGGCGCGACCGCCGTGGGCGTGGGCGGTCTCGATGAAGGTCCAGATCAGCTCCTGCCATTCGTCGGCCGGCCCGACCGGGTCGAACAGGCCGATCCACGAACGGCCCTGCTTGCCGTACATCAGGAAGGCGCGGCCGGAGGCCGAGAACAGCACGCTCTTGTCGCCCGAGAGCATCAGGTGGGCCGAGGCGCTGGGCTGGCTGGCGATGATGGCCCGGGCGCGCCGCAGTTCCTCGGGCGTGGCTGGCGCCGGGTCGCCCGCGGGGCGGCGCAGCAACTGCCAGATGGCGAAGACCAAGGTGATGAGGGCCACTGCCAGCGCCGCGCGCAGCGAGCGCGGCGCGTTGGCGTTGAATTCGAAGCGCCACCACAGCTCGCTGCTGTAGGCCACGTTGCGGTAGGTGAAGAAGAAGATCCAGGCCACCGCCGCCAGCGTGGCGGTCAGGCAGACCAGCCAGTAGGCATCGAATTGCTGCGAAAACAGCGACGAGCGCCGCGTGAACTGGTGCCGCGACACCACCAGCAGTGCGAACAGGAAGCCCAGGTACATCATCTCGTGCACCGCGATGCCCTTGGGCAGCGCCAGCCAGAAGCTGATGCCGGTGGCCACCAGCGCCCCCCACCACGCCGCGTCGAGCCGGTGCAGCAGCCCGCGCGCCAGCACCAGCAGCAGCAGGCCGCAGATGCTGCCCACCATGTGTGCCGACTCCACCAGCAGCAGCGGCACGTGCACCGACAGCAGCTCGGCGGCGCTGTGGCTGGCCGGCGTCACGCCCGAGACCAGCAGCACGATGCCGGCGATGAAGGTCAGCGACGCCAGCAGCAGCGGGCTCAGGCGGGCGGCGGCGCGCGCCAGCGGCAGGCCCGCGCCGAGCACTGCCGCGCCTCTGGCCCGGGCGGCCTGCAGGCGCGCTTCGTGCGCCACCAGCAGCGCCGCGGCCAGCGCTAGCGGCAGCAGGAAATAGATCACGCGGTAGAGCACCAGCGCGGCGGCCAGCTCGGCTGCCGGCACGGCGCGGCCGATGCCCAGCAGCATCACCGCCTCGAACACGCCCAGGCCGGCCGGCACGTGGCTGATGACGCCCACGGCCAGCGCCAGCAGGTAGAAGGTCAGGTAGGTGCCCCAGGCCAGTCCGTCGGTGGGCAGCAGGATCCACAGCGTGAGCGCGGCGAAACTCAGGTCGGCGCCGGTGATGACCAGTTGCTGCAGCGCCAGTCGCAGCGAGGGCAGCTCGATTTGCCAGCCGCGCAGGCGCAGGCGGCGTCCGTGCGCGCAGCACCACAGCAGCCCGCCCACGCCGGCCAGCAGCAGCAGCGCCGCCAGCCGCAGCAGGCCAGCGGGCCAGCCGACCAGATCCTCGATGGCGCTGGCGCCCCACAGCAGCGCGGCGGCGCCGAAGGTGGCCGTACCGACGCCGAAGGCCAGCGCATTGAAGGCCGCCGCGCGCGCCACCTGCAGCGGCTCCAGCCCGGCGGCGGTGAACATGCGCATGCGCACCGCACCGCCGGCCAGCGCGCCCAGGCCCACGGTGTTGCCCAGCGCGAAGGCGATGAAGGAGGTCAGCGCAATGGTCGAGCGCCGCAGCCGCCCGTGCAGGCCCAGGTAGCGCAGCGACGAGAAGTCGTAGCCCGTCAGGCACAGGTAGCTGGCGGCTGCCGCCAGCGTGGCCAGCGCCAGCAGGTGCGGCGGCGTGCCATTGACCAGCGCGACGATGCGCCGGTAATTCACCTCGGCCAGCAGGTGCTCCAGCGACTCGAAGACGGCGCTGCCCATGGCCAGCAGCACGAGAACCAGCAGGGCCAGGCGCAGCCCCGGTCGGTCGAGCAACTTGATGAGCTTGCCCAGGACGGCGGGCATGGCGAACGGCATGAGTCAGGACTCCTGGCTGGACGGCGTCGGTACGCGGGGAAAGAGGGGAGACAAGGAAATGGAGCGAAGCGGCTGGAAGTCGCGGCTAGCGATTGTCGTGCAGGATGGGGTGCGGTGCAGCGGACAAGAAAAAACCCATGGTCGCCGGCTCGCGGAGAACATGGGTCAAAGCCGTGGATCAGGACGTGAGGAGGACATTTGGAGAAATGCGATCCACGGCGAGGGATGCAAAGGAGTCTAGGGCGGCTTTCTGAATCCAGGCTTAAGCGAACGTAAACAGGTTCTAAAGTCTCTGGGGCTGGGGTTCAGCCCAGGGCCGCGCGGCCGAGTTCGATGACGGCCATGGCGTAGAAGCTGCTCCAGTTGTAGCGGGTGATGGCGTAGAAGTTCTCGGTGCCGGCCACGTAGCTGGGCGGGGCGCTGCCGTTGGGCAGCTCGATCAGCGCCAATGGGCCGGCGTGGCCTTGGGCCTGGGGCGGCAGTTGCACGCCCAGGGCCTGCATCTGGGCGACGCTGAAGGTGGGGAGGATGTCGGGTTCGAGCAGGGTTGCCAGCTGCAGCCGGGCGTCGTCGAGGCTGACCGGGAAATGGGTCGGCATGCCCGGCGTCCAGCCGTGGGCGACGAAGTAGTTGGCCACCGAGCCGACCGCGTCGGGCACGCTGGCGAACAGGTCGATGCTGCCGTCGCCGTCGTAGTCGATGGCGTACTTCTCCCAACTGCTGGGCATGAACTGCGGCAGCCCCATGGCGCCGGCGTAGCTGCCCTGGTAATCCTGCGGGGGGCGGCGGGCGCGGTAGGCCAGGGCCAGGAAGGTGCCCAGTTCGCCCCGGAAATACTGGCTGCGCGCCGCCGCGCGCGGGTGGGCCTCGGGAAAGTCGAAGGACAGCGTGCACAGCGCGTCGAGCACGCTGATGTTGCCGGTGTAGCGGCCGTAGATGGTCTCCACGCCGATGATGCCGGCGACGATCGCCGGCGGCACGCCGAAGTCGCGCTCGGCCCGCGCCAGCGTGGCGGCGTGGCGGTTGACGAAGGCGCGTGCCGCGCCGATGCGGATGGGCTCGACGAAGCGGCTCCGGTAGCCGGCCCAGTTGCGCGCCGCCGCTTGGGTGGACGGCACCATCAGCGGCGGCACGCGCGGCAGGAAGCGCGCCTGCCCGACCATCGCGTTGACCCAGTCGAGCGGCAGCAGGTGGCCTTCGGCGATGGTCTGGGCATAAGCCATGGCGTCGGGACGGCTGGCGTAGGTGGCGCCGGCTGGCGCTTGCTGGGCGTGGGCCGGGGCCATACCGGCCAGCCAGGCGAGGGGAGCGGCGCCCAGGCCCGAGAGCAGGGCGCGGCGATGGGGGTCCGGCGTGCCGCGCGTGTCAGCGGTGTGGGGGGCGTGGTCGGCATGAGCGGCCAGATCGACCCGGAAGTGAGACGGACGGTGGATGCGCATGCGTGCAGCATACCTGCGGGACATGCCGATGCCGCCGACGTCGCCGATGGCCGGCGCTTTTACGGGTGGCCGCGGACGGTTCGGGTTGTCGGTGACGGGTGCAGGACGGGGGCGGCCGCCGCGGCTATGGGCGGGTGGATACAGGCTGCTGGTCGGTCGAGGGCCGAAGCAGTGCCAGGAGGGCTTGTTCGTAGCGCGTGGTCGTGAGGTCCTGGCTGTGGTGCGCGTGGGCGTGCTGTCGGCCGGTGTCCGCGATGGCCGCCATGCCCGGGGGCGCCGCCAGGACCTGGGCCAGCACATCGGCGAGGTCGTCGGCGTCGCCCTCGGCGAACAGGAAGCCGTTTTCGCCATGGCGGATGAGTTCTTCCACGCCGGTGACGCGACTGCCGATGGCCACGCAGCCGGCGGCCATGCCCTCGATCAGGGCCAGCGTGGTGGCCTCGTAGTGGGTGCTGAGCAGGCAGATGCGGTTTTGCATGAGCAGGCCCGGAATGTCCGCGTGATGCCCGAGGAAGCGGATGTTGTCCTGCACGCCGAGTTGCTCGACCAGGGCGTGCGCTGCCTTCTTGTGGCGTGCCGAGCCGTCGCCGGCGAACAGGATGCGAGCTTCGATGCCGCGCGCCTTGAGCAGGGCGCAGGCACGGATCACGGTGAGGTGGTCCTTCTGCCTGGCATAGCGCGCGGCCATGACGATGCCGGGCTGGCGCGGCGCCCAGGGAAGGGTCGCGGCCGGCGCATAGGGGGCGAGCCGGATGCCGTTGGGAATGGCGATGATGCGGCCGGTGCCGATACCGATCTCCAGCAGCCGCTCCCGGATGCCCTCGGAGGCGCCGATCACCAGCGCGGTGCGCGTATCGAGCCAGCGTGCCTGCGCCAGGCGCCAGCGGGTGTAGCGCTCGCGCGGGTTGTGCTCGACGTGGACCAGATGCGGCACGCTCGCCATCAGGCCGGCGTAACGTGCCCACAGGTGGTCGCTGAAGCCGTGGGCGACCAGGATGTCGGGCCGAAAGCGCCGGCAGATGCGCACCAGCGCGGTGATGGTGGCCGCGTGGGAGTAGCCTGGCACTTCCTCCACCGGCAGCCCGCGCGCGCGCAGCGCATCGACGCGGTCCTGCGGCGTCTGGCGCTTGCGGCGCAGCACCAGCAGGGGATCGAAGCGGCCGCTGCGCAGGTGGGCGTCGACCAGGTCGACGGCGACCTGGGTGGCGCCGGAGAAGCCGCCCGTGA
>JASGEH010000144.1:0-11300 GCA_047606565.1 Comamonas sp.
CATCAACCGCATCGCCATCGACGGCCGCGGCTCGCGCGAACCCGTCGCCAGCAACGACACCGCCGCCGGCCGCGCCCAGAACCGCCGCGTCGAGATCTACACCGGCGAAGTCGCGCCGCGCTGATCGGCGCATCCCTGGCGCACGAAACCGCAGGCAGCCGTTGGGCTGGCTGCGGTTTTTTCATGGGTCAACCGGCCCGCTTCAGCCACACCAGCCCAATACCGATCGCCGCCATCGGCAGCAGGGCGCCGAGGTTGATCCAGAACCAGCCTTGCGTGGTGGCCAGCGCGCCCGCGCTGAAGGCCGACAGCGCCGTCACGCTGAACACGCAGAAGTTGAGGGCGCCTTGCGCCTTGTCCTTCTCCTCGGGGCGCCAGGCCTGCAGGGCCAGGGTGGTGCCGCCGGTCATCAGGAAGTTCCAGCCCACGCCCAGGGCCAGCAGCGCGATCAGGAAGTGGTGCAGGTCCTGACCGGCCAGCGCCACCGCCACGCAGGCCACGTTGAGCAGCAGCCCGACGGCCATGATGGCCCGCGCGCCGAAGCGGGCGATCAGGTGGCCGGTGAAGAAGCCTGGCGCGAACATGCCGATGACGTGCCATTCGATCACCAGCGCCGCGTGGTCGAAGGCGAAGCCGCAGGCCTGCATGGCGATCGGGGTGGCGGTCATCAGCAGGTTCATGATGCCGAAGCCGAGCGCGCTGCCCATCGCTGCGACGACGAAGACGGGCTGCCGCACGATCTGCGCCAGCGGGCGGCCGGTAGCGCCGGCCACGGCGCTGCGCGGCGGGGCCGGGGCAAAGCGGATCGCGCGCAGCACCGGCACGGAAAGCGCCGCCAGCGCGGCCAGCACCAGGTAGGCCACGAGAAAGGGCGCGTGGCCCAGTTCGCGCGTGTAGACCGCCAGGTTGGGACCGGCAATGGCGCCGAGCAGGCCGCCGGCCAGCACCAGGGACAGCGCTTTTTCCTTGTACGAGGGCGCGCACAGCTCGGTGGCGGCGAAGCGGTAGAGGCCGGCATTGGCGCTGTAGTAGCCGGCCACCACGGTGGCGGCCACCAGCAGCCAGAAGGCCTGCAACGCCACCGCCAGCGCGCAGGCCAGGCAGGCCGCGACGGCCACCAGCAGGCCGCTCTGGAAGGCGCCCCGGCGGCCCCACAGCCGCTGCGAGCGGGCCACCAGCCCGGTCGACAGCGCGCCACCCAGCACGTAGCCCATGACCGGCAGCGTGGCCATCCAGCCCAGCGGCGCCAGGCTCAGGCCGACTAGGCCGTTGATGGCCAGGAAGGTCACGTTGTTGGTCATGAACAGGCCCTGGGCCAGCGTCAGCAGCCACAGGTCGCGGTTCATGCCCGGGTGCGGGCGGGTCAGGGAGGAGGGCGGCATGGCGGCACACGGTCGGTCAGCGGATGATGCGCCATCATCGGCCTTGTCCCCATGGCAGGGTCAACCGCGTGGCCGCTTTTCCCCTGGCGCGGGCAGGGCCGGAGTCACGCCGTTTCAGGTCTTGAGGA
This sequence comes from Comamonas sp., assembly GCA_047606565.1. Lineage (GTDB taxonomy): Bacteria > Pseudomonadota > Gammaproteobacteria > Burkholderiales > Burkholderiaceae_C > Comamonas_F. The sequence goes on from JASGEH010000144.1 coordinate 1,511, forward strand.
AGTTGCCGAACAGCTCCAGCAGCTCGCCGGCGCCGCCGCTGCCCTGGGGCAGCTCGCCCTGCGGCGTCAGGCGGTCCACCGCGACCGGCAGGAACTGGCTGAGCTGGGGCAGCAACTGTGCGACGTCGATGCCCAGACGGGCGGCGATCTTCTGGACCAGTTCACTGCCCAGCACCTGCTGCAGCTGTTCGGCCGTGATGGGCAGGTTGGCGGCATGCTGGCTGATCCAGGACTGGATCACCGGGGCCAGGCCGGCTTGCTCGAAGCGCGTCACCAGGCCGCCGAGGCCGCCGATTTCGCCATGGGGCGACAGCAGATCGACCAGCACGGGCAGCAGCCCGCTTTCCGAAGTCGCGCTTCTGCCGATCGCGGCAGCGCCAGCGCTCAGCACTGAATCCAGCAAGCTCATGGTTCTCTCCCGAAAAAACCGATGATCTTAGTGCGGGTTGGTATCTTGTTGCACAGGGGTACAGGCAAGTGTTGTGCGCAAGCCAACGCCCGGGCGCTCGGGCTGCACCGCGAGCCCTCTTCAGCGGGTGTGGCCCATCGGCGTTTCCGGATTCATGCGCGTCCCGGCGTCACGAACAGCGCCGAGGTCCACACCCGCGACTGGTCGCGCTGGCGGGCGTGGAGGAACAGCGGGTGCTCCTGGCCGGGCTCCAGTGTCAGGTCGGCCAGCGCGATGCGGCCCTGCACCTCGCGCGGCAGGGGCTGGTCGGTGAGTTGTTCCAGGGCGACCTGCAGCTCCGCACCCGACAGCCGTTCGACCACTTCGCCCTGCGCCAGCAATTTCTCGCCGCTCACGTCGAGCTGTACCTGCGGGGCGTGGGCGTGCGGTTGCGGGGTCAGCGGGTCGCCGACCTTGACGTAGCTGTCGATGCGGCCATGCAGACTGATGCGCGCGCCGGCCAGTTGCGACAGGTCGATTTCCAGGCTGTCGGTGTCGCCGTTGGTGTCGGTGCGGAACGCCAGGGTGGTGGCGTCCTGGCGCCACACGGTCTGTTCCGGATGGTCGGCGCCGAGCAGGCGAAAGCCGTTGATCACCGCGCCGGTGATGCGGATCTCGCCGCTCCAGTAGGCGCCACGGTAGCGATCCTTGATGCGCGCGCCGCCCAGGCGCAGGCGGATGCGGCGGCTGGAAAGGCCTGCCTCGCGGTGCAGGTTGCGCGACCAGATGCGTTGCTCGCCCCGGAACAGCTCGATCTGTTCCCAACCGGCGTCGCCGAGCAGGCGGTAGTCGAGCGCGGCGCTGGCGCCGGCCTCGACCACGTCGCCCATCAGGCTCTCGCCCAGGCGCAGCAGGGCGTAGCTGCGTTCACCGGTGGTGGCGAAGGTGTGGCGGGCGCGCAGCGCGCGGCCGACGCCGGCGCGGTCGAAGGCTTCGGCGATCACCCCGGTCAGGCCGCCGCGCGAGCCGAATACCGCCGTGGCCGGCACGCCGCCGCCGCAGCGGCCCTGGTGCTCGTCACTGTTGGCGGCGGCGCCGACGCGATAGCCGCGCTGCAGGGCTTCGGCATAGACCCAGTGGAACTGGCCCCAGGCCGAACCGACTTCCACCAGGCGTTCCAGCCCGGGGTGGTGCCAGTCGAGGTTGCAGCGGCGACCGCCGACGTGGGGCATCATCAGGTGGCCCTCGGGGTTCTTGGCATAGGCGGCGTAGAGTTCGTCGACCGGCCAGGCGCCGGGCTTGAGGGTGCCGGCGGTGAACTCGTTCCACTCGAACGAACGCACCAGGCGGCCCTGGCTGTCGAACGGGAATTCCGGCTTGCCGTCGTGCAGGAACACCACGTTGCGGTCGCCGCCGGCGCAGGAGTTGCCGCACCATTCGGTGCCGGGGTAGCAGACGAAGCGGCCGGGCTCGTTCAGTTCGTGGATCAGCGCCACGGCAGCGTCCCAGCGTTTTTCGGTGATGTTGAAATCGTTGGCGGTATAGCCCAGCACGTCGAGGCCGGCGACGTCGCGGCCGTAGCTGAGGTTGTAGAGGGTGTCGTTGGTGCCGACGGTGTCGTCCGAATGCACGTGCAGGTCGGCGTACAGCGGGCGCAGGCCGGTCAGCGCCGGATCGACGTTGAGGTAGGCCTGGCCCGGCTGGATATCGGGGCCGGCCGTGATGGCGCGGATCGACCATTCGCCGGGCTCGCTCAGGCTCAGCGCGGGCAGGCGTGCTACCGCCCAGCCTTCGCGGGCCAGCGCCAGGGGCAGGCGTTGCTGCTGGCCAGCGGGGCCGTCGAGCAGCAGCTCGCCGTGCAGTTCCAGCTGGCGGCAGGTGTTGCCCCACGCGTCGTCGGCGCGCACCCGCACGTCGAATGGCTGGCCGGCGCCGATCAGGCGCGGGGCGATGACCTGCAGGCGCTCGGGCGTGCCGGGGACGATGTCGAGCAGCAGGTCGCCCGGCACCTCGGCGAATTTCGAGCTGCCCAGCGGGTCGATGAACAGACGCAGGCGGAAGTCCTTCTCGACGAAGCTCTGCACCCGCGTGCCGGGGCCGCCCTGGCGGCGGTCGCCCAGGCGGATGACGACGCGGTCGCCGGGGTTGAGGTAGCCGTCGACGATGTCGATCAGGATGGCCTTCTGGAATGGCCTTTCGTGGCCTTTCTGGTCGAAGCGCACCTTCAGGTGCTGCACGGTCGCCGGGCTCTGGCCGGGCACCAGCTCGCCGGCCTGGTATTCGGCGCTGACGTAGTTGGCGGCGCTCGGATCGCTGGTCTGGAACAGTGCCCAGTCGGAATAGAACTTGAACGCCAGCTTGAGCCAGGCGCCATCGGCCAGGCCACTGGCGCCCACTTCGTAGACGAAAGTGATCTCGTCCCACTGCCCGGCCACCAGGGTCTGGCGGTCGCAGCGGATGTGGCCGAGGAATGGGCGCGCCTTGTTGCGCGCGTAGAGGCCGACGGGGGCGATGTAGGGGCCGGCGTCCTGGGGGTCGAAGGTCTGGGTCACGGGATCTCGCTCATGCAATGGGGGACGAGGGGCGCAGCGGCTCAGGCCGCGCGCCAGGATTGGTAATGGCGTTCGATGCGGCGGAACACCAGGCTTTCCATCAGCCAGGCGATCAGGCCGATCAGGGCGATGCCCAGCAGCACCTGGCTGGCGTTGCCGATCTGCCCGCCCATCGACACCATCCAGCCGATGCCTTGCGAGGCGCCGATCATCTCGGCGGCCACCAGCGCCCGCCAGCCCTGGCTGAAGCCGATGCGCAGGGCGGCGGTGAGGAAGGGCAGGGAGGCGGGCAGGTAGACCCGGTACAGCAGTTGCCAGCGGTTGGCGCCCAGGGTGCGGGCGGCGCGCACTTCGCCGTCGCGAATGCCCAGCACGCCTTCCTGGATGGTGACGGCCATGGGGAACACTGCGGCGATGAAGATCACCAGCACGATGGACAAGAAGCCCAGGCCGAAGACGATCAGGATCAGCGGCGCCCAGGCGATCGGTGGGATGGCCATGAACAGGCTGTTGAGTGGCGCGATGAAGTCGCGAAAGTGCCGCGACAGGCCGGCGCCGGTGCCCAGCAGCACGGCCACCAGCACTGCGCCGCCGAAGCCGGCCAGTTCCTCCAGCGCGCTGGCCTTGAACTGCTGCCACAGCGAGCCGTCCTCGATCCAGCGAAGGGCTTCGCCGACCACCACCCAGGGCTGCGGCAGCACGTAGCTGGGGAAGCGGCTGGCCAGGGCGATCCAGACCAGCAGCAGGAAGGGCAGCGAGGCCCAGCCCCAGTGGGGTTTCGGCAATCTCATCATCGACTCAGTGCGCGGATTTCTGCAGGTAGCGGGTGTCGACCAACTCGTTCAGCGGCACCGGCGCGTTGAGGAATTTCAGTGCGGTGGAGTAGTCCATCAGGCGCTGGATGAACTGCAGGTCTTGCGGCTTGAGCTCGGCCGACCAGCCCAGGCGCTGGCGTGCTTCGGCGACGATCTGCGCGCCGCTGGCGGTGCTGCCGTCTGGCCGTTGCACGGTTTCCAGCTTGAAGGCCTCGGCGATGATCCGGTTGGCCTCGTCGGGATGCTGGTTGAGGAAGTCGATGGCGCGGCGGTGCGCGCGCAACAGCCGGACCACGTCGTCCGGGCGCTCCTGCAGGGTTTTTGGCAGGCCGATCACCACGTACCAGGGGTACTCGGGCAGCGCCTGGTTGACGTCCAGCAGCAGGCGCGCCGAGCCGCGCAGCAGCGCCTGGCTGACGAAGGGCTCCCAGGAGAAGGCCGCATCGACGATGCCGCGATCCAGCGCCGCGTTCATGTTGCCCGGCGGCAGGTCGACGATGCTCAGATCCTGGTCCGGGTCGAGGCCGGCGTGTTCCTTGAGCACGTAGCCGCGCAGCAGCACGTCCATGCCGCTGCCTTTTTTGACCCCGGCCAGTTTGTGGCCCTTGAGGTCGGCCAGCGACCCGATGCCGCTGCGGCTGCCGGCGATCACCGCCGCCTGGCCGTAGTTGACCTTGGCCAGGATCACGCTCTTGAGGCCGCGCGCGTACCACTGGTAGACCGGCGGCGTGCCGACGTAGGCCACGTCCAGCTCGCCGGCCGCCAGCGCCTGCTGGATCACCGGGCCATCGCCCAGGGGCTTGAGGTCGACCTCCAGGCCTTCGGCCTGGTAATAGCCCTGCTTCTCGGCGATCAGCGCCGGCGCATTGGCCATGGCGAAGACGTAGCCGATGCGCAGGGGCTGCGCGGCGTGGGCCATGCCCAGCCAGGAGCTGGCCGCCAGGGCGGCGGACAACAGGAAGGTCTTCATCATGATGAACTCGCAGTCAGTGGAAGGATTCGTTGGCGGGCGGGCCCGCCATCACCTCGGCGATGCGGCCCATGAGTTCGTTGCGGTAGTCGAGAAAAGCCGGCAGGCGGCGCGTGTGCAGGTTGCTGCGCGGGCGCGGCAGGTCGATCGCCAGCTCGCTGTGGATGCCACCGGGGGCGAGGTTCAGCACCACCACGCGGTCGGCCAGGAACACCGCTTCGTCGATGTCGTGCGTGATGAACAGCACGGTCTGGCCCAATGTGGCCCACAGGCGCAGGGTTTCCTCGTTCAGGCTGGCGCGGCTGATGGCATCGAGCGCGGCGAAGGGCTCGTCCATCAGCAGCACGCGCGGCTCCAGGACCAGCGCGCGAGCCAGCGCGACGCGCTGCTGCATGCCGCCCGAGAGCTGCCGTGGCAGGCGTTCGGCGGCCTGCTCCAGGCCGACCAGGCGAAGGTAGCGCAAGGCCTGCTCGCGTTGCGCGGCCGCGTCCAGCTGGCCCGCGCAGCGCAGGCCGAAGCGCACGTTCTCCAACGCGCTCAGCCAGGGAAACAACTGCGGGCTCTGGAACACGTAGCCCAGCTCCGGCCGTTCGGGCCGGGCCGCCGCGCCGTTGACCAGCACCTGCCCGGCCTGCGGCTGCTGGAAGCCCGAGAGCAGGTTGAGCAGGGTGGTCTTGCCGCAGCCCGAGGGCCCCAGCACGGCCACGAACTCGCCCGGCCGCGCGCGCAGGCTGAAGCCGCGAAACACCGCGTGGCCGTTGCCGTAGGCGAAGTCCACGGCGCGCACGTCCAGGGCCGGCGAAGTGCCGGCGCCGGGGATGGTGGCCGCGGCGGTGGAGGCGAGGGCGTGGGGCATGAAAAGGCTGGGTATCATGAAAGGAGTGAGTTCCTGTATTAATACATAGCAATACAAGTTAGCCTCAGAAAAAATTCTCATGAACTTATGACCGGCGTCTGCCGCCGGTCTTTCCTGCCGGACCCGCCCCGTGAACCTCCAACGTGAAAGCGCAACCTCGCTGTACCAGCAGATCGCCCGCCAATTGCTGCATGAAATCCGCCAGGGCGCCTTCGGTCCGACTGGCAAGCTGCCCTCCGAGGCCGAGCTGGTCGGCCGTTTCGGCGTCAGCCGCGTCACCATCCGGCAGGCGCTGGCCAAGCTGGGCGAGGACGGCCTGGTCGAGCGCAAGCAGGGCAAAGGCACTTATGTGAGCGCGCAGCCGGTGCGCCACGACCTGGACGCGCTGCGCAGCTTCCACGAATCGCTGCTGCTGCAGGGCCTGCGGGCCAGCATGCAGCTGCTCGGGGCCGCCGTGGTGGCGGCGCCGGCCGGGCTGGACGGCGCGCTGGGCGTGCGCTGCGTGTGCGTGGAGCGGCTGCACCTGGTCGATGGCGAGCCCATCGCCTACGCCCAGAGCCACCTGCCGGCCGAGCTGGCCGGGGTCGACTGGACCGAGGCCGCGCAGGTGCCGCTGTACGCCGTGCTCGAACGGGTCTGCGGGCGGCCGGTGGCCCAGGCCAGCCTGGCGATTGGCGCGCGCGCGGCCGACAAGCGGGCGGCCGAGCACCTGGCCGTCAAGCGCGGCGCGGCCTTGCTGGTGATGGAGCGGACCTCGCGCTTCGACGACGGCCGCTGCTGCGACCGCAGCACCTTCTTCATCCGGCCAGAGCGCTACGCCTTCACGCTGGGCGGGGTGTTCCGGGCCCGATAGGCGCGGGCGGCGTCAGTGGGGCGCGGCCTGGCCGAACACCGCCCCCCACAGCGCCAGGATGGCGTCGCGCTCGGTGGCGACGGCGGCCGGGTCGATCTGCGTGGGCGCCTCGTCCAGGCGCGCCTGGTGCTGCAGGCGGCGCAGCGTGCGGTAGGCGGCGGCGGCCTGTTGGCCGATGCCGGGCGGCAGCAGGCCGGCGGCCTCGGCGCGCTGGAGCAGGGCGATGTTGCCGGCGTTGGGCACCAGCTCGGGGTGGCGGGCGGCGTCGGCCAGGACCAGGAACTGCACGGCGAACTCGGCGTCGACCATGCCGCCGGGGCTGTACTTGAGGTCGAAGTGGCCGGCGCGAACCTTGTGGGCGGTGCGCAGGCGCTCGCGCATGGCGATGATCTCGGCGCGCAGCCCGTCGCGGTCGCGCGCGGCGGTGATGACGGCCTCGCGCACGGCGTCGAAGCGCGCGCGCAGCGGGGTGGGGTCGTCGAGGATCAGGCGCGCGCGGGTGATGGCCTGGTGCTCCCAGGTCCAGGCGGTGTTGCTGCCGCGCTGCTGCTGGTAGTTGGCGTAGGCCTCGAAGCGCGTGGCCAGCAGGCCGGAGTTGCCGTTGGGCCGCAGCGCGGTGTCGATCTCGAAGAGGTCGCCCTCGGCGGTCTTGATGGTCAGCCAGTTGATGAGCTTGCGCACGAAGTTGGCGTAGACCTCGGGCGCGTCGTCGTGGTCGTCGTCGTAGACGAAGACGATGTCGAGGTCGCTGCCGTAGCCCAGTTCCTTGCCGCCGAGCTTGCCGTAGGCGATGACGGCGAACTGCGGCGCCTCGCGGTGGCGCTTGCGCAAAAAGCGCCAGGACCAGCGCAGCGTGACGTCGAGGATGGCCTCGGCCAGCGCGCTGAGGTCGTCGGAGACCTGTTCCACCGTGAGCCGGCCCTCGACGTCGCGCGCCAGCGTGCGGAAGGTCTCGGCGTGGTGGGCACGGCGCAGCAGGTTGAGCAGGTTTTCCTCGTCGTCCTCGCCGGTGGAAGCCAGCGCGGCGCGGCGGTGTTCCAGCTCCTGGTCGAAGGCGGCGCGGTCGAAGCGTTCCTCGTAGAGCGATTCGCTGGCCAGTTCGTCGATCACGCCGGGGTGCTGCATCAGGTAGCGCGCCGGCCATTTGGCCGCGCCCAGCACGCGCAGCAGCCGCTCGTGCACCACCGGGCGCTCCAGCAGCAGCGCCAGGTAGCTGTCGCGGCGCAGCAGGGTCTCCAGCCAGTGGCCGAAGCGCAGCGCCGCTTCCTCGCCGACCGTGCCCTGCGCCATCCAGTGCGCGGTGCGCTGGATCAGCCGCCGCAGCCGCAGGCGGACTTCGTCGCGCAGCGCCTGGATGCGGCTGTCGGCGCGCCAGGCTTCGAGCTGCTGGCGAAAGCGCTCGGGCAGCTTGGGCAGCAGCTCGTCGAGCGAGGGCGGCTCGGCCTGGCCCCTCTTACCCTTCTTGCACTGGCCGCCAGCGCAGCCGCCGCCGGCCTGCGGGCCGCCGAGCAGTTTGTCGAACTCGCCAGCGACCTGTTCGCGGTATTCGTAGAAGCGGTCGAGCAGGGCGCAGGTGTCGGCAAAGCCCATCGTCCGCGCGATCCAGGCCAGGTCCTCGTCGGCGGTCGGCAGGGTGTGGGTCTGCTGGTCGTCGAGGTACTGGATGCGGTGCTCGACCCGGCGCAGGAAGACGTAGGCTTCGGCCAGCAGGGCCGCGCTTTCGGGTGGCATCAGCCCGGCGTTGGCCAGCCGGGGCAGGGCGTCGAGCGTGGAGCGCGTGCGCAGCTCGGGGAACTGGCCGCCGCGCACCACCTGCAGCAGTTGCACGGTGAACTCGATCTCGCGGATGCCGCCGCGCGAGAGCTTGACGTCGTTGGCGCGCTCGGGATGGCCGGCGCAGCGGCGCAGCGCCTGCTCGCGGATCTGGCGGTGCAGGTCGCGCAGGGCGTCGAACACGCGGTAGTCGAGGTAGCGCCGGAACACGAAGGGCAGCACCACGCCGCGCAGCGCCAGCACCGAGCCGTCGGCCTTGCTGGCGTAGGGCGCGACCACGCGGCTCTTGAGCCAGGCGAAGCGCTCCCACTCGCGGCCCAGCACCAGGAAGTAGTTCTCCAGCGCGTCCAGCGAGACCGCCGGCGGCCCCGAGTTGCCGTGCGGGCGCAGCGCCAGGTCGACGCGGAAGACGAAGCCGTGCTCGGTGACGTCGCCGATCAGGCCGTAGATGGCCTTGACGGCCTTGCCGAAGAATTCGTGGTTGCTGATGCGCGCGCCGCCGCGCCCGTCGGCCGAAGCTGCTCCCGTGGTCGCGCCGGTGGTTTCGCCGTCGTGGTCGTAGACGTAGATCAGGTCGATGTCGCTGGAGACGTTGAGCTCGCGCGCGCCGAGCTTGCCCATGCCCACCACCCACAGCTGCGCGGGCTGGCCATCGGGGCCCAGCGGCTGGCCGTGGCGCGCGGTCAGCTCGCGCATGACGTGGCCGTGGGCGATCTCCAGGGCGACTTCGGCCAGCTCGGTCATGGCGCGTGTGACCACCGCCAGTTCGGCGCTTTGCTCGCAGTCGAGCACCGCCAGCCGCTCGATTACCAGCTGGCGCGTCACGCGCAGCGCGCTGGCGCAGTCCAGGCCGCGCGCGCGCAGCGCTTCGTAGGTTTCGTGCAGGGTCTGGCGAACCGGCGCGCCGGCCGGCAGCAGCGGCAGCAGGTCGGCGTAGCGGCGGCGCAGCCGCTGCACCAGGCGCGAATGGGCGGCGGTGGAGGCGAAGGAGGAGGCCGCGCCGTCGGCGGGCCGGGCGTCGGGCGCTTGTCGGTCAAGGGAGGTCGGGGAACTCATGGTGTGATCGCGTCGGGTCGTGCTGACATACTTTCGCGTGGCTTTCACGCGGTGTCCGGCAGGCAGACGGCCGGGCACCGAGTTTTTCATGCTATGTTTTTGTGATGACCGGCGCTCGCCGGCAGGGTTTGCGCTCCATCCATGACAGATCTTTCTCCTCAGCCCTCCCGGCGCCTGCGCGGCGTTGCCCTGGCCGCCAGCGTCGTCTGGTGGGCCCTGGTGGCCGCGTGGCTGGCGCTGGCGCTGACCTGGGGCGTCCTGCACGCCGTGATTGTGCCGCGTATCGAGCAACTGCGCCCGTGGCTGGAACAGCAGGCCAGCCGGCAGCTCGGCCTGGCCCTGCGCATCGACGGCCTGTCGGCGCGCGCCGACAGCTGGCGCCACCTGCCCACGGTGGAGGCGCGCGGCGTGCGCCTGCTCGACGCCCAGGGCCGCGAGACCCTGCGGCTGGACCGCGTGCAGGCCACGCTCTCGCCGCGCTCGCTCTGGCGCCTGGGCTTCGAGCAACTGGTGGTCGACGCCCCGCG
>JASGEH010000145.1:0-7764 GCA_047606565.1 Comamonas sp.
ATTGATTCATCGCGGCCCCTGGGCCGCCCGAAGGCCCCATCCATGACCACTTTGTTCCACGCCGCCTCGCCCGGCCGCCGCCGCCTGCTCAAGACCGCCGCCGCCAGCGCCGCCGTGGCCGCCTCGGCGGCGGTGCTGGCGCCGCGTGCCTTCGCGCAGACGCGCAAGCTCACCTTTGCCTGGAATGCCAATGCGATCTGCCTGTCGCCCGCGCTGGTGGCGCTCGAACGCGGTTTCTACGAGCGCAATGGGCTGGATGTCGAGTTGGTCAACTTCACTGGCTCGACCGACCAGCTGCTGGAGTCGCTGGCGACGGGCAAGGCCGATGCCGGCGTTGGCATGATTCACCGCTGGCTCAAGGCGCTGGAGTCGGGTTTCGACGTCAAGATCGTGGGCAGTACCCACGGCGGCTGTGGCCGGCTGGTGGGCTCGACCGCGGCTGGCGTGACCGAGCTGGCGGACCTCCGGGGCAAGACCATCGGTGTTGCCGACATGACGGCGCCGAGCAAGAACTTCTTCAGCATCTACCTGAAAAAGCGCGGCATCGACCCCGAGCGCGACGTCCAGTGGCGGCAGTTCCCGGCCGATTTGCTCGACGTGGCGGTCGAAAAGGGCGAAATCCAGGCCATCGCCGATGGCGACCCCAACCTCTACCTGATCGAAAAGCGCCGCCCGGGCCAGTTCGCGACGCTCGCGACCTACCTGTCGGAAGAATATGCCGACAAGGTGTGCTGCATCGTCGGCGTGCGGGGCGAGCTGGTGCGCAAGGATCGCAAGCTGGTCGCCAGCCTGACGCGGGCCGTCATCCAGGCTTCGGATTTCGTGGCCGACAACCCCAACGAGACCGCCGCGATTTTCAGCAAATACGCGCCCAAGGCCACGCAGGAGGATTTGCGCCAGATCCTCGGCTCGCTGACGCACAGCCACCACCCGGCCGGCACCGACTTGCTCAAGGAAATCGAGTTCTACGCGCAGGACTTCCGCTCCATCGGCGTCTTCAAGCAAAGCACCGATCCGCAGCGTTTCGCCCGCCATGTGTATGCCGACGTGCTGAGTTGATCGCCCTGGCCGGGGAAGGGGTTGCATAAGCTCATGCGGAAACATTCATTGGGATGGCAACTCGCCGGGAACTAACCTCGTGGAGTTTTCCATACCGCATCGAGAGGGATACCCCATGAACTCAACTGCCCCCAACGGCCTGAGCCGTCGCCGCGTGCTGCGCGCCACGGGCGCTGCCGCGCTGGCCGCGCCGGTCGGTCTGATCGCCACCGGCGCCTTCGCTCAGCCCAAGAAGAAGATCACGCTGGCCTGGAGCCAGGCCTCCTACTGCCACTCGCCGATTCCGGTGGCGTTCGAGCGCGGCATCTTCGAGCAAAACGGCCTGCAGGTCGAGACGCTCAACTGGGCCGGCGCCGCCGACCAACTGCTCGAAGCGCTGGCCACCAACAAGGCCGATGTCGGCATCGGCCTGATCCACCGCTGGCTCAAGCCGCTGGAGTCGGGCTTCGACGTCAAGGTGGTCGGCAGCGTGCACGGCGGTTGCCTGCGGCTGGTGGGCGTGAAGAGCGCCGGCATCACCGGCATCGAGCAGCTCAGGGGCAAGACCATCGGCGTGAGCGACCTCAACAGCCCGGCCAAGAACTTCTTCGACATCCACCTCTACAAGCACGGTATCAAGAACGTCGAATACCGCGTCTACCCGGCCGACCTGCTCGACGTGGCGGTCAAGAAGGGCGAGATCCAGGCGATTGCCGACGGTGACCCCAACGTCTACCTGTTCGAAAAGCGCAATCCCGGCGTGTTCGTCGAGATCGGCAACAGCGGCACCGGCGAATACGCCAGCAAGGTCTGCTGCGTGCTGGCCGCCAGCGGCAAGCTGGTGCGCGAGGATCGCGCCACCGCTGCTGCCGTGGTGCGCTCGCTGGCGCAGGCCGCGCAGTTCACCGCCGACAACCCCAACGAGGCCGCGCGCCTGTACGCCAAGTACACGCCCAAGGTGACCGAGGAAGAGCTGCGCAGTCTCATCCACAGCACCAACTACGCGCACCATCCGGCCGGACAGAACCTGCGCGCCGAGGTCGAATACTTCGCCCAGGACTTCCGCAAGGCCGGCATCCTCAAGACCTCGACCGACCCCAAGCGCTTCGCCGACGTGGTGACCACCGACGTGCTGGCCTGAGCGTCAGCGTTCCCCTGAGCCTCTCCCTAGCCCTCCCGCGAGGGGGATGAGGCCAAACCGGGCCGTCCTGCTCCCCTCTCTCCCCGCGCCCCGCCGGTCCGATAAGGACATGCGGATTCGTTCGTTGGTGCCGGCCGGTCCCGGTCCTACGCTGTCGCCAGACCCGAATTGCCACCCGGAGGCACCGGGGCGCCCCACCGAGACCAGGAGGCTGGGGGACGGGCCCGGTGTTTTTTGAAGGAGTTTGCACCCCATGAGTACGCTTTCCACCGATCTACCCGGCCCGGGCGCCGCGCGCGGGCCGCAGCCGCAGCGTGCCGATGTCCGCGCCGATACCCATGCCGATACCCCACGCGCCGCGCCCACCGCCGCAGAGGCCGCCGCCCGGCTCATCGAGGCCGCGCCCACCGGCCTGTGGCGCACCGGCGTGCTGGCCGCGCTGGCCTGGTTCGCGCTGGGCGCGCTGACGCTGGCCTGGCCCAACGTGGTGGTCGGCTTCAGCGACTGGGCCTACACCAACGAATTCGGCATCGCCGCGCTGGTCATCGGCGCGGTCGTGCTGCTGCTGGCGCTGCTGGGCCCGCGCGTGGGGGCCGCCACCCGGGGCGTGCGCCATGCCGGCGCCTGGCTGGTGGCCGCGCCGCTGCTGCTGGCGCTGTGGGAAATCCTGACCGCCAAGCTGGGCGTGCTGCCGCCGCCCTTCTTCGCGCCGCCGCAAAGCCTGATCGACGTGGTCGCCGAGGACTGGAGCCGGCTGGGCATCTCGACGCTGTATTCGCTGCGGCTGCTGCTGCACGGCCTGGTGATCGGCGCCATCGTCGGTTTCCTGACCGGCGTGCTGATCGGCTGGTCGCGCATCGCCGGCTACTGGGTGCATCCGGTGCTGCGTTTTCTGGGGCCGGTGCCGGCCTCGGCGCTGCTGCCGCTGGCTTTCTTCTTCGCGCCGTCGAGCTACGCGGCTGCCGTCTTCCTGGTGGCGCTGGCGACCTTCTTCCCGCTGGCGGTGCTGACCTGGTCGGGCATCGCCGCCGTCAACAAGAGCTACTACGATGTGGCGCGCACGCTGGGCGCCTCCGAGTGGTTCCTGATCCTGCGCGTGGCCATCCCGGCGGCGCTGCCGCAGGTCTTCGTCGGCTTCTTCATGGCACTGGGGGCCTCGTTCTCGGTGCTGATCACGGCCGAGATGATGGGCGTCAAGGCTGGCCTGGGCTGGTATCTGCAATGGGCCCAGGGCTGGGCCGCCTACGCCAATATGTACGCGGCGCTGCTGGTCATGGCGGCGCTGTGCTCGGGCCTGATCACGCTGCTCTTCACCATCCGCGACCACGTGCTGTCGTGGCAGAAAGGAACCGTCAAATGGTAGTCGCCACGGGTTTCGATCCCGAATTGTCCGAGGGCCTGGACGATGCGCTGCGCGCGCAGCGCGGTCAGCAGCTCGCTGAACCGGTGTCCGCCGCGCGCGGCGCGCACATCGGCGTGCAGGGCGTGAGCCACTGGTTCAAGGTGCCGGGCGACGCGCAGAACAAGGGCTTGCTGCAGGTGCTCGACGATGTCGACCTGCGCGTGGCGCCCGGCGAATTCGTCGCGCTGCTGGGGCCCAGCGGCTGCGGCAAGTCCACACTGCTGCGCCTGGTGGCGGGGCTGGAGCCGGCCACGGCCGGGCGCATCGAGCAGGACGGCCAGCCGATCACGCGACCCGACCCGTCGCGCATCGTGGTGTTCCAGGACCCGACGCTGTTTCCCTGGCGCACGGTGTGGGACAACGTGGCGCTGGGCCCGCAGGCGCGTGGCCTGCTCAAGGAACAGAAGGCGCGCGTCGACCAGGCGCTGCAGCTGGTGGGCTTGAGCGAGTTCGCCCAGTCCTTCCCGCACCAGCTCTCGGGCGGCATGGCGCAGCGCGTGGCGCTGGCGCGCGCGCTGGTCAACGACCCGCAACTGCTGGTGCTCGACGAGCCGCTGGGCAAGCTCGATTCGCTCACCCGGCTGCAGATGCAGGGCGAGCTGGTGCGGCTGTGGCAGCAGCAGGGATTTTCGGCGCTGCTGGTCACGCACGACGTGGAGGAAGCCCTGTTCCTCGCGCAGCGCGTGGTGATCTTCAGCCCGCGCCCGGCGCGCATCGTCGCCGAGCTGCGCGTCGATAAGCCTTACCCGCGCCATCGCGGCGACCCCGAACTGGCCGAACTGCGCCGCGAGGCGCTGAACCATCTGGGTCTGGCCGACAGCTGGTGAGCGGGGACAATCCCCCAGCGCCCGCCGCGCTGCCAGTTCTTGACGGGGCTGGCAGCGTTTGCTTTTCCCCGAATCAATAAGAACCCACCGCCCGCGATGCTCGATGCGCTCGACCCGAACTGGGTCAATCACCTGCTGGTCTTCCTGCGCACGGTGGAGGTCGGCCTGCTGTCGCTGCTGCATGCGGTGGGTCTGGCGGGCGATCTGCATGGCCAGCCGGCCTGGCCCTGGGGTTCGCGCATCGATGTCGAGGTGATCACCATCGACCGCGGCCATGCGCGCGAGGTGGCCTGGTCGGTGCTGGCGCTGGCCGGCATTGCGCTGTGCGCGCTGGCCGGCGTGCTGCTGCGCCGCCGCCGCTGGGGCCGGCGCGTGGCCTGGGGGCTGGCGCTGGCCTTGCTGCTGGCCGCGCCCTGGCCCAGCCCGGCGCTGCTGCTGGCGCCGGCCTACCCGACCACCTTCCAGGTCTCGCCCACGGGCTACACGGCGCAAAGCATCGCGCATGGCCGCCAGCTCTACGCGCAGCACTGCCTCGCCTGCCATGGCGCCGACGCGGGCGGCGAGGGGCCGCAGGCGGCCAGCCTGCCGATGTGGCCGCCCAACCTCAACGGCGCGCTGCTGTGGCGCCGCACCGATGGCGACCTGCTGTGGCGCGTACTGCACGGTATGCGCGACCGCCATGGTCAGGAAACCATGCCGGGATTCGTTGGCCAGCTCGACGCCGGCGAAGTCTGGCAGATCCTCGACTTCCTGCAGGCCAATGCTGCCGGGCAGAGCCTGCGCCGCAGCGGCGAATGGCCGCAGCCGGTGGCCTTGCCCGACGCGGTGGTGCGCTGCGACCCGGCCGCCGGCCCGCGCCAGACCACGCTGCGCGCGCTGCACGGCCAGCGCTTGCGCGTGCTGGCCGGCGACGGCAGCCCGGTGCTGGAAGACCCGCGCTTCGTCACCGTGGAGCTCACGCGCGGGCGGCCCGGCCAGGGCCAGTGCCAGGCGGGGGACGAGGCGGAGGGCGAGGCTGCATGGCAGGCCTTCGCGCTGATCGCGGGGGTCGCGCCGCAGGCTTTGGCCGGTACGCAGTTCATCGTCGACCGCGATGGCTGGGTGCGCGCCCGCGCCGTGCCTGGCCAGGCCGGCTGGTCGGCGGCCGACCTGCTGTGCCGTTCGGGTGAGGGGGGCGATGCGGGCAATGCGGGCGATGCCGCTCGTTCGGCGAATCCGGCGCCGGCCGACGGCCTGGACGCGCTGATCCGCACCATGGACCGCCAGCGCGTGCAACTGGTCAAGGGTGGCGTGCCGCACTGAGCGGGACGCGCCCGCCGCGCTGCGCACGGGGTGTCACGCGGCGGCGCGATCGGGGTTTGCGCCTGCGCGGCCACCCGTGTCCCTGCGCGGGGGCAGGTTGTGTCATGGAATGGTCACGTGACCGACATAGGATCGGCGCGCTCACCCCCGGCCATGCCCGGTGGGCCGAGTGCACCAATAGTCTTCGAGGGAACCCCCAGCCATGCGCAAGCCACTCTCCGTTCTTCTTCTGTTGTCCGCCGCCGTGGCGGCCGCCGCCCAGGCGGCCACCCTCTATCCGCTTGACCGAGCCACCATCCTGGTGGGTTCGCCGTTCGACTTCAAGGCCGAGTTCGACGGCGTCGTCGCCCCGGGCGATGTCAAGGTCACCGTCAACGGTCGCCCCTACCAGGAAGTCTTCGGCCGCGAAGCCCGCTTCGTCGCCGAGGAAAAGGGCAAGGACGGTCAGGTGCTGGGCTCGGCCCTGATCCTGCGCGATCTCGCGCTGCCCACGGCGGGCGACTACAAGGTCGAGGTCCAGGCCGGCGCGCAGCGCAAGGCCGTGACCTGGCAGGTCTACGCCACGGCCAGCCAGCCGCGCGCCAAGAACGTCATCTTCCTGCTCGGCGACGGCCTGTCGGTGGCGCACCGCACCGGCGCGCGCATCATGTCCAAGGGCATGACCGAGGGCAAGGCCAACGGCCGCCTGAACATGGACGGCCTCGAACGCATGGCCTTCATCGGCACCTCCTCGACCAGCTCCATCGCCACCGACAGCGCCAACACCATGTCGGCCTACATGACCGGCCACAAGTCCGCCGTCAACGCGCTCGGCGTCTACGCCGACCGCACCCCGGCCAGCCTCGACGACCCCAAGGTCGAGACCCTGGCCGAGGCGCTGCGCCGCCAGACCCGCAAGGCCATCGGCATCGTCACCACCGCCGAGCTGCAGGACGCCACGCCCGCCGCCGTGGTCTCGCACACGCGCCGCCGCGCCGACAAGGCCGAGATCACCGGCATGCTCTACCAGGTCCGGCCCGAAGTGGTGCTGGGCGGTGGCTCGGCCTATTTCCTGCCGCAGGGCACGCTGGGCTCCAAGCGCAAGGACGACACCGACTACGTGCAGCGCTTCCGCCAGGACGGCTACACCCTGGTCACCGACAAGCGCGAGCTGGCCGCCGCCGCCGGCAGCGAGCGGCTGCTCGGCCTGTTCCACACCGGCAACCTGGACTCCACGCTCGACCGCGAGCAACTCAAGAAGGGCACGGTCGGCAAATTCCCCAACCAGCCCGGCCTGGTCGAGATGACGCGCGCCGCGCTCGACGCGCTCTCGCGCAAGCCCGAAGGCTTCTTCCTGATGGTCGAAGGCGCCAACATCGACAAGATGAGCCACCCGCTGGACTGGGAGCGCGCGCTGTTCGACACCATCGAGTTCGACCAGGCCGTGGGCGTGGCGCGTGCCTTCGCCGCCAGCCACCCCGACACCCTGGTGGTGGTGACCGGCGACCACACGCACGGTGTCTCCATCATCGGCACCATCGACGACGACAAGCCCGGCACCGACATGCGCGAGAAGGTCGGCGTCTATGCTGACGCTGGCTTCCCCAACTACGTGGACGCTGACGGCGACGGCTTCCCCGACCGCGTCGACGTCTCGCGCCGGCTGGCGATGTTCTCCAACAACGGCCCCGACTACTACGAGACCTTCCGCCCCAAGCTCGACGGCCCCTTCAACCCGGCCCTGCAGAACGACAAGAAGGAATACGTCGCCAATGAGGCCTACAAGGACGTGCCCGGCGCCGTGCTGCGCACCGGCATCATTCCGCGCGACAGCGACACGGGCGTGCACGCGGTCGACGACGAGGTGCTGCAATCCGAAGGTCCGGGTTCCGAGGGCTTTCGCGGCTACCTGGAGCAAAGCGACGTCTACCGCGTACTGGCCGACGCCCTCGCGCTGGGCGTGAAGCAGTAATGCACGGCCACGGCCACAGCCACAGTCGGGCGCCCGATGCGCGCCGGCGCCGGCTGGCCGCCGGCCTGCTGCTGGGCGCGGCCGCCGGTGTGGCGGCGCTGGC